>JAAWIE010000035.1 GCA_022796195.1 Lawsonibacter sp. | reverse complement strand
GCGGAGTAAGTTAGGGCGGAGTAAGTTAGGGAGGAATGGAAAGCGGCCAGGGGCGCAGTATGCCCCAACGCACCGGACTTCAATCGACCTTGAAATGAAATAAACGAACAAGAACGACTGTGTATTTGCCTTTTCTGAGGCGGACACGGTCTTTTTTTGTTCAAAAAAGGAAAGGAGCAGAACATTATGAGTGAACCCAACACCAGCGGATTCCCGTTCTCCGGCATGGAGGACAATGGCGATTTGGACGTGGCCGCCATCTTCGGCGGCGATCCCGCCAGCGACATCAATCCCTTCGACCTCCCGGCGGCGCAGACAGAACAGCCTGCCGCTCCCCAGGAGCAGCCCGAGTCCCCTGCGGCCCCGGTTGTCACATCGGACCCCGCCCCGGCTCCGGCTGCTGCCCCCGAGCCCGCCGCAGCCCCGAACCCCGAGCCTGTGGCGCCGCCTGCCCCGCAGGTCAAAACACAGAAGCCCGCCCCCGCCGTTGAGCCTGTCAATCCTATTTCGGCGGCCATTGACAAGCAGGAAACCCAGGCGGCCCAGACGGCAGCCAAGTCTCTCTTTGAAAAGCTGCCGGTCTTTGCGCACAAGAGCGTGAAAGAGCCCATTGAGGATGCCTCCATGACCTTTGAGGAGCTGCGCATCCAGAAATCGGAGGACTTCGCCGACCTGGAGGAGGGCAAGTACGTCTCCTGGAGCGTGGAATACTGCGGCATCCGCAAGGAGATCAAAGACCCCAAGGGCACCACCATCATTTCCATGAAGGAGACCATTGAGCGGTCCCGGGAGTTTTTGGACGCCTTGAAGAAATCCAAGGACAAGAGCCCGGACTGCCTGGTGAAGCCCAAGGTGGTAATGAAAACCAAGGGCACCGCGGCCTACCGGGGAACCTTCCGCACCGTGGAGGAGGCCCGCGCCTCCGACAAGGTGATCTGCCTCATCCCCTCCGCCGACGGCCAGTTCTACGAAATGAGGAAACAGGAGCAGGGGGAGTTTATCGCGCCCAAAAGCAAAGTGACAGGGTTTCAGCAGGTCAGAGCCGGGTTTCGCCCGGCTCTGCCGCTGATCCCCCTGCCGCTGATCCAGCAGGTCATCAGCTTTTTCCGCTCCTTTATGCTGGAGGACGAGGAATATGAAGCCCTGGCCCTGATCTATTGGGACAAAGTGGAGCGGAGATTTTTTGCCCACGTCCCCAAGCAGAATGTTCGCAAGGAGCACATTGAGGCCGACCTGCGGGACTGCCCCTATGACGACGACTCCCGCTACATTCGGTACGCCGACATCCACAGCCACAACAGCATGGACCCGTTTTTCTCCCCGGAGGACAACAGGGATGAGCGGGGCACCGGCCTGTATTTCGTGATAGGACACTTGGAGCGGTTTTTCCCGGAGCTGAAGGCCCGCATTTCCTGCGAAGGGTCCTTTGTGGAAATTGACCCGGCCGAGGTCATTGACTGGCCGGCCAGCACTTTTCCGGACGAATGGAGCAAGAACGTGGTCTGTGAAAAGAAATCGGTAAGCAGGCGGCTGTCCCAGCGAATCCTGGAGGTGTCGATGCTGCCATGAAGTACCCTTTGAATGTTCCGGTCAAGGTGGTCCAGCTGGGAGCCGGCGGGACTGGGGGCCATATCGCGCCCCACCTGTACCGGCTGCTGTATTCGCTGGAGCGTCCGGCGCGGTACATCATCTGTGACGGTGATGTGGTAGAAGCGAAGAACCTGATGCGGCAGAATTTCGCCCCGGTGGACCTGGGTGAGAACAAGGCCCGGGTGCTGGCGGAGCGGTACGCCTCTGTGTTTGGCATGGAGGCGGAGTATGTACCGTCCTTTGTGGAGGACTTGGGCACGCTGATGGAGTTGATTACGCCCTGCGGATGGGAATTGGAGCCCTACAGCTACAAAAAAACACCGGAAATGGTCATTCTGCTGGGCGCTGTGGACAATAACAAGTCCCGGCAGCTGTGCCACAAGGCGTTCTGCCAGTCCAAGGACCTGATCTACATTGACAGCGGCAACGGGGAGTTCTCCGGGCAGGTGGTGTGCGGCGTGCGTAAAAATGGGCGCACCGTGTTTAAGCCTATCGGGGGTGTTATGCCTGAGCTGCTGAGAGATACGGACAAATTTCCTACGGAATTGTCCTGTGCCGAGGCGGCCCAAGCTGATCCTCAGAGTATGGCGGCCAACATTACAGCGGCCACCGCCGTGGTGGATATGGTCTACAACATCCTGACCCACGGGGAGAGTATCGTCCGTCAGATGGATTTTTCCACCAAAACGGTGCGGATGCAGACAATTTTGGAGAAACAGAGGAGGAGAGCAGCGTGAGAGCTATCGTGGATGCAACAGAATTTTCCCAGGCGCTGAATAAGGTCATCAAGGTGGTCAAGAGGTCGCAGATCTCGGTGCTGGAGGGTGTGCTGGTTCGGATCAAGGGCGGAACATGTACCCTGACGGCCACCGATTGGACCACTTGGCTGACCACGTCCATTCCCGCTCAAGGGGAGGATTTGGCCTTTGTGTTCCAGCGGCCCAAAGATACCGCCCGGGCCTGCGGCTGCTTTGAGGGTGAACTGTCCCTGGAGACCGAGGAAAAGAGCGGCGGAAAAAACCGCTGGCTCCAGCTTACCATGTCCTGCGGCCATCGAACCGCTCAGACTGCGGCCATTTTGCCCGAAGACTACCCGGTAATGCCGGAGAGTAAGGCGCGGCATACCTATACTGTCAACGCCGCCCGGCTGCTGGAGCGGGTGGAGCACGTCCAGTACACGCTGAGGAAACCGAGTGCCACCGAAACAGCTCAGCGTACCCATGTGCAGTTCAGCGGCAATAAAGTGTTTGCCTTGGACGGCTGCCGGCTGGCCTGGGACGTAGACGACAGTTTGACCGTCCGCCAGCCCTTTATGGTACTGCCCGAGGCGCTGGGGTACTTGAGGTGTTTCGGCAGCCAGGAGATAACAGCCAACATGGGCGAACAATATCTTCAGCTGACCGATGGGACGACGATGATTCAGACCCGGATCGAGGGGCCGAATGTGTTCAATCTGGACGGCGCTGTTCCGAAGGAGTTTCAAGGAGAGTTCTATATCTATCCCAAGGAGTTCCTGCGGGAGCTGGACTATCTAAAAAAACTGGCCTGTAATACTGGGGATGTCAACGTCTATTTTTCTGGCGGCAAGCTGCTCATGGAAGCGGCCGGCGGAAACTACAGCACACAGATTCAGATCGACGGAGATAACAGCATTGGCTTTGGCTTTGAGCTGGGCTACATGGTGGATGCCCTCCGGCAATTTCGTGGAGAGCCCCGGGTAAAGGTAAAGGTCATCAATTCTGTGGCCCCTGTTGTTCTGGAAGCGGATGGCCGCAGCGACTTCGCTATGGTTCTGCCTGTCCGGATGAAACGGGCTGCGGCGGCGTGAATGGAGGCCGGTATGGAATTTAAGGATATCGCTGGCGTCTGCCCAGTCTGCGGCGGCCCCCTGATTTACGGGGAAGGCGCTGCCGCCGTCAAAAACAGCGAGGTAGGCTGGACCTGCCAGGACTGCGGCGCTACCGGAAAAGAGGTCTACCGGGAAGTGTTCGACAGCCATCAAGATGTGCGGCTGGGCGATGGCCGCCCGGTGCCGCCGAGAGAGAAGTAAAGGAGTGGATTGCAATGAAAACTGTCTACATCCCCAAGGGGGAAACCGTGAGCTATGAGACGCTGGAGACCGAGCGCCTGGTGGTTAAGGGCTGTCTGAAGGTGCCCTATGGCATTAAGGCAAAGACCATCAGCGGCAGCGGCGTGATCATCGCCAGTACCGTGTCCGCCGACGACATCCGGGTGGACGATCTGGAGGCCGCCAGCGTGACCTGCCAGCGCCTGATCGCCAAGCGGGTGCAGACCCCGGAGCTGTTCGCCTTTGAGAGCGTGGCGGTGTCCTGCTTCCTGTCCTCTGCTTATGTGGCGACCGGGAAGCTGACCGTGGCCCTCAGTGAGATCGACGAAGTGAAGGCGGATGAGGTCATTCATCTGAAACCCAGGAAGCGGAGCCTGTTCCGGCTGCTGCTGGCGTCGGCCCTGCGCTCCTTCTGGACTTCTCTGACTGTCCGTCCTGTCCAGGCCGAGGTCATGGATGCGGACTTCGAGCCCGTCAAGAAAGACGAAGAGCCTGTGGATGAGGAACTAAACCGTATCGTCGGGATGTTCAAGCTGGCCCGTGAAAATGGGTACACGTTGAAGCTGATTCCCGGCACCCCGGAGGAGAACGCCCCGATTTTCGACATGGAAACGGAAAAGATCGTCAGACCTGCGGCGTAATTGCCGCTGAGAAACATGGAGAGCAAGGGAGTTTTGTGCCCTTGCTCTCTCAATTTTTAGGAGGGAAATAAAATGTCGGTACAATCTCAGGAGAAGAACATGCGCAAGCTGGCTGAACTGCTCAGCCACGACCTCGGCTACATCTGGGGCGAGCGGGAAAGCGGCCCCAACGGGGACAAGAAGACGTTTCTGAAGACGGGGAAGACCTTTTTGTGGAACCTGTCGAAGGATCTGAAGCTGTGCGACGCCAAGGTCAGCGTCAATCCCGGCGGCATCGCCGTTTCCGGTGAGTGCTCCCTGATCGGGCTGTGGAACGACGGCAACGGCGGAATCTACGTCCAGCTCAGCCAGTCCAGCTTTGACCGGGAGAATGTGCTGCTCTACCGGAAAGTTCAGAGCATCAGCGACTATACCGGTGGCCAGAACAACTTTGTGACGCTGAATGTCTTTCAGCGGGCGTATTACCCCTGGCTTCTGGATACGCTGTCCGCTGTGCGGAAAGAGAGGGCGCGCTATGGATGGGCAGCCTGAGCGGTGCTATGCGGTAGAGCAGCTGAAAACGCTGCAAGGCTCTATCGCTGATTTGACGCAGGGTATGGTCATCCGGCGTGCCAGGGTGGAAAAGTACAAGGACACCGACCTGGCCGCCGCCCGGGATACCTTTGCGGAGCTGCAAGGAATCAGAAAGCAGTTGGCGCAAGCCATCGGTGACGCCCGGCTCCTGCTGATGGAGGCGGAGGAGTATCAGACCGCCAAGACGGCGGCCATGCTCCAGGCGGGCCTGCTGCGGTTTAACCTGATGAGCAATGCTTACCGTCCTGTCTACGATGCCATCCAAAACTTCATCAAGGAATTTCCTGTGGAGGGCACCGCCAACGCGGCGGTGATCGGCCGGCTAATGAACAACGTCAAGCTGGGGTACTATCCCACCGACCCGGACAACATTTCCCTCATTTTGCGGGGGATTCAGTTCCCGGAGGGCGTGACCACCAACCTGTTCGACCCCTGCTGCGGCTGCGGGAAGGCTCTGCGCCAGTTGGCCCAGGGAAATAACTGCTACGCCTACGGGGTGGAGCTGGACGAAAGCCGGGGGTCGGAGGCGCAGACCCGCCTGCATCGGGTGGGCTTTGGGAGCTTCTTTTTCAGCCAGGTCAGTCATGAGGCGTTTCACCTGTTGTTCCTCAACCCACCCTACCTGTCCGTCCTCAACGAGAGCGGCGGTCGGGCCCGGCATGAGAAGCGGTTCCTGATTGAAAGCCTCTGCCACCTGATGTACGGCGGCCTGTTGGTCTATGTTATCCCTTACTACCGCCTGACCCCGGATATCTGCCGGGTGCTGGTGGACAACTTTGAGGGACTGACTGTCTGGCGGTTTACGGACAGCGAGTTCAAGAAATTCAAGCAGATTGCCGTCATGGGCCTGCGCAAGCGCCGGGCGGATGTGCCGGAGGATACCCTGTGGCTGGAAAAATACACAGTCGATCCCACTACGATCCCCAGCCTGACAGATATCCCAGAAAACCAGTATCCCCTACCGGCTCAGCCGCTGGAGGTGAAGACCTTCAAGGGCGAGAGATTCAACGAGAAAGATCTGGAACAACAGCTGCGCAGTTGTGACAGCTTTGCCCAGTTCATGGCCCGCAGTGAATTGGACAAGGGTGTAAAGCGTCCGCTGCTGCCATTGTCCATCAGTCAGATCGGGCTGATCGGAGGCTCCGGGATGATAAACGGGCTGATTCAGTGCGACAACCCCCACATCATCAAGGGCCGGATCATCAAAGTGACCCGGACAGAGTGTGAAGACCGGTACGCATCCAATGGCAACCACATCGGCTCGGAAATCCGAGAAACCATTTCCAATAAAATGATTTTCAACGTCCTGACCCCTCATGGGTTCCGAGCGCTGACGTAAGGAGGAAAAATATGAACTTCCCGACAATTCCAGTTCCCTTTTCCCTGGGACAGATAGTGGTAACGCCCAATGTGCTGGAGAGCGTTCCCCGCGGAGAAATCTTTGCCGCGCTCCGGCGGCACCAGAGCCGCGACTGGGGCGATGTGAGCCCTGATAGCAAATTGTCCAACGACAGAGCGATTGAGGACGGGGAGCGTCTGCTCTCCGTCTACCACAGCAAGGGCGGAATCAAGTTTTGGATCATTACGGAGGCGGACCGCTCGGCCACGACTGTTCTGCTGCCGGAGGACTATTAGAGGGGTGTACCTATGAAATACAACTATCTGGCGGTCATCATCCCCGCAAAATGGCTGCCCCAAAACACCGAACAGGCCCACGCGCAGGCGTGGGCCGCAGTTACACAGCTGCTGCTTCCCAATCTGGGAGAACTGTATTCCCGCTTCTATCCCGCCAATCGGCCCTGGGGCCAGGACATTTCGGCCCCTTACAGCGTCGTACTGGGGCGGGAAGACCCGGTGACCTTCCTCAATGTGCTCTACCAGGCGAAGCAAAGACGAGATGACGCCGTTGCGTTTCATTCAGTCGGTATGCTGAGCAATATTAATCTGGACCAGACAAAACGGATTGGGGACACCCTGGTCTGTCTGGTTACGCCGGATGGAAGCAATAAGGCGTTGGAAGCTCACTCCGTCTGGCATCTGGCTATGATGGAGGGGATTTTCCTGCCGGACTGTGGCCTTTACTATTTGGAGCACAAAAAGGCGATACCTGATCCAGAGTTGGAGAAGGCTGTCTCCGCATGTCCCGCTGGCTACGCTCTATGTGCGGTGACACTGGAAATGATGGAGGGATAAAATGGCTGAGTTTGATATGCGGCAATTCACTTTCCTTCTCCAAATCGCTCCAGAGACAAAGCCCATGGTGGAGCCGCCTGAGCACAGTGAATATCTGCAAAAGAATGTCTTTGATGTGTTGAAAGAGGAAGGCAGCGTTGACTTGAAGCGTCTGGATTGGTCAGCCTTTGACATGAAAGATCTGCGTTCCAGTGGGCACGCGAACTGGCTGAACACGACGCCCTCCGGCTGGCTTCATGGGATCAATTCCTTTGTGCATAAGACATCGGGAATGGCCGCTGAGCGGCGAAAGTTTTTTTAGGAGGACGCCTCATGTACGACTACGAGTATGAGGAGGATGTTTTAATATCCCTGCAAATGCTGAAGTATCTCCACGATAACAGCCCGGAGAGATTTCAACATACACTTGATATGTTCAATGAATTTGATGTGGACGCGTTTTATATGGCAGCAGATTATGCCTTTTGGGACATGTTTGACAATGGCATGGCGGGACAGGATGAGGAGTCCGATATTACCATTCTGTATCTCAGCCACCCCACATTTAACCGCTATTTCGATATGGGATGGCGGTGGTGCGAGCGGCATAACTGCGGGTTCAGCGCGTGGCAGAAGAAAATCAAAGACATCGTGGAGTATTTTGCAGTGAGCAGCAGTTATTCCGTCTATGATTGGAAGACCCGTTTTGAGGGGGGCGGCGTACAGCTGGAATTATGGCTCTCACCAGACTCTTATGAGCCTATGGCCTTTAACGCATCCATGCTTGATCTGCTGCTCTACATCCAGGGAGAAAATGCGCGTCTGGAAAAGGAACTGGCTGATGCGGAAGATGAAACAGAAATGGAGGCGGCATAATGACGGTAGCGGAAAACAAAGACTGCTCCCGGGATATGGTCATACGGGTATCTCCCGGGCGGAACAGCCTCACCGTAGAAGAACAGAAGCCGGGCGGGATCGTGGCCTATAAGAAAATCTCACCGCTTGACTTCTATTTTGCGATCAATGGAAGCTACTTGAACGATGAGATGCTCAGCAGCGGCTTTTTGCCGGACAACTGCCTGCACATCTCCATGGATCGGAAAGAAAAAATTTTTACGATTTGGAATCCGGAACTGCGTGCGGATGTGATGTACCAGGATATTGAGTACCTCAATTTCCCCATCCCCCGCCTGGTGTTCGGGATACGGATGCTGGACAACGGGAAGGTGGCGGAGTGTTCCATGGGCGTTGTGGCGGACGAAAAACCGACCCCGGAGACCCCCATGTTCTACTATCCGTTTTCCAACGTACACCCCAATAATAAGGTATGCACCGGGAACAATGTGCTGCCCCGGTACAAAAAACAGACGCAGCTTAGGAATTTCCCCCGCTTTTTGCTGGGGCTGCCGGACAACGATGATATGTACGATTCGGAGAAAAACAAGCTTCATCTATCCCATGGTAAGCTGCTGGAACATCTGAAAGACAAGGAGCCGGCGTACTACTACTCGGACATTTTGGTGCCGAACGGAAAAACGCTGCAAGATTTTATCAACAGGAGGTAGTTTTGATGGCACAGAAGGACGCAAGGACAATCCAGGCGGAACTGGCCAGGCCATTCGCTCCGGAGGATCTGGAGTGGCGGCTGCAAAAAACCATTGAGAGCAAGCTGCGGGGGATTGCCGTCCCCTATGTGACCAACCGAGCCATCCAAGCCCGGCTGGACGACGTGGTCGGGGTAGACGGCTGGCACAACGACTATAAGCCCTGGCACCGCTCCGGCCAGAGGGAGGCCCAGATCTGCGGCATCTCCATCTATTTTCCGGAGAAAGGTTTCATCACCAAGTGGGATGGCGCCGAGGACTCAGACATTGAGCCGGTCAAAGGAGGTCTGTCCGACAGTATGAAGAGGGCTGCTGTCCAGTGGGGCATCGGCCGGGTGCTTTACGGTATGGATGTAGTCTGGGTGGATATCGAGAAGCAGGGTAAAAGCTGGGTCATTCCCAAGAACCAGCGGACTGTCCTGGATAAGGCCTACCTGGATTATCTGAATAAGTTGAAGCTGACACCGAACCCCGCCAGCGGGGTGCAGTCTACCCTGACCCCCAAGCGGGCCGGGGAGACCCCAGATCCCGCACCGGCGGCTGCTCAGCCCAAATCCGCGCCGGTTCAGCCGCTGCCGCAGCCCACGCCGGCGGGAATGACCGAGGTCTATACCGTGATCGCGGCCCGGCTGGAGAACCGTCCCAACAGCACGACCCATTTGTTGCTGGACAAGCCGGGTGCGGGACAAATCCATGCCTTTGCGATTGGCAATCACCCAGAGCTGACTGCTGGCACGCAGCTGACTGGCTGTAAGTTGGAACTGCAAAAGCAAGACACTGTGGTGTTTTACATCCTGCGTGATTACCGCATTGTAGTGTCCCAGGATCAGGCGGCGTAATAGGAGGACGCGATGAAAAAGATAGAGCGGTTTCAGATCACTGGCATGACCATCGAGGGCTTCAAGTCCTACCGGGAGACCACCGATCTGGTCTTCGGCAATCCCACCACCATCACCGGCGGCAACGGCCGGGGCAAAACCAGTATTGCGGACGCCATCGCCTTCGCCATCACCGGCCAGCCCTTTTTCGGGGAGCGGGGCATCGACAAGCTGCACAATGAGTTCCGGCCCGATGTGTTCATCTCCCTGCGCTTCGTGGATGAGGCGGGTGCCTCCCATGAGTTGACCCGAACCCGGCACAAAAACCGTATGTCCATCCACTATGACGGCTATGAAATTCGCCAGCTTGATCTGACAGACATGTTCGGCGAGCGGGATGTGTTCCTGTCCATCTTCAATCCTCTCTACTTCATTGAGGAGTTGGGGGACGACGGAAAAAACTTGTTGGAGATGTACCTACCCATGATTTCCCATGAGGCGGTAATGGACAGGCTTTCCGAGGCCACCCGGGCCGCCCTGGAGGGGGTAAACATTTTTTCTCCCGACGCTTTTCTGAAAAGTAAGCGTGCGGAGATTCGGGAGTTGGAGGAGCACCTGATCTATCTCCAGGGGCAGAAGGACCAGGCTAGTACCCAGGTCGAGGCTCAGAAACAGGCTGTCGCCGCTCTGACGGAGCGTCATAGTCTGCTGGACAGTGAGCTAAACGCCTTGGAAAACAAGCGTTTTTCCGGTTTGGATCGCACTCAGATGGAGGCCAAACTGGTAGAACTGAGTGCCTGCTATGAGGAAGCGGCTCGGAGCTCTGGCGATACAGCGGAAATCGACGCGCAGATTTTGGCCTTGCAGCAGAAGTTGGCCCAGCGCCGGGTAGAGCAGTACCAGTCCCAGTACACCCAGGCCATAGCGGATGCCAGCGCCAAGGTGACGGAGCTGGGGAATCGGTATCGCCGGGAGGCTCAGATCATGAAAGCCTTTACCCCTGGCGTGGCCTGCCCCACCTGCCGCCGGCCGGTGACGGAACAGAACTTATCCGAGGTGCAGGGGGCGCTCCAGAAGGTCATTGACGCCATTGTGGCGGATGGCCGGGAGCAGCAGTCCCAGCTGAAGCAGCTTCGGGAGCTGGACACCAAGGCCCAGGTGGTTTTTGACCAATTCCAGTCGGACGACATCATTAAAATGCAGGATGAAATCGAGGCGCTCACTCAGCAGAGAGACAAGCTGACGGAGGACAGACAGACGGACGACCTGCGGGGAGAGATCCAGCGGCTGACCGCCAGTCTGGAGTACGGCAATCTGTCTCAGCAGGAATACGACCGCCTCCTCGCCTGCCGGGAGGAGGTCCGCCAGTGTGCTGCGGAGTTGAACGCGGCCGAGCGTGCCGCTGAACAGGAGCAGCCTGACTTCGACGGCCAGATTGCCCAGGACAAGCAGGAAATCAAGGAGCTGAAGTCCCTGATCTCCAATGTGGTCATTTACGCGAGCGTGCGGGCTGAGCTGATTTTTGAGTCACTGAAAATGAACAAGGTGGCCATCTCCCTGTACGATGTGATGAAGACCACCGGCGAACAGAAGGCCGCTTTCAAGTTCACCTACGATGGCCGGCGGTATGACCGGCTGTCCCTGTCGGAGAAGATTCGGGCGGGGATGGAGGTGTCCGAGCTGGTAAAGCGGCTTACTGGGCGCAACTATCCGGTGTTCGTAGACAACATGGAGTCGGTGGACGACCTGGCCAATGTGCGTCCCACCGGGCAGGTCATCATGGCCAAGTGCGTGCGGGGCGCTCCGTTGGAGGTGCGGCCCCTTCGTCCTATCTCCGTTGCGGGACAGAAAGCTGCCTGATTTTCGGACAGAGGGGTGAAACCGCTTGGTCTATGAAAAAATCCCCATCGTGGACACAGCTAGGCGGTGTGGGCTTGTCCTCGACTCCCGGACGCTTCGACGCCGGGAAGTCGAGGCAAGCTGCCCCTTCTGCGGCGACCACGGCAAGGGAAAGTTTCATCTGAGTTTGAACACTGCCACCGATCAGTTCCGCTGCAACCTTTGCGGCGCGCATGGCAACAGCGTCACGCTGTACGCCCGGCTGAACGGGGTGAGCAACAAACAGGCTTATCAGGAGTTGAGCAAAGGGACCAATATCTACCCCATTCCCAAACAGCCAACTCCTCAAAAAACAGAGCAGGAGCGGCAGCCGGTTTCCCTGGAGGAGCGGCACGCTGCCTATTCCACCATGCTGGATCATTTGACCCTTCTGGACAAGCACCATGAAAATCTGCTGGAGCGTGGCCTCAACGAGGAGCGGATCATTCGCAACCAGTACCGCAGTATGCCGGAGACAGAACAGGGCCGGCGGCTTCTCGCCTCCCTGCTTCGCTCCTGCGGAATTGATCTGCTGGGTGTCCCCGGCTTCCGTACCTACTACGGAGACTGGACCCTGGTCGGGCCGAACGGATTCCTGATCCCTGTCCGGGATAAGAACGGCCTGATCCAGGGCCTGAAGATCCGCCTGGATGACGCTGACGGTGAACGTAAGTACCGCTGGCTGTCCAGCCGGGATATGACCAACGGTACCCGGAGCTACTCCTGGGTCCATGTCACCGGAGATATCACAAGTAAGCGGGCCTACCTGACGGAAGGCCCGCTAAAGGGGGACGTGGCCAGTTTCCTGGCTCACGACGCCCTGTTTGTGTGCATCGGCGGCGTCAATTCGCTGAACGGTCTGACCGATACCCTTCGTGACTTGGGTGTAACCGAAGTCGTAGAGGCGATGGATATGGACCAGAATACCAAGCCGGAGGTCCGGAAAGCCATCCTTGCCATGCGGAAGGAAGTGCAGGCGATCAAGCGGTGGAAGTACATGAAATACACATGGGACCCGGCCTATAAAGGGGTAGACGACTACCTCCTCAGTCGGGCGGCGGCCAAATAGAGAAAGGCAAATATGAACAATGACAAATGTAGGACCTGTAAAAATAGATATACACCGTGGTGTAAAGGCTGTGAACACAACTTTCCCGGGCTGGACCAGTTCGACTTTTATCAGGAAATAGAAGAAGATAAGGAGAAGCAAAATGGACAACGTATTTGATATGAAAGACTTTATTGGTACGTCTCAGGGCGATAAGGAGCATATGCTGGGCAAGTTTCTCTATTTCTCTCTGAGCAACCTACTGGTAGAGAAGGAGGCCCTGTCCAAGCTCTGCGAGGACATAGGAATTTCCTATACCGGCAGCAAAAGATTGTCTGTCGCGGACGCATTTCGCTCCGCCACAGGAGATATTCAGGAGCGTTACCTTGTTGCCGTTAAGGGAAAGACACATATCTACCGGGCTTACTGTCGGGACAACGAGCACACGGCGGATATTCTCTCCCGGGAGTTGGTAAAGGAGACATTGAATCAGAAGACCAACCAGTATGAGAAGCTGGCCAATATCAGCTTTGACAAACGGGATCATGTATTCCGCTGCGACAACCTGATGATGGATGATGTGGTAGACGTGCGGGGCTGCTGCCGCCAGGCGGAGGAATTGTTTGAGCTCTATCAGCGGTGCGCCAACCGCAAGCAGATCGAGACTATCTGCACCAGCTTCCTGCGCAGTCTGGACGCCACAAAGTTGAGCATCGCGGGGCACATGTACTTTGTTCCCCGGACGTACATAGACAAGGTGGACATTTTTGAGGATTTCATCACCCTGTTGGGCAACCTCAATCGCAATAACACCCCGCTGATGGTGAACAGCTTTTACATCATCGACGATGAAAAGCAGCGGGGCAAAATGACCGAGGAGTTCTACGCGGCAGTGAAAAAGGAGATTGCTACTTATCAGGAGCGGTGCGACTACCTGATCCAGTCCGGGAGCCAGAGCCCGGCGGTCATGGATCGCTGGGTACTGAAGGTCCGGGGGCTGGAGGAGAAAAAGAAACACTATGAGCAGGTGCTCCAGCGGGAGCTGGATGGGTTAGACGATGAATTTAACACGCTCAAATTCCTGGCCCAGGAACTCCAGATAAGGGCAAACAGCATTCGATTTCAAAAGGCGGCGTAAGCAAGTATAAGTACCAAAAGTGCGAGAAGGAATTATTTCCTTTCTCGCACTCTTAATTTTTTATGCTTCCCTGTGGCTCTAAATGGATGCTCCTAACTTACGGGCATCAGTCAGTTCTTCTCTGCCCTTGATGTCACCGATATCCATCACACCGCCACATAAAACCTTGCCGAGGTTTTCCCAGCGTAGATGCTCCATCAGGTGGTCATAGTAGAGGACGGCGTCCTCAAAGCCGTGGCCTTCCGCCGACATCAGTAGGGCCGAGGATTTCCCGTTTCCCCGAAGCAGATTCCCGTCGCCCTCTTCCAAAGCAAACAGACGGTCAAGGGCCGTCCGTAGCTGGCCGCTCATAGTCCAATAATACAACGGGCTAGCCAGCACCACCACGTCACAGTCTTTGACTGCCGGATAGATTTGAGCCATGTCGTCCTTCTGGACACAGGGACAGTCTTTGCTGCTGTGTCCGCCGAAGCAGCCCTTGCAGCCGTGGATATTCATGCTGTCCAGAAAAAATTCAGTTACGGTGTGACCGGCGCTCTCAGCGCCTTCGACAAAGGCTTTGACCAAAGCGGATGTATTGCCAGTCTGCCGGGGACTGCCGTTTAAGATGACAATTTTCTTAGCCATAATTCAG
This sequence comes from Lawsonibacter sp., assembly GCA_022796195.1. Lineage (GTDB taxonomy): Bacteria > Bacillota > Clostridia > Oscillospirales > Oscillospiraceae > Lawsonibacter. Next base: position 6,260 of record JAAWIE010000035.1, on the reverse strand, counting down.
AGTCTCCTGTGATTAAAACTTCTCTGCCAGAGCAGCCGCCTGAGCACAGCCGTCGGTCTTCTCGATATCGCCCGCCACCAGGACGCCGGGGATCAGAACCTCGCCCACCATGTTCCACTTGAGCAGAGCCGCAGTGCGCTCCAGGGGAATGCGGACGCCATCCATCACATCCATCTCGTGCTCCTCGCAGCAGACGATCATGGCGCACTCTTTGCCCGCATAATCCTTTCCGCCTACTACCAAGGAATACAGGCGGTCGATGACACCCTTAATTTGGGCGGGGATGGAGTACCAGTAGACGGGCGTGGTAAAGACCACAGCGTCGGCTTCCAGAATGGCAGGAGCGATGGTGTTGAAGTCGTCATCGAAGGAGCAGGCCTTGCCGGTTTTGTAGCAGGTCTCGCAGGCGTGACAGCCGCCAATCTTCATCATAGCGGCGTCAAAGCGGGTGACAGTATGGCCCTTGGCCTGAGCGGCTTGGATGAAAGCGTCGGTCATGGCAAAGCTGTTGCCGTTCTTCCGGGGGCTTCCGGTGATTACTACGATTTTCTTACTCATAATGAACACTCCTCAAAAAATAGATTGACAGAATAAGCATCTGTTGCTATCATTGTAGCGTGACTAATGCAAAAGTCAAGTACCCACTTTTTAATTAGGTACTATCTTATAGGGAAGTGATTGTGCCATGATTTCTCGATATATTGAACAGGCGAATTTTGAAGATACCGGATTCAGTTATACCCTCTCTCTCATCAGCGGTAAGTACAAGATGGTAATTCTATACTGTCTGGCAGAATTTGCGCCGGTGCGCTTTAATCAGTTACGCCGGTACCTAAAAAACGTCTCCGATAAAACGCTGAGTGCGAATCTAAAGGAACTGGAGGCAGACGAACTGATCTGTCGTACGGAATACCCGCAAATCCCGCCCAAGGTGGAATACACCCTGACAGAACGGGGCGTCTCGCTGATGGCTGTACTGGACCAGTTGTGTACTTGGGGTGAGACCAATCGGAGATAACAAGACAAAAGCGGACTTGACATCTTGAGGATGCCAAGCCCGCAGAAAGCTTGTATCTCTAGTGAAAATAGGAAAGGCAGATTTGATGTGTGCGATTTAGATGAGCTTATCTTTTCCGCTCTTGAAGTAATCCAACGTCAAAGTGCGTAGTTTACCTACCAGGAACATGGTGCCGCCCACATTGCACAGAATCAGAAACATATTAGACACATCTACCCAGGGGAGAGCGACGTCCACGCCGACTGTTCCGCCCACAAAGCAGCCGACGACGACCAAGACCTGAATGATATACTGCATGATTTTCCCAAACATATCGCGGGCCAAAATCCCTGAACTGGTAGCCATGGACAATGCGGAAGACGCCGCAAAGAGCATCAGACTGATAGCCGCGATAAAGTGACCCACCGGTCCGATCGTTCCGAAAGCGTTGATGGCCAGCACGGAGCCAGGATCGCCGCTGGTCCACGCGCCGGTGCACAGCACTACCAGAGCGGTGAAAGTGCAAATGACCATGGTGCAGGCGAAGACCTCAAAAATGCCGTACATGCCCTGCTCCACGGGCTCGTCAATGTCAGCCTGGGCGTGGAGGATACTGGCGCTTCCGTTGCCGCCGTCATTGGAGTAGACGCCCCGGGCACAGCCGTTCTTGATGGCAACGGACAGGGCTGCTCCCGCAAAGCCGCCGGTGGCTGCGGTTCCAGTAAAGGCATTGGTAAAGATACTGACCAGGGCGGGAACCAGGTTTTGGATGTTCAGCCCGATGACCAGCAGGCCGGAGAGCACATAAACAACAGCCATAGTGGGAACCAGTTTATCTGTTACCTTGACCAGGGCGCCCATGCCCCCCAGAATGACAAAAATGACGATTACCGTAAATACGACAGTAGCAACAATGCCGGGGATTTGGAAGGTCTTGGCAGAGTCCACAATGGCGCCGGTATGTACGCCGCAGGCGATGGGCATTGTAAAAACGCAACACAGTCCCCAGATGATGCCAAGGGGCTTCCACAGCTGGGACAGATAAATGTTGGCGCCGCCTTTCCAGTTGCCATTCTCATCCTTGAAGCGGGTAGCAACGCCTAGGAGCGCCTCAGCGTATTTCAGTGCCATAGCAACAAAGCCGATGATCCACATCCAGAATACCGCGCCGGGACCACCGATAGCAATGGCGCTGCCTACGCCCACAATGTTTCCGGTGCCGATGGTGTTGGCCAGGGTGGCGATCATGGCTGACCAACCGGAGATTTTTCCCTCTTCCGTATTACCCTTCTTTGCCCCGCCAATGCATTTGCGCAACATGAATCCGAAATGCTTGATCTGAACAAAATCACAGGCAACCGTGATAACCAGGCCGCCGCCGATGAGAAGAACCAGAAGGGGCATGGTCCACATCCACCCCGTAAAGGACATAATGGCGTTGTATATTTTTTCCATTTTCTCTCCTCCTGTTGTTATGGCTGCTTTATTTCATCGCATAGAAATAATCGCGGATGCGGGCCCGGTCGATGTGTCGGCAGAGGAAGTTTTTCTCCAGCTCAGGGTGGTATTGCAGACCCAGGAAGGGATAGTCCTTGTGTTCCACCGCTTCAATCACGCACTCATCGCTACCCTCAGTCAGCTTTTCCTCGGCCGCCAACTGAAGGTAGTGCTTCGCAGTCTCATCATCCTTGCACCACAGACTCAGTACCCGGAGGCAGTCTGGAATTTTCTTGATGGCCTGGTGGTGAGCACTGTTGACGGTCATAGCTTCCTTGTAGGCGGTGTAGAAATAGGAGCCTGGCACATTATAAACCTTATGGAAGTGGGGATTGATTGCGTCTGTATGGTGGATATCTTCCTTCAAATCCTGGATCATGCTGGCCCCGAAATAAGCGCTTACCAGCTGGATGCCCCGGCAGATACCCAGGATGGGCTTGCGCTGTTGAACGGCCCGGTCGATTACGGCCAGTTGAACTTGATCCAGATTCTCGTCCACATCGTGACTGCCAGCCAATTCCTCACCGTACAGGGCCGGGCTGATATCCGGGATACCGCCGGGTACAATGAGGTAGTCCGCCCGATCCACATCATCCGGATTCATGGAGTTCCAGGCATCCACATAATCCACAGCGAAATAATTCTGAGCATCAAGGGTGGGCTGAAGCTCCAAACCAGGGAGTGGATCAGTTGGGCCGCAGACCATAATCTGCTTTTTATAGTTTTCCATACATGTCCTCCTGTAGTTGTTGTCAGCTTTACTTCCCGTGCTGTATCGAGTGAAATCTGTCTGGCCAGACATTTGAGAGAATACACAAAAAGTAATCTGTGAGCTCATTATATTCCTGCTTTTATGACGAAATCAAATACGGATTACTTAATAACGTTATATCTATTTTCGTATAATGTTTATACAAACTCCACAAAGCCGCTGTGTCCAAACAGTTGAATCTGTCTGGGCACAGCGGCTTTTTATCAAAAAATATTATCTTTCATAAAATCAATCAGCTCTTGCTGTATTGGGCTGGCTTTACGCTTGGTGTAGGACAGATAAATATCCCGCACCGCCAGCGGGTCATCTAGCTGGTAGAACACCACCTGATTGGTGGGCACAACGTGCTGGGGAATTGTGGAACGGAGAAACGAGATACCTTGCCCCTCACACACTAGGTAATAGGCCGTCATCATCTGGGTCACACGCAGGGAAATCTGCGGATCAAAGCCGGCATTTCTGCAAATCTTCAAAACGCGTCCATAGCTGTCATTCCCCTCTTTCAAGAGGATGAAGCTTTTCTCTTTAAACTGAGCCAGAGGAACAGAGGGGCGGCGGCCATTGGGCTTTGCACGCTGCAAAAATTCCTCGAAGGAATAGCGATACCGCTCCAGCTTTCCGTTGATGGGATCACTGGCCGGTACGGCAAGCACGATCTCCTCCGAGGCCCAGGGAATCGAGGTGATCTGACTGCTCTCTGGCCGCTCTGCCTCCAGAAGAAAATCCAGTCGTCCATCCAGGAGCTTTTCGGTCAGCGTTTTGCTACTACCTTCCACAAGAGTCATAGCGGCCTCCGGATGGGCCAGGAAAAAATCGTTCAGCAGAGCGGGCAGTACATAGGTACAGAAGAACATAGATGTTCCAATCCGCAGTTCAGTCCTGGATTCGTTCTGAAATTCCTTGAACCGCTCTTCCATCTCAGCTTCGATTGCCATGATCTGTTCGACCCGCTCAATATAATAACGTCCCGCCTCGGTCAAGGAAATAGGGCTGGTGCTTCGATCGAACAGCGGCAGGCCCAACTCCTGTTCCGCTTTCTTAATTGTAGCACTCAGCCAGGGCTGAGAGACATATAGCTTTTGGGCCGCCCTGGAAAAGCCTTTTTCCTGATAGACTGCATAGATGTATTCCTTATAATTCGTCATTTTGCTGTCCTCCTATACGAAAACAGATATAATGTCTTTAAGTTTTTCGTATTTTACTTTTCCGTAGCTTCGTGGCTAAATAATATCAGAAGGAAAGGCAAAACGCAAGCTATTTCACATCCCATGAATCGAAACGTTTGGAGGTATTACAATGAATCTAGGATTGAAGGACAAGGTAGTTTTGTGCATGGCGTCCGCCGCCGGTCTGGGCAAGGGGATCGCCACAGAGCTGGCCCGGGAGGGCGCCAAGGTCATGCTCAGTGGCCACAACGCGGAGCGGCTGGCCGCCGCCCAGGCGGACATTGAGCGTGAGACGGGCAACCGTCCCGAAGTTTTTGTGTGCGACGTGAACAAGGTGGAGGACATCCAGGCCCTGGTGGACCACACCGTTGAGACGCTGGGCGACATCTACGCCCTGGTCAACATGGGCCCCGGTCCCAAGCCCGGCCCCTTTGACAGCTTCGACGACGCGGCCTGGACGGGTGCTTTCGAGATGTGCCTGCTGTCCTACATCCGCGCTATCCGGGCTGTGCTGCCCTCCATGCGCCGTCTGGGCGGAGGGCGGATCGTCAACTCCACCAGCTCCTCGGTCCGGGACTGCCTGGACAACCTGATCCTGTCCAACACCATGCGCATGGGCGTGGTGGGCATGAGCAAGACGCTGGCCAAGGAAGTGGGTAAGGACAACATCCTGGTCAATGTGATCGGTCCCGGCCGGATCGGAACCGACCGCATTGCCAGTTTGAACACTATGCGGGCAGAGAAGGCAGGAATTTCAGTAGAGGAATACGAAAAGGAAGATCTGAAATCCTTCCCCATGGGCCGCTACGGCACTGTAGACGAGTATGGCCGTATGGCAGCTTTCCTGTGCTCCGAGGCCAACACCTATATCTCTGGCCAGACCATCCTGGTAGACGGCGCTATGACTGGAGCCTATTGACTTTCTTTGTGAAAACTCACAAAGATTATACGAAAATAGATATAACGTGTTCAAGTTTTTCGTATTTTACATTTCCCTATCTTTGTGGCTAAATAGTATCAGAAGGCAGAGCAAAATACCGTCCATTTTAAACAAGTTTACCAAATTGAAGGAGGCAACACTATGGCGGCAAAAATCGCGGCGCGGATGAATCGGATGGCGCCGTCCGGCATCCGCAAGGTCAACGAGAAGGCGCTGGCAATGGAGCGGGCGGGGGAAAAGGTCCTCCACTTTGAAATCGGGCGGCCCGACTTCGACACCCCGGAGTACATCAAGAAGGCGGCGGAACAGGCCTTGGCCGAGGGCAAGGTCCACTACACCTCTAACTTCGGCCTGATGGAGCTGCGTCAGGCCATTGCGGACAAGCTGAAGCGGGAGAACAACGTGGATTATAAAGCCTCCGAGGTGCTGGTCACTGTGGGCCTGTCCGAGGCGGTGTTCGCCGTCCTGGCTACTATCTTGGAAGAAGGGGACGAGATTCTGGTCCCCGACCCGGTGTGGCTCAACTACATCAACGTCCCCAACCTGCTGGGAGCCAGAGCGGTCACCTACGGACTGACGGAGGAGACCGGCTTCCAGATGGACCTCGAGGAGGTCAGGGCCAAGATCACCCCCAAGACCCGGGCCATCGTCATCATCACCCCCAACAACCCCACCGGCGGCGTGCTGTCCGAGGACGTGCTCCAGGAGCTGGCTGAGATCGCCGTCTCCAACGACCTGATGGTCATTTCCGATGAGGTCTACGAGCGGCTGGTCTACGATGGAGCCAAGCACATCAGCATCGCCTCCCTGCCCGGGATGAAGGAGCGCACCTTCACCATGAACGGTATGTCCAAGGCCTACGCCATGGACGGCTGGCGGCTGGGCTAC
>JAAWIE010000034.1 GCA_022796195.1 Lawsonibacter sp. | reverse complement strand
TGGGGTTGCAGCCGTATTTCAGTTCCAGTTCGGTCATTGTACGGGCTCCTTTCGGGGGTTTTGTTCCTTTCGGGTTTTGTTCCTTTTCTTTGAAAAGAAAAGGAACCGAAAAGAAACTTTGGAAAAACTGCGTTTTTCCTCTTATTTGCCTTTTCCTCTTATTCGTCCATAGAATCCTCGTTGATGAAAAGGTAGTCCTGATCGATGAGCATTTGCAGATATTCGTCAAAGCTGTCCGCCACAATCACCAGTTCGTCCGGGTCGTGGAGGTAGCGCACGACCTGTCCCTTTTTACCGCTGGCGGAGGGGGAGAAGTCGATGAACAGCTGGGAGGTACCGCCGTTATTACAGCAGTCGGAGAAGTGGAGGAAGTTCAGCTTGTCCATATCGTCGCAGATTCCAGCATCCACCGGGTCGTCGTCGTATTCCCGGTTGATGAGGTCGTCCCCCCACTGACGGAACTGGTCTTTGCTATCCACCATTTCCCGGGCGGACAGGAGGTAGTAGGGGTAGCCCTCATAGTCGGAGCCCAGGAAGTAGAACAGGATTTGACCGGCTGGGTACTCCCGGTAGTAGGTGCCGTCCACCAGCCGGAGCAGTTCAAGCAGGCTCTCGGGGGCGTCGGGATAAAAACTCAGCAGCCAGTCGATATCCTCCTGGCTGGCCCCCTGGGCCACGGAGGCGAAGTGGTCCCAGATTTCCTGTCCGCCCTCCCGGCAGTATGCCTCCTTCAGGCCGTCAAAGTAGGCCCGTGCCAGTTCTATTGCGGTTGGCATGAGATTGCACTTCCTTTACTGGTGTTTGTTGAGGATGGCGGTGTCCCGGGCGCCGTTGGCAAGGTCGTAAAGCTGGACATAGAGCGAGACTCTGTTTTCGGCATTCAGGCTGGACCAGAGGTTCTCCGCCCAGCTTTGGGCGCTCTCCGCCGCAATGGCCACCCGGCGGGGTTCGCCCTGGAAGGAGGGCAGCGGGTCCAGGTTTTCCTGATAGGTGTGGATGAAGTGGCCCGTTCCGGGGAGCGGCGTGTCATACTCGAAAAAGTACCGGCAGCAGCAGGCCGGGTCACCGTCCAGGCTCTTGAGGATGGACAGGTTGTAACTCCCGTCGGGCTTGACCACCCCCAAGATGCGGGGGGTGAAATTGGGGCCGTCCGGCTCAAATTTCCGGGTGTTCAGCGCGTGCCGGTAGCAGTGCCCCTCTGCGACGGCGTCCCGGATGGTATCCGTCTGGTCGCCGTTGGTCACCACCAGCAGGCCGTTGGGCAGCAGCCGGACGGGATGGTAGATAATCAGCGACGGGTCCGTCATTTTGCTCTCGTCAAAGGCCCGGGTCCGGATGCCGTCTTCAGTGGCCTCGAATACCCGGTTGCGGCTGTTTTCACTCCGGCCCATGATGAAATAGGCGATGGCAGCTTTTCTGTTGTCCGCCGTCCGGCCGAGGACGATGCCCCGGCCCGGGTAGGGACGCTCCGAGAGATATTCTGTTAAACTGGTCATTTGAAACCTCCTGTAAGGGCAGCCGGCGGCTGTCCCTGTGGTAAGATCCGTACCATGCGGCCATCCACCGCCAGCCGGTCCTGACAGAACAGGCTTACCGCCTGGGGCAGCAGTTTCCACTCGCACTGCTCCATAATCCGGCGCTGGAGTACCTCGGGGGTGTCATCCGGGAGTACGTCCACCGCCTTTTGCAGGATGATCGGTCCGCTGTCGCACTCCTCGGTGACAAAATGGACGGTGGCCCCGGACACCTTGACTCCACAGGCAAGCGCCTGTTCGTGGACATGGAGGCCGTAGGCCCCTTTGCCGCAGAAGGAGGGGATCAGTGCCGGGTGGATGTTGATGACCGCGTTTTCGTAAGCCGCGAACAGTTCCCCCGTGACGATGGTCATGAAGCCCGCCATCACCACAAGGTCGATGGACAGGTCCTTCAGCTTGTCCACCAGCGCCAGCGTCATGGCCTGGGCGGACGGGTAGTCCCGCCGGGCCAGCACATGGCCGGGGACTCCGGCGTTCCTGGCCCGCTCCAGCGCGTAGGCGTCCGGGGTGGAGGAAATCACTGCGGTGATTTCCCCGTTGACAATCTCTCCCCGGGACTGGGCGTCAAGGAGGGCCTGTAAATTGGTCCCGCCTCCGGACACTAATACGGCGATTTTTTTCATCCGATGCTACCTATCTTAGTTCCGATTACGACGCCGTGGGGACCCTTGCCCACCACGCCGATGGCATTGGCGTCCTCGCCGGCAGCCCGGAGAATGTCCAGCGCCTTTTGCTCCTGGTTCTCGGGGACGGCCAGCACCATGCCAACGCCCATGTTGAAGGTGTTGTACATGTCCCGCACCGGGATTTCTCCCCGTTTCTGGATCAGCTCAAAGATGGGCAGGCGGGGCAGCTTGTCCTCCATCAGGCAGGCGGACAGCCCCTCGGGCAGCATGCGGGGGATGTTTTCATAAAATCCGCCGCCGGTGATGTGGCTGGCCCCGTGGAGGTCCACGCCGGAGTCCAGCAGAGACAGAACGGATTTGACGTAAATTCTGGTGGGAGCCAGCAGGGTTTCGCCCAGAGATTTGCCCTCCAGTTCGTCCAGAGGGGTGTTCAGGTCCGCGTGTTCCAGGTCGAACACCTTGCGCACCAGAGAAAAACCGTTGGAGTGGACCCCGGTGGAGGCAAGGCCGATGAGAATGTCGCCTTCCGCCACCCTGGAGCCGTCAATCATCTTCTCCCGGTCCGCGATGCCCACCGAGAATCCGGCAAGGTCGTAGTCCTCGGGGGCCATCAGGCCGGGGTGCTCGGCGGTCTCGCCGCCAATCAGCGCACAGCCCGACTGAACACAGCCCTCGGCCACCCCCGAGACGATGGAGGCCACCTTCTCCGGCTCGTTTTTGCCGATGGCGATGTAGTCCAGGAAAAACAGAGGGCGTGCCCCGCAGCAGATGATGTCGTTGACGCACATGGCAACGCAGTCGATACCGATGGTGTCATGCCGGTCCAGCAGCTGGGCCAGCCGGATTTTGGTGCCCACGCCGTCGGTACCCGAGACCAGGACCGGTTCCTTCATGCCCGATACATCGGGGGCGAACAGTCCGCCGAACCCGCCGATGCCGCTGACAACTCCGGGAATCATGGTTCGGGCAACGTGCTTCTTCATCAGTTCTACGCCCCTGTACCCGGCTTCAATGTCCACACCGGCGGCGGCGTAGGATGCGGAATGAGAGTTTTCCATAGAAGGACCTCCAATCATATTGTGTGTTGTTTTGGGGATAACAGACGCTTGCACCCCCTGCAAAAGCATTTGGACGGGAACTTGTCCCAACCGGTGAAATGGCGGCGCCCTGTCTATTCTTTGCCCGACCAGCAGTAGGTACAAACCTTGTTTCGGTCGATGCCGATGGCCTCCAGCAGGCCATCCAAGGACTGATAGCCCAGAGAGTCAAAACCAAATTTATTACAGATGGCTTTGAGCATACAGCTGCCCCGCTCTGTCTGTGCGTCGGCGTACTCATCCAGGTGCTGCTGGCCTTCGTCACCCTCCAGGTCCTGGATGGTGCGGCGGGCCAGCAGATCCATGTCGGAGTTGCCCCGGGAGAAATTCAGATATTTACAACTGTACATGATGGGAGGACAGGCGGAGCGCATATGGACCTCTTTGGCTCCGGATTCGAAGAGAAAATCGACTGTCTCCCGCAGCTGGGTGCCCCGGACGATGGAATCGTCCACAAAGAGCAGTTTTTTTCCTTCAATCAGTTCAGGAACAGGGATTTGCTTCATTTTTGCCACTTGATTGCGCACATTCTGGTTGGCGGGCATGAAGGAGCGGGGCCAAGTGGGGGTGTATTTGATGAAGGGACGGGCAAAGTGAACCCCGCTTTCATTGGCGTAACCAATGGCGTGGGGGATGCCCGAGTCAGGAACGCCCGCGACATAGTCCACTTGGGGCAGGAGGCCCCGCTCACGCTCATCCCGGGCCATTACCGCACCGTTGCGGTAGCGCATAAGCTCTACGTTGACCCCCTCGTAGTTGGAGTTGGGGTAGCCGTAGTAGCTCCAGAGGAAGGAGCAGATTTTCATCTCTTCCCCGGCGGGGGAGAGGACCTCACAGCCCTCGGCGGTGAGACGGACAATCTCGCGGGGGCCTAGTTCGTAGGCATTCTCATACCCCAGCTTATGATAGGCAAAGGACTCAAAAGAGACGCAGTATCCCGTGTCGTTTTTTCCGATGAGGACGGGAAGCCGGCCTACCCGGTCTCGAGCGGCAATGATTTCCCCCCGTTCGGTGAGAATCAGAAGGGTAAGGGAACCAGCCACCGCCTCCTGAGCGTGGAGAATACCGTCTACCAGATTATCTTTCTGGTTGATGAGGGCGGCGGCCAGTTCAGTGGAGTTGACCTTGCCCGAACTCATGGCCATAAACTGGTGGCCATGATCGGAGAAGTACCGCTCCACCAGTTCCTCCGAGTTGTTGATGATACCTACGGTGGTAATGGCGTACAGGCCCAGATGGGAGCGGACCAGAAGGGGCTGGGGGTCGGTATCGCTGATACAGCCGATACCGGAACAGCCATGGAACTTGGTCAAATCCTTCTCAAATTTGGTGCGAAAGGGGGTGTTTTCGATGGAGTGGATCTGCCGCTGGAAGCCGTCCTTGGCGTCATGGATGATCATGCCGCCCCGGCGGGTACCCAGGTGGGAGTGGTAGTCCACCCCAAAAAAAATGTCAAGGGATACGTCCCGTGTGGAGACGGCCCCGAAAAAGCCTCCCATGAATGGTTCCTCCTTATTTACCCATCAGGCGCTTGCTCATTTCCTGATAGGCGCCCTCCACGTTGCCCAGGTCCCGGCGGAACCGGTCTTTGTCCAGCTTTTCCCCGGTTTTGGAGTCCCAAAAGCGGCAGGTGTCGGGGGAAATCTCGTCTGCCAGCACAATCGTGCCATCAGAGGTTTTGCCAAACTCCAATTTGAAGTCAACCAGCGTGACCCCGCACTCCAGCAGGGTCTGTTTCAGGAAGTCATTCACCTGAAAGGCGTACTTCTTGATTTGGTCGATTTCCTCCCAGGTGGCTAGTTTCAGGGCGACGGCGTGGTAGTCGTTGATGAGGGGGTCGTGAAGATCGTCGTCTTTGTAAGAAAATTCAATGGTGGGGGCGTCAAAAACGATGCCCTCCTTGACTCCATACCGCTTGGCAAAGGAACCGGCGGAAATGTTCCGGATGATGACCTCAAGAGGGACGATCGTCACTTTCTTAACGGCGGTTTCGCGCTCGCTCAACTCCTCCACAAAATGGGTGGGGACCCCCGCTTTTTCCAACTGCCGCATAAGGAAGTTGGTCATTTGGTTGTTGACGGCTCCCTTGCCGGTGATAGTACCTTTTTTCAAGCCGTCAAAGGCGGTGGCATCGTCTTTGTAGGAGACAATGACAACGTCTGGATTTTCTGTGGAAAATACCTTCTTGGCTTTGCCCTCGTAGAGCTGTTCCAGTTTGGTCATAATGGTTCATCCTTTCAAAGTCTTGTGTAAGGGCACAAACTGTCCTTAGTATGATAGGTAAGGGATATCGGCTGAATCAGCCGTTTAATTCCGCTTGGAGCTTGGCCTCTTTGGCGGCAATCTGCTCGGCCATCTGTTTCCGGGCCTCGTCCAGCTTGGCGGCAAGCGCATCGTCAGAGACAGCCAAAATCTGAGCGGCCAGTACCGCAGCGTTTTTCGCTCCGTTGAGAGCCACTGTGGCCACCGGGATGCCGCTGGGCATTTGAACAGTGGCGAGCAGGGCGTCCAGACCGTCTACGGCTCCGCCCTTCATGGGGATGCCGATGACAGGCAGGGTAGAATTACCGGCAAAAGCTCCGGCCAGATGGGCCGCCATTCCGGCGGCGCAGATGAGAACTCCAAAGCCGTTGGCCCGGGCATTCTGGGCAAACTCTGCCGCCGCTGCGGGGGTGCGGTGGGCGCTGAGAATGTGAGCTTCATAGGGGATGCCAAATTCCTCCAGCTGTTTGCAGGCCCCTTGCACAACGGGCCAGTCGCTGTCGGAACCCATGATAACGGCGACTTTTTTCATGTTAAACACTCCTTTGAAAAAAGTTTCAGGCTATCTGCGGGTACAGACAGCCTGATGGATGATTAGGGGGTAATTGCGGGCAGATTGGGGCCATGAAAGCTCTGGAAATGAACATTAAAATCATAGAGCATAACAAAAAACCCCTTCCTATTTTATGCCCATTTTATAGGAAACATGGGGGCTTTGCAAGAGGAAAACGCATTTTTGTAGATATGTACAAGAATACCGCCGCAAATACGGCAATCATTGGAAACAGGGCGGAGGAAAAAATATTTTCCAAGGACACTTGACACAGAAGCAAGTGTCTGATACAATCGGCAGTGTTAACAATAATGATTTCTGTTTTTGATTATGATACTACGGGAGGTAACCATGACATGAAATATGAACTGACGAAAGAACTGGAGACGGGTAACAGCATCATCGACCGGGAACACCGGGAACTGTTTCAAGCGGTTAACCAGCTGATGGATTCCTGCGGCTATGGAAAGGGCCGGGCAGCGATGGAGCCTGCAATTAAATTTTTGCTGGACTATGTGGATAAGCATTTTGCCCATGAGGAACAATTGCAGCAGGCCAGCGGCTACCCGGGAATGATGGCCCACAAAACCTTTCATAGGCAGTACACACAAGGACTGCGGGAGGCTGTAGCCGCAATTCCGGCAGGCGGGCCCTCTATCTCGGATTTGGCGAACCTGAATCGGTATGTGACAACCTTGATTACGCACATCAAAATCGAAGATAAGAAGCTGAGCGCCTTTTTAAAGCAGGCGTAAAATGTGTCAGCACACCAAAATGGAATTTGACCCTTTGAACCGCCCAGACAAAATGTCTGGGCGGTTTTCGCTGTACAGAGGGCTACCCATCAAAGAAGGCCGGCGGTGGTGAGGATTCGCTCCACCTCGCCAGTCCGGCGGGTCCAGGAAGCCTCAGCCGCCCGTTCCTGCCGCAGCGAGGCGAAACCGTGTGCCTCTTCCAGCGCGTGAGCGCACAGGGTCACGAATTCTTGGGGGTCGTGGGCGCCATAGACCACATCGGGGAACTGCTCCACCTGGTCGGGCCATAACATGGACACCACTGGCTTGCCTGTGGCTAAGTACTCATACAGGCGGGGAGAGACCACATCTCCAAAGGGTTGGTCGTCCCGCAGAAGATCAAACAACACTTGACAGCGGTACAACCAGTCGGGTACCTCCGTTACTGGCTTGGGACCGGAAAGATATACGTTAGACAGCCGGTTTAACTGGTGCAGAAAAGGATTTTCCGGTTCTACTTTCCCCATCAGCAGAAATCCCCAGTCGGGCCGGGCCTGGGCGGCGTAGAGAACCGGGGAAAGGTCCAGTTCCGCGCGGATGGTGCCCGACCAGCCTAATATGGGAGCAGTCACCCCTGGCATGGGATCGAAGTGGGGGGCGCTGGGATCGAACAGAGGCAGGTTCAGCCCATTGGGCATTAGGGCGATGTTGGAACTGCATGGGGACAGCCGGTCAGCCAGCTGAGGAGAGGCCGCAAAGACTACGTCAGCCGCCTGAGCCAGACTGCCTTCCCAGTCGGGTGGGGTATCATCCCAGACTCGGTCGCAGTCATAGACGAGGCCGCTGTATTCCAGCTGATCCAGCAGATGGATGTGCCGGGGTTGGGTGGTCCAAAGCAGAGGCTCAGAAAAATGCCGGTGGTGAGCGGTGTCCTGAATATAACGGCCGATTTTGTTCCAGGACCGCCGGAATAACAGATGAAACTGTTCCGGGACGGAAAAGGAGATAGGAGGCAGAGTGTAGGCGGTCACATTAGGACGGACCTGCTTGCCCCTTTGCCGGTAAGAGCGGTCTTTGGGACCGCGGGCAGGTGAAAAATATAAAATTTGTGTGTCCCGCAGTCGGGAGACCAGCTGCTGGGTGCGCCCAGGAAGCCGGCTGGACCAGGGTTCGCAGGACAGGCAGAGAATTTGCTTCACAAGGAAGAACCTCCGAAAATTAGTATTGACTTGTGGGGAAAAAGTTCTATTATTATAGTATAGAATGAGGTAGGGGTCAAGTGGGAGGATTTGATGTTGGAGACTTTGTTTCAAGTGGACGGACAGCTTTTGCTGGCAATTCAAAATTTGCACCAGCCTTGGCTGGACCCCATTGTGTCAATTTACACACAGATGGGGAATGCGGGAATTCTGTGGATCGTTCTCTCACTGGGGATGCTGATTCCAAAATCCACGCGGAAAGCTGGGGCGGTGGCCCTGTGCGCCATGATTTTGGGCCTGCTGGTGACGAATGTGACGGTCAAACCCCTAATCCAGCGGCCAAGACCCTGGCTGAGCCTGCCCATTAATCCAATGGTGACGGAACGGGATCCCTATTCCTTCCCTTCAGGCCATACTTGCGCCGCGTTTGCCGCCGGGGTGTCCTGGGCCAGAGCCCTGCCTTGGAAGGGAACCCGAATTGCCGCTGTGGTTTTGGCGGTTTTGATGGGGCTGTCCCGGCTCTATGTGGGGGTTCACTACCCGACCGACGTGCTGGGAGGCGCGGTTATTGGGGCGCTGTGCGCCTGGGCCGCGTGGAGGCTTTGTCAAGTCTCTGCAAATTACTGGCCGCCCCATATGCCCAAGCGCCTGCGGAAATAGCTCCAGCCTGAATTTGTTTACCCAAGCGAACAAGCAGCTTTTGGAAATTTTGGAATCTATAAGAGAGGAAGAAGAATTATGTGGAAAAATGTCGGTTACTATAATGGCGAAATTGGCGCGCTGGAGGAGATGAAGGTGCCCATGAACGACCGGGCGCTCTACTTCGGCGACGGGATTTATGAGGCGACCTGCGCGGCCAACCGTATCCCCTTTGCCATCGAAGACCACCTGGATCGGATGTACAACAGCCTGCGCCTGCTGGAGATCCCGTTTAAAATGGAACGAGATCAAGTGAAGGCGGAGCTGCAAAAGGCTTTGGATGCGGCGGAAGATTCTCCGGTCCACTTCCTGTATTGGCAGGTCACCCGGGGCGTGGCGCCCCGCAACCACATTTTCCCTGGTGATGAGGTGGAACCTGTGCTGATGGCCTTTGTGAAGCCCCACACGATGAAGTCTATGGCCAAGCCCTACAAACTGATTTCCATGGAGGATATCCGCTTTAAGCTGTGTAACATCAAGACCCTGAACCTGATTCCCAGTGTGCTGGCCAACCAGCGGGCTGTGGAGGCCGGCTGTGACGAGGCTGTGCTTCACCGGGGGAGCCGGGTTACTGAGTGTGCCCACAGCAACATTTCCATTTTGAAAGACGGTGTGCTCCACACCGCCCCTACCGATGAACTGATTCTCCCTGGTATCACCCGGAAACATCTGCTGGCGCTGGCGAAGGAACACGGGATTCCCACAGTGGAAGAGCCCTTCTCTATGGTAGAATTGATGAATGCCGACGAGGCCATCGTTACCAGTTCCAGCGCCCTGTGTATGAGAGTGGAGTCGATCGACCATATCCCTGTGGGCGGCAAGGATCCCCAGCGGATTCAGATGCTTCAGGACGCCTACCTGGAAAAGTTCAACCGCGAGACTGCGAAGTAATGTACGAGCCGCCGGGTATCTTTGGATATCCGGCGGCTCGTAAAATATTTGACAGCGGCTGGTGGGCGTGCTATGATTTTTTATCATAATCTTGGAGGGATGACCGTGGAGGGTGAACTGGAACAAATTCGTGCGGAGCTGGATCGGATTGACAAAGAACTAGTGGAGCTGTTCAGAGCCAGGATGGAGCTGTCGGGCCGGGCGGCGGAGTATAAACGGGACCACAATCTGCCTGTATTAGCCGCCGGACGGGAGCGGGAACTGCTGTCCAGAGTGTCCGGGCAGGCGGGAGATGAGCTGGCCGGGTATGCCCAGATGCTGTACCAGACTTTGCTGGCGGTGAGCCGAGCCCATCAGCATGCTAAAATCGAGGCAGGTTCCTCTATGTATGACATTCTCCGGCGGACGCTGGAGGACACCGCGCCTCTCTTTCCACCCCGGGCGGTGACGGCCTGCCAGGGGATCGAGGGGGCCTACTCTCAAATTGTATGTGATAAGTTGTTTAAAGCCCCTGATATTCGCTTCTATCCCACCTTTGCCGGAGTATTTCAGGCAGTGGAACGGGGAGAGTGCCGCTACGGTATCCTGCCCATCGAGAACAGCACCGCCGGTTCGGTGAAGGGTGTATACGACCTGATGGATCAGTACAACTTTTCCATTGTCCGTTCCGCGCGGATGAAGATCAGCCACAATCTGCTGTCCCTGCCGGGGACAACACTGGAGGATGTGAAAGAGGTACTCTCTCATGAACAGGCGATCAGCCAGTGCGCCGGGTATCTGGCACGGCGGGGCGTGAAAGCTACGGTAGCCGCGAATACCGCCCTGGCCGCGCGGATGGTGCGGGAGTCGGGGCGGCATGATCTGGCGGCGCTGTCCTCCAGGCTGTGCGCCGAGCATTATGGGCTGTCTATCTTGGCGGAGAATGTTCAGGATCAGGACAGCAACTACACCCGCTTTATCTGCATCAGCAAACAACCGGAGATTTACCCGGGGGCCGACCGGACCAGTCTGATGCTTACCCTGCCCCACCGGCCTGGCTCTCTCTACAATGTAATGTCCATTTTTGCGGCGTTGGGCATTAACCTGATTAAGCTGGAGAGCCGTCCTCTGCCCGGGCGGGAATTTGAGTTTATGTTCTATTTTGACTTGGAGGAGTCTGTGTATGCCCCGGAACTAGAGCGGATGTTTTTAGAGCTGGAGGCTGGAACGGAACGGCTGCGCTGGCTGGGTACCTATAGCGAGGTAATGTGCTAGAAGAACAGAATTGGAAAGGAAGATGGTCAATGACACAATATGGAATACCCTTTGGCACCACACACAAGGGAGAAGAAGTGCAGGAATTGACGCTGGACAACGGGGTGATGTCCTGCAATATTCTGACCTTCGGCGCGGTGGTGCGCCGCCTTACGGTCCCTGGCCGGGAGGGCCCGGTGGACGTAGTGCTGGGCTACGACACCTTGGAGCAGTATGAGACGGAAGGCGGCTACTTGGGCGCGGTGGTGGGCCGCTTCGCCAACCGGATTGCAAAAGGAAAATTTTCCCTGGGTGGTAAGGAGTATCAGCTGGCGGTGAACGACGGCCCTAACCACCTCCACGGTGGAAATACAGGCTTCTCCCATCGGGTTTGGACGGTGGAGGAACTGACCGAACAGCGGGCCGTCCTGACGCTGGACAGCCCCGATGGGGAAGAGGGCTATCCCGGTCATCTCCAAGTGAAGGTGACCTATGCGCTGGAGGGGACGGCCCTGTCCGTCCGATACGAAGCGGTCAGCGACCAGGATACCCCCTGCAACCTCACAAACCACAGCTATTTTAATCTGGCAGGACACAAAAGCGGTTCCGCGTTGGAGCAGGAGATTACCTTGTTTGCTTCCCAATACACTCCGGCTGGTGAGACCAGTATTCCTCTGGGCTGTTTGGAACCAGTGGAGGGTACTCCTATGGACCTGCGCCAGCCAGTTCCCATCGGCAGGCACATCGGCGAGCCCTTTCAACAGCTGATTTGGGGCCGGGGCTACGATCATAATTTTGTGGTGGACGGTCAGTCTGGCTCCCTGCGCCCTGCGGCCCGGGCCGTCAGCAGAGTAACCGGAATTACCATGGAAGTAGACACAACCTGCCCCGGCATACAGTTCTATACCGCTAACTTTATCGAAGAGGGCCGGAAAGGTAAGGATGGGGCTGTCTACGGGTTCCGCCACGCCTACTGTTTGGAAACCCAGCATTTTCCCGATTCTCCCAACCAGCCCGAATTTCCCTCCTGCATTCTGAGAGCAGGGGAGCGGTACGACCAAAGAACACGCTTTGCCTTCTTCTTGGAAAAATGAGTTAAAACGCCGCCACCGAATCACTACACCCGGTAAAATACAAGAAGCCCATGCAGATCTGCGAGGGCTGTTGAACGAGGTATCAATGGTTCAGGTTAACGCATAAGCTGGTTACGAGAGGGGAACGCTGCTTCCCCTCCCGGCTATTTCTCCGGGACGGATTGCAAGTCCTGTCCCAGGAAAGGAACCATGCCATGCTCTATTATCTCATTGTGTGCCGTTCGCTGACCTATGCCCAGCGCACCGCCGCGGCTCTGGAGCGGGCGGGAATTACCGCGCGGGTTCTGCGCTCCCCCAAGAGCATCTCAGGCGAGGGGTGCAGTCATTCCGTCAAAATCTCCCAGCGAAATCTCCCAGACGCCCTGCGCATTTTACAACGGGTGGGCCTGACCCCCAAGCGAATCTTTATCACAGCCGGGGATGGAAGCTATCAGGAGGTGGCCTTGTGATCTATTTGGACAGCGCCGCAACCACCCTGCAAAAGCCTGCCGCAGTGGCCGCAGCCAGCGCACGGGCGATCAACCACTTAGCCAGCCCCGGCCGGGGCGGACACCGGCCCGCCATGGCGGCGGCAGAGACGGCTTTTACCTGCCGGGAGGAGGCCGCCAGTCTGTTCCATGTAGACGCTCCGGAACGGGTAGTGTTTACTTTTAACGCCACCCATGGCCTGAATATTGCCATCAAGACCTTGGCTAAGCCGGGGAGCCGGGTGGTGGTTTCGGGCTATGAACACAACGCCGTCACGCGGCCCCTCCACGCGCTGGGTGTGGAACTTCGTGTGGCCCGAAGCCCGCTGTTTGACCGCCAAGCCGCCTTGGAGGCGTTCCGCCGGGAACTGGACCAGGGGGCAGACCTGGTGGTGTGTACCCATGTATCCAATGTCTTTGGCTTTATCCTGCCCATTGAAGAGATTGCCCGGCTTTGCCGGGAGCGGGGGGCGCCCCTCATTGTCGATGCCTCTCAGTCTGCCGGTTGTCTGCCCCTGGACTTTGACGCGCTGGGGGCGGCCTTTGCGGCTATGCCGGGGCACAAGGGGCTGTACGGCCCCCAAGGGACCGGACTTCTGTTGTGCGGGATGGACCCTGCCCCTCTGCTGGAGGGGGGTACAGGGAGCGAATCCAAGCGGCAGGATATGCCAGAGTTCCTGCCCGACCGGCTGGAGGCGGGAACCCACAATATCGCGGGCATCGCCGGACTGCTGGAGGGCCTGCGCTTTCTGCGCCGCCAGGGGGTGGAGCGCAT
This sequence comes from Lawsonibacter sp., assembly GCA_022796195.1. Lineage (GTDB taxonomy): Bacteria > Bacillota > Clostridia > Oscillospirales > Oscillospiraceae > Lawsonibacter. The sequence continues at coordinate 7,435 of JAAWIE010000034.1, read as the reverse complement.
TGCCGGGCAGGAGGGAGAACTGATCCGCCGGATGGGGGAAGGCCTGCGTGCTCTGCCTGGGGCAGAGGTCTATCAGGCACAGGACCCATCGGCGCAGGCCGGAGTGCTCTCCTTCCTGCTGAGAGGCCGGGACTGCGAAGAGATTGGAGAAAATCTGGGTGGCCGGGGCTATGCCGTGCGGGCCGGACTGCACTGCGCCCCGCTGGCCCACGAGACCGCAGGTACACTGGAGACCGGGACCATCCGAGCCAGTGTTTCCGCCTTTAACACCAGCCAGGAGATTGACCAGTTTCTGCAAGCGGTACAGACCTTGGCCGCCGGCTGAAGATACGGCCGGACTGCCCCGGAGAAAAGACGGTATGAGGCCGTCCTTCTCCGGGGCGTTTTTTGCTGTTCGGATGTTATGGCTTGTTTGAGGCGTTTCAGCACCTCCCAGCGGCGCCGGTTTTTTTGAGAAAAAGAAGCGAAAGGACTTGCGCCAGCCAGAAAAGGGTGGTACATTTATAGCAGTGAAGTAAACCGCTGAAGGAGGTAGAATATGAAAGACCGGAGCGACTCCCCCGCAGCCGGCGGGAACCACTGCTATGTCAATCGGGAGCTGTCCTGGCTTCAATTTAACAAACGTGTGCTGGAGGAGGCGGAGGACCCAGCAAATCCCCTATGTGAGCGGATGAATTTCGCCTCGATTTTTCAAAGCAATTTAGACGAGTTCTATATGGTGCGGGTGGGGATGCTGATGGATACCCTCCATCTCACCGCTGTGGATGACAAAACCGGCATGACCAGTTCAGAACAGACTGCTGCAGTTTTGGACAGGACACGAGAGCTTCTCGCAGACCGGGACCGCATTGGCCGGGAACTGCTGGAGGAATTGGCGGGCCAAGGCGTGGATATTTGCCGCTTTGCCAGCCTGCCGGACAAGACGCAATCCTTTTTGGAGAAGCATTTTACCTCCAATGTTCTGCCTTTGCTGTCCCCTCAGATTATCGGGCGAAAGCAGCCTTTTCCTTTTTTGCGTAACAAGGCCATCTATGCGGTAGCGATTCTAAAAAGTAAGAACGGCAGCGAGCGTATGGGTATTGTCCCCTGTGGAGAAGGTGTGCTGCGCCGCTTAGTTCCGCTGCCGGGGGACGGACAGCGGTTTGTGCTGGTGGAAGACCTAATTGCCAGTTTTCTCCCCAAAATATTTACCCACTATAAGGTAGACGGCACGGTGCTAGTTCGTCTGACCAGAAGCGCCGATATCCACATGGATGAGGCATCCTCGGAAATGAGCGATATGCTGGCTGAGGAATACCGTAAAAGCATGGAAAAGCTCATCCGCCGCAGAAAACGGCTCCAGCCGGTGAAGCTGGAGTATCAGGGTAAGCTGTCTGACACTGTGCGGGACAGCCTGTGCAGTTGTCTGGGGCTGTCCCGCAAGCACCTGTTTGCCAGCAGTATTCCCCTGGACCTGTCCTTTATGGGCGCTGTGCGGGATATCCTCCGGGACAAACCTGAGCTGTTTTACCCCCGGCGGGTACCGCAGAACTCCCCCAATGTAGACCCCCTCCGGCCCATGACCGAACAGATTCGGGAGCGGGACCGGATGCTTTCCTACCCATATGAAAGCGTCCGGCCGCTGCTGCGGCTGTTGCAGGAGGCGGGGCAGGACCCAGAGGTTGTTTCCATTAAAATGACCCTCTATCGGGTGGCCCATAACAGCAAAATTGTGGAAGCTCTGGTGGACGCCGCCGAAAATGGCAAAGAGGTCGTGGCCCTGGTAGAGCTGAGAGCCCGATTTGATGAGGAAAATAATATTGGCTGGTCCCGAGTGCTGGAACAGGCTGGCTGCCGGGTGATCTACGGTTTGGACGGACTGAAAGTCCACTCCAAGCTTTTGCTCATCACCCGAATGCACAACGATCAAGTAGAATATATGACGCAAGTGGGCACCGGGAACTATAACGAAGATACTGTCCGGCTGTACACCGACTATGCTCTGATGACTGCTTCCCCTGAGATCGGCGCGGAGGCCGCTCAAGTGTTCAACTGCCTGTCCATGGGGGAGGTGGTGGAGGACAGCCGCCATCTGATGGTGGCTCCCGCCTGCCTGCGGACCAAAGTGCTGGCCTTTATGGAACGAGAGATTGAACAGGCCCGGCAGGGCAGGGCTGCTTATTTGGGCTTCAAGCTCAACGGCCTTACCGATAAACTGATTATTGACAAACTGATTGAGGCATCCCGGGCTGGGGTGAAAGTTGATCTGATGATTCGGGGCATCTGCTGTCTCATCGGGGGCGTGCCCGGATGGACAGAAAATATTCGAGTCCACAGTATTGTAGGCCGCTATCTGGAACATGCTCGCATCTATTTGTTCGGGTTGGGGGAACGGAGACAGGTCTATATCTCCTCGGCCGACTTTATGACCCGCAACACCACCCGCCGGGTAGAGGTGGCTGTCCCTATCTATGACCCTGCTCTCCGGACCCATCTGGAGCAAATGTTTCAGGATCAGTTCCGGGATACCGCCAAAGGCCGGGTTCAGCAGCCCGATGGCCAGTACCTTCGGGCGGAGGGCGAATTGTTTAATGCACAGGAACATTTCTGCGATCAGGCATATGACCGCAGCTGGGCGGTGTCTGCCCCGGCGAAGCGCCGGCCTGCCGGTTCCAAGACAGCAGTTAAGCCGTCCTCGCCCAAGCTTGAGGCTCCGAAACAGGCGGTTTCTAAGAGTCCTCCCGCGATCACTGTGCGCAAGTCCCGCCGGGGTCTGCTGGGGCGGATGATTGGGCGGAAGAAGTGATGCCCGCTGGGGGGAGAGGTACCCTGTTACCCAAGCCGGAACGGCTTTCATATATCTTTTTTCGGAAAGGAAGTAGTATCTATGAAACGGATCGGAATGCTCACCAGCGGCGGCGACTGTCAGGCGCTGAACGCCACCATGCGCGGCGTAGCCAAGGGCCTCTACAATATCTATGGAAATGAGGTAGAGATCATCGGCTTTATCGACGGCTACAAGGGCCTAATTTATGAGGACTACAAAAAACTGTCCCCCATCGACTTTACTGGCTTGCTCACCCGGGGCGGCACCATTCTGGGGTCCAGCCGCCAGCCCTTTAAGCTGATGCGGGTGCCCGATGAGAACGGCTTGGATAAGGTGGAGGCCATGAAGTACACTTACCGCCGCCTGCGGCTGGACTGTCTGGTAGTGCTGGGCGGCAACGGAAGCCAGAAGACCGCCAACCTGCTCAGCGAGGAGGGCCTGAATGTTATCGGCCTGCCCAAGACCATCGACAACGACCTGTGGGGTACCGACACCACCTTCGGCTTCCAGTCCGCCATTTCTCTGGCCACGGAGGTCATCGACTGCATTCATACCACCGCCGCCTCCCACAACCGGGTGTTCATGGTGGAGATCATGGGCCATAAGGCGGGATGGCTGACGCTGAACGCTGGAATTGCCGGCGGTGCGGACATTATCCTGATTCCGGAAATTCCTTATAACATCGATTCTGTTATCTCCAAGATCAAACAGCGGGCCGCCTCCGGAAATGGATTTACCATTTTGGCTGTAGCGGAAGGCGCAGTTTCGAAAAAAGAGTCGGAGATGAGCAAAAAGGAGTATAAACAGCATATGGCAGAACTGCTGGAGAAGTATCCTTCAGTGTCCTATGCCATCGCTGATAAGATTTTGAAGAAGACCGGCAAGGAAGTTCGAGTTACGGTTCCGGGCCACATGCAGCGGGGCGGAACGCCCTGCGCCTATGACCGGGTACTCTCCTCCCGGCTGGGTACCACCGCCGCTCTGATGATTTCCAGAGAGGAATATGGCAATATGGTGGCAATTCAGAACCATGTGATTACCTCAATTCCTCTGAAGGAGATTGCGGGAAAGCTGAAAACCATCGATCCCAAATCCGATATTATCACCGAAGCTCGCCTGCTGGGCATCAGCTTTGGCGATGACTGACCGGTAAAAGCGAAGCGAAAAACAGCTCCGGGCATGATTGCCTGGAGCTGTTTTTGGTTGGAAAAAAGGGTTAGAAAGGATGTAATCCAGTCAGACCATGGGAACAGCCGGCGTCCAGTGGTGCTGCTGATACAGGTCGGTGAAGCGGTAAACAGCTTGGACGGAGCCTTCCAAAGGTACATTGCTGATGGATAGTGCCTCGTCCGTGACGGTGATGGGGTCGCCAATCAAGTAGCTGTCCTGATAGTCCCCGTCATAGGTGTAGTAATCGCACAGGAATTCCAGCGTATCGCCGGGCTGTAGACCGGTCATGTTCTTTGCGATGGTCTCGGTTTCGCCCTCGTGGTATACAGTCTGGACACCGGCTACAAAGCCATAGGGCTGGTCGGTATCAAACACCAAAATCAATTCCGCGCGGCTGCCGTTGTGGAGGACCGGAACCCGGCCGGTGATGGTGTAGCGAGTCCCATCGTCCACAGTGACGGTGTGGTAGTAGGGCACAGGCTGGCCATTGATGGCGAGCCAGGTGCCGTCGTAGCTGCCCAGGAGATTTCCGCCGTCATCGAACTGGTAAACTGTGTCCAGCCCCAGATCAATAAAGCCCTCGCCATCGTCATAAAATACATTCAGCTCTAAGGTATGAACCATAGACCATTGTTTTTCACTCAGCCGCAGGACGGCGGTTCCGTTTTCGCTGTCTTCCCACAAAAGATTGCTGCCGTCGAAATGGTTGTCCGCCACATACTGGGCGGCTTGCTCCATGTCAATGGACCGGTCGCTGAAAAATCCGCTTCCCAGGACGGAGAAGAGCAAATCATAAACGCCGTCGGCGCTGCCGCCGGAATTGCCGGAGCCAAGCATGTTGGTCAGAGCGCCAAGGGGGGAACTTTGCCCAGCCGCACCCACACTGCCGATGGTCTGCTGGCTGGCAAATTGGCGAATGCACTGACTGTAGCTGTCATCCATTCCGATTGCCTGATAGGTGGAGACCGCCCGGTCCACGGCGGCGGTCTTTCGGCAGGGGAAATAGATGGACAGACCATAGGCGTTGGTCATGTTAGAAGAAGTGCGGTTGTATTTAACCGCGCTGAGGAGCGTGTCGGTCAATGCCAGACTCTCCCGAGTCCCAAGATTCTGAGCTAGATGGACTAGGTCAATCTGGTCAATCTTACTGGACTGAGCGAATTCCCGGGTGCCGTTCCGGGCGTTGGAGACCGTCTGATACTGCTGGTTCTGAAGCAGTTTTGTCGTGGCATGGGAGAAGTCAGCCAGTGCATCCGGAAGTGTATGCTCCAGTTCCGCAAGGTCAATGACGGACAGCGTGGTCAGCTGTCCTGGACACTTCTTAGCGCAGGTGTCCACAAAGCTGTCTACGATGTTTTGGCCAACCTGGAGGGTGGACATGGAGGTATCCTTACCAAATTCGGTGAGCCAGTCGGTGTAATACCAGCCGACGCCGGGTTCCGTTTCCTCCGAAGCGATGAGGTAGTCGGCATACTGAGACATCGTCAGAGCGGTTTCCACTGTGGCCATAAGACAGGCGTCAAAGCCGATGAAGTCAAATTTGATTCCGGCTGCCTTCAGGGCGGCATCCAGACCCGCAAGGCTCATAGAGCCGCTGGAGGCAAATTTCTCGTCGTAGCCATAGCCGCTGACCGAACCTCCGCCGTGGTCCCATAGGATCAGCTCATACCGGCTGGCGGGATAGTTTTTGGCGCACCACTGGATGTATCCCGCCAGCGTGTCGGGACTGGTCATGGTGACACTTCCAAGGTTCTTTTGCAGACAGACCAGACTGCCGTCCTTCACCTGCCAGATTTGGTTGGAAGAACTGCTGACAGCGGTATTTTTCCAGGCTTTACAGCCGCCGGTGTAGATTAAAAGATTGATGTTGCTCCCAAAGCGGGCGGACAGCATCTCTTGAAGGTCGGCGGTTCCCATGCCGCTGCGGGATTCCAGGTCTGTTCCGCACATATAGACCATAATGGTGGCGGTATCTTTGCCGCCGCCCAGGAGCTTGGTATACTTTGCCCGGGAGCCAGAAGCGACAGAGGTGTTTAAACGGCCAGTATTCGCCTCGCCCTTCCAGCCGGAAGACATACTGCCGCCGCCCAGATTGCTCAACAGGCTGGTCAGACTGGAACCGCCGCTGGAGGGTGTCTGTTGTTGGCTGGGCGGCGCCGCCGGAGCGCCTGTCTGTCCGCCGCCCAACAGTGCGCTCAAACCGCCTCCGCCGCCCAGAAGGACTGCCAAAAGGAGAATAATCAACTGCATTCCGCCTGGGCGTCGGGTCCCTGTACTGCGTGTGCTTGAGGACTTCTGCTCTGCGCGGCCGCTGTAGCCGCCAGCCTCTCCCACTGGGCCGGAGCCTAGGCCCTCACCGCGTTTTTGTATGGTTTTGCCTGGGCCGGTCACATTTTTTTCCCGGCCGCGGGGTCTGTTTTTGTCCATGAACCTCGTTCCTTTCGTTGATGATTGGGATGGATTTCCATTATAGCATGACTTATCCTGTCCGTCTATTCAAAAAGCAGAAAATGTATGGTTCGTTTGCAGCAGGAAAAGTGTTGGAAACTGCTTTAAGACCAGCTCTGGAATGAAAGGAGCCATAAGATACATGTAACAATGATGAGAATCGATCCAAACAGAAATCCAGTTCCTTTTTTGGGTCTTGCGGCGGATTCTGGATCGAATAGGCGGGCATATCTCAGTGCGGTGACTGCTGGCTTGTATAAAAACATTGTGATGGCTGTGTTTAGCCCTCCTTTGATAAGGTTAAAGGGCAAAAAAACTGGGAGAAGCAATTCTGCAACGGCTTCTCTGGAACAACCCATGTAGATTGGCGCAATTATGTAATTCCAGAGGAGCATGGTGGTAACCATACAGCCCCATCCGCAGAATAGTCCAGTTCTGATACCGGATAAAGTGGGCTTCCGTTTATAAATTAGTGAGGCGGTACAGGCGAATGAACAGCTGGAAATAACATTCATTAGAAACCCCAAAATTCCATTTTCGCTGATGGTAAATAGTTCAATCAGTGAAACAGTCAGCGTTACCATGAACGCAGTGAGCGGCCCGAAGATCAGACCGCTGATGACAATTACAATGTCCTTAGGGTCGTACTTTAAAAAGAGGACAAGGGGAATGCGCCCCACCGCTGTGGCGGTATAGGCGAGGGTACAAAACATACCTGTAGCTGTCATAATTTTTGTTTGACGATTCATAGAGAGACCTCCCGAAAAAATTAACACCTGAACGCATTGAAATGCAGTCCAGGTGTTGATTCTTCAGGTGTATTGAAAATGTCAGCAGAACCGAAGACGGACAGAAAAAAGTGCAGCAAGCCGGACAAAATACCGGCTGATTCAATACACCTTCTTCAAATCCAGACTATACTGTCGGTTTTGGAGTTGCACCAAATCAGCACTTGCGCGCTCGCGGACTTTACCGCCGATCGGGAATTTCACCCTGCCCTGAAGACATCTC
>JAAWIE010000033.1 GCA_022796195.1 Lawsonibacter sp. | reverse complement strand
GTACTTTCCGGAAACGCCACACGAAGCGCCTCGTTTAATGGCAGCGGAACGGTGGAACTGCGTTTTTAGCGGACCGGAAAAGAAATGAGGTGGCTGAAATAAGCGATACAATTATTGTGGCGGTTATCGGCCTGATGGGGTCTGGGGCTGGAGCCTTCGGCGGTATTTTGGTGTCCAGCAAGCTGACACAGTACCGCCTGGAACAGTTGGAGAAAAAAGTCCAGGCTCACAACCATTTGGTGGAGCGGATGTATCAGGTGGAAGAGCGGACCGAACTTCAGGAGGAGAAAATTAAGGTGGCCAACCATCGAATCGGTGATTTGGAAAAGGCGGTGAAACCGTGAAAAAAGTAATCGCGCAGTTGAAAACCGCACCCCACCTGTTTGCCAAGGGAATGGTTCTGTGGTGTGTCGTCTGCGGCACGGCGGCTTCGGTATATGCCATGCGCATCCTCTCCCGCACTGGCCATGACCCAGCAGCACTGCTGGGGGTGATTCTGGCGTTTTTTGGCGGAGAGCTGCTGCTGATGTGCCTGAAAACCGTATTGAAGGATGGAAAGGATGAGAGACCATGAGCGAGATTATCCTAAAACGCCTGGGCACCCTGATGAGCGTTAAGTCTTTGGTGACCCTAGTTCTGACCGGCGTGTTTGCGTACATGGCCTGCGCCAGCCGGATCAGCCAGGATTTTATGACCATATATGCGGTGATTATTGCGTTCTACTTCGGGACCCAGAGCCAGAAGGTGCAGGATATGGTGGACCAGCAGGGCGGTGACGGGACGTGAGGCTGAGAACACAGTGGTTGACGGAAAATGACTGCTTTAAGGCTGGGCGGACAATTCGGGTCAGAGGTGTTATGGTCCACTCCACAGGGGCAAATAATCCCAGAGTGGCCAGATATGTCCCCGGAGATGAAGTGATGGGCTGGAATACCGGCGGGAACCACTGGAACCGGTCCGGTGTGCAGAAATGTGTCCATGCCTTTGTGGGAAAGTTTGACGGTGGAGAGATAGGCACCGTTCAAACCCTGCCCTGGAACCGGCGGGGTTGGCACGCCGCCAGCGGAAAAAAGGGGTCGGCCAACGATACCCACATTGGCTTTGAGATTTGTGAGGACGGCCTGAACGACCCGGAATATTTCCGAGCGGTCTATCAGGAGGCGGTGGAGCTGGCCGCCATGCTGTGCCAAGAGCACCATCTGGACCCACTGGCCGATGGGGTGGTAATCTGCCATCAGGAGGGATACCGCCGGGGAATTGCTTCGAACCACGGCGACGTACTCCATTGGTTTCCCCGCTATGGGAAGAGCATGGAAGATTTTCGGGCGGATACCGCCCGGGCCATGAGAGGAGAAGATGACCAAATGCTGAGCTATGAGCAGTTTAAATCCTATATGGAACAGTACCGAAAGGAACTGGGAGAACAGGCGGGGCCCGCCTGGGGCAGAGAAGAACTGGAACGGGCCAGACAGATGGGCGTGAGCGATGGTTCCCGGCCCATGGATCTAGCCTCACGTCAAGAAGTCATTTCTATGATTGTTCGTGCGGGACTGACAGGCTAAACCAGAAAAGCGCAGATTTCGCCCGTGGAGTGTTGACAAATGGAGGAGAATCTGTTACAATTTGGTTACAAAGTTGTAACTACTTTGATTAACCAAGGAAAGGACTTTTTCCAATGTCTTATTTTCATCGTGCTCTGCGCACGGCTTTGATGACGGGTATTGTTATGACCATGTGTGTGGTGGGAGCCTCCGCTGCCAATGTGGGGGTGGGCACCGTAAACGGTGATGGTCTGCGTCTGCGGGAGGAGGCCAATACCTCCGCCTCCATTTTGGGACGGGCCTACACCGGCGACAAGGTGATTGTGCTGGAAGAGGCACAGGACGGCTGGTACAAGGTGAACTATGAATGCGTTGAGGGCTATATGTCCGCTGAATATCTGGATGTGACGGAAAAGGCCGATGCGGATTTGGGCTATGGCAAGGTGGAGGCCGACGGCAGCGTGCTGAATATGCGCTCCGGACCGGGCACCAGCTTTGACCGGACCCGGAAAATTCCGGACGGTACCAAAGTAAAGCTCACCGGTATGGATTCGGGCTGGTTCAAAATCGAGTATAACGGGGGCCAGGGCTATGTGTCCAGCGAATACATCGCCATTTGCTCGGAGAAGGCCGAGAGCGGTAAGTATGAGACCGCACAGGCCCGGGGACAGAACACCACCGGTTCCTGGGGGAACGGCACATCTTCCTTGGGTGTACAGATTGTGGAGTATGGCAAGACTTTCTTGGGTACACCTTATGTCTACGGCGGAAACGGCCCCGATAGCTTCGACTGCTCCGGCTTTACCAAGTATGTCTACAGCCACTTCGGCTACAAGATTAACCGCACCGCCAGCAGCCAGATGACAAACGGTTCAGCGGTCTCTAGCGGACAGCTTCAGGCCGGTGACCTGATCTTTTTCCGCAACCCGGGAGACGGAAAAGCCGCCAGCCATGTAGGCATCTACATCGGAGACGGAAAGTTTGTCCATGCCTCCAGCGACCGTTATGTAGTGGAGATTGATACCCTCAATTCTTCTTACAACAGCCGTACATATGTTGGCGCACGGCGGGTAATCTGAACCAAATAGGATGAAAAGACCGCTCGGTGGATGTTGTTCCACCGAGCGGTCTTCTTTATTGGTTCAGCTGCTGGGTTCCCCTTGGACAACCTCCGGGCGGGACAGGTCCGCAAGAGTGATCTTGTCCAGGTAGCTGGAGATGACCTGGTCCAATCCGCACCACATGGACAGGGTGCGGCACTCTGGGGCTCTGGGACAGGCAGGGGCGTTTTGGTCAATACAGGCTACCGGGGCCAAAGATTCTTCCGTGAGCCGCAAAATGGCACCTACGGTGTACTGCTCCGGGGGCTTAATGAGCTGATAGCCGCCGCCCTTGCCCCGAGTGCCCCGCAAAAACCGGGCTTTGACCAGCAATTTTATGATGCTCTCCAGATATTTAGCCGAGATATCCTGACGGTGTGCAATGACACTCAGGGCAATAGGGCCCTGCGTAGAATGTTCGGCCAAGTCAATCATTACCCTCAGCGCGTAACGGCCTTTTGTGGAAACCAGCATATCCTGTCCCCCTCTGCTAGAAACCCATTATACCACATGGTAAGTGGGGAAGCAAGAAAATTTTCCCTTGACAGCCTGTGGAGAAGGGCCTATAATCGAAATTAACCTATATAAAGGATTGGTATTTAAAATGGGGAAAATTTATACCTCAGTGGACCAGTTGATTGGCAGAACACCCCTGCTGGAGCTGGTTCGGATTGAAAAACAGGAGGGGCTCCCGGCCCGGCTGCTGGCCAAGCTGGAGTACCTCAACCCCGCTGGGAGTGTGAAAGACCGCGTGGCTCGGGCCATGATTGACGACGGAGAGGCCAGAGGACTGCTGAAGCCGGGAGGAATTATCATTGAGCCGACCTCGGGCAACACGGGGATTGGGCTGGCTGCGGTGTCCGCGGCCCGGGGATATCGGGTGATGATTGTGATGCCCGAGACCATGAGCCTGGAGCGCCGCCTGCTGATGAAAGCCTACGGCGCAGAACTGGTGCTCACCGAAGGGGCGAAGGGTATGGCGGGAGCCATTGAGAAAGCGGAGGAGCTGGCGCAGGAGCTGCCTGGCAGTTACATCCCCGGCCAGTTTGTCAACTTGGCGAACCCGGCGGCCCACCAGGTTTCCACCGGCCCGGAAATTTGGGAGGACACCGAGGGTAAGGTGGATATTTTTGTGGCTGGTGTGGGCACCGGCGGCACCATTACCGGTGTAGGAGAGTATCTAAAACGTCAGAATCCGGCGGTCAGAGTGGTGGCAGTGGAACCGGCTTCCTCTCCGCTGCTTAGCGGTGGAGTGCCCGGGCCCCATGACCTCCAGGGAATTGGTGCAAATTTTGTGCCTGAGGTGCTGAATACCCAGATTTACGATGAGATTATTCCGGTGCGGGATGAGGATGCCTATGCCGCAGGCCGGCTGGTGGGCCGGCTGGAGGGCATTTTAGTGGGCATTTCCTCCGGGGCAGCGGTCTGGGCGGCGATTGCGCTGGCCAAACGGCCAGAAAACCAAGGAAAAACAATAGTTGCCCTTCTGCCCGATACAGGAGACCGGTATTTATCCACCGCTATGTTTGCAGAATAATGGAAAGGACTGCCGCATCCGCTGGCAGTCCTTTTTTGTGCCAAATGACATGGGCTTTAGGTGCGTGAATGTATACGTTGCAGGCACAAGCCCCTTTGGCAAAGCGTCAGTCCTTTTCGATGTCCATCAGCAGCGACACCCGGCGCTGGTGGCGGCCGCCCTCAAACTGGGTGGTCAGGAAGGCGTCCACAATGCGCTCAGCCAGGATGGGGCCCACCATTCCGGCGCCCAGAGCCAGCATGTTGGCATCGTTGTGGCGGCGGGTCATCTCGGCAGAGAGCATGTCCCCGCACAGGGCACAGCGGATACCGTTTACTTTGTTGGCGGAGATGGAGATGCCGATGCCGGTGGTGCAGATGACAATCCCCAGCTCACAACGGCCATCCGCAACGGCCTGAGCGGCGGCTTGGCCAAATGTGGGGTAGTCGCAGCTCTCGGTACTGTTGGTGCCGAAGTCTTCGCAGGTGATACCCTTGGCGGCCAGATAGGCTTTGATGTGTTCCTTCAAGGCATAGCCGCCGTGGTCGGACGCGATGGCGATCATAAACATACCTCCCGTTTTCGGCGGAACGAAGTCCGTCGTCTTTTTGCTATTGTAGCCCCTTTGGGCGGAATTTGCAAGCTCTTTGGGGTGGAAGAAAATTGAATGGACAAATTTTTACGGTCCGTGTATAACTGCCTCCAGGGCTGTCAAAAATAGGCTTCGGAGGTGGTTTTGTGAAAAACCAGAGCTTTTTAAGAAAGCTGGGCGACTTCGCCATGGGAAAGGGCTTTTACATAGTCCTGTTCCTGTGCGTCGCCACCATAGGAATTTCGGGCTATTATCTGCTGCAAACGGTTGTCAACGGCACCCGTACCGCCGCGCCCACAGGGGCGGACGCCTCGGTGACCATCCCGGACCAGAGCGTGTCCAGGCCGTCGGTTCCCGCGCCGAAGCCGGTGGAGGACCCGCCGGTCAAGGCTCAGACGCCGGCCTCGGTTCCCAAACCGGCAGAGCAGCCGGACGATCCGGAGCCGGTGAAAGAAGACACACCGGAACCGGACACCTCAAAGACCTTGTCGGAGGTATTTACCTGGCCGGTACAGGGCTCGGTGCTCCGGGACTTTAGTGTGGAAACCTTGTCCCTGGACCCCACCATGGGGGACTGGCGCACCCACGGCGGGCTGGATATCGCCGCAGAGAACGGGATGCGGGTCATGTCCATCAGCGCGGGCACGGTGGAACAGGTCTATAAGGACGGTATGATGGGCACCACGGTGGTGGTGGACCACGGCGGCGGGCTGTGCTCCTGGTACTGCAATTTGGCGGAAGAGACCGCCGTTCAGGTGGGAGACTCAGTGGAGATCGGAACGGTGCTGGGCACTGTGGGCGGCACCGCCATAGCCGAAGTGGGCGTGGAGCCCCACCTGCATCTGGAGACGCTGCTAAACGGCCAGCCTGTGGACCCAAGAGATTATCTCAGCTGAAACGAAACCTGCCCGCAGAAATGCGGACAGGTTTTTTTACGCCGTCCGCGGGCTGGCGGAGCGATTCCCCGGCGGTTCGGCGGTTCAAGGGTTATCCTATTCGGCGTCCTGGCTGTCCTGGGGTTCCAGAAGGTGAATCTGCGGGGCGGGGGCGGAAAGGAACAGTTCTTCGCACTCCTGCTGTGCTTTGATTAACGTGTTTACTGCATCCTCACTTGCGCGCAGCATGGTGAAATACATTTTTTTATAGTCTGCCATACAATCACCTCAGAGAAATTATATTCGGTGATACCGACTTTTGTCAATATCGGTATGGCCGATATTGTATATTTTTTTCGGGTGATGATATGATTTTTTCCAGAATTAGAGATTTACGGGAAGATAACGATAAGAAGCAACAAGAGCTGGCAAGATATCTGTGTATCAAACCGAATACGTACTCAAATTATGAGTGCGGAAAAATCAATATCCCAATTGACGCGCTGATTAAACTTGCGGATTTTTACGGCGTCAGCCTGGACTATCTGGTGGGACGGGACAATGTGCCAAATCGAAAACAACCCTGACTGGGCGGCCTGTTGGCCGCCCGCTTTTTGTCTGTATTTTGATGAAAATTCATTTGGGCAGAGAGGTAAAAACCGTCAAAAAGCCGCTAGGCAGAACGGGGACAGACGGCTATAATAGGGCGAAGATTTTTAAAAGGAAGGTAGTTCTATGACCAAGGACTTAACCACCGGAAGCCCCATGCGGCTGATCACCGGCTTTGCACTGCCCACGCTGTTTGGGATGCTGTTTCAACAGCTCTATAACCTGGTGGATACCATGATTGTGGGCAAACTGCTGGGGGCCTCTGCCCTGGCGGCGGTGGGCGCCACCGGCTCTGTCAATTTTTTTGTCATCGGGTTCTGCATCGGCGTGTGCAACGGCTTCGCCATTCCGGTGGCCCAGCGGATTGGAGCGAATGAGCCGTCGAAGATGCGGCGGTATGTGGCAAACGCCGCCTATCTGTCGGTGCTGTTCGCGGTGCTCCTTACCGTGGCAACCGGCCTGCTGTGCCGCCAGATTCTCACCCTGATGCTTACCCCGGATGATATATTTTCCGGCGCGTACACCTATATTTTTGTGATTTTTATGGGGATTCCCGCTACCTTTTTGTATAACCTGCTGGCCGGGATCATCCGCTCTCTGGGTGACAGCAAGACCCCGGTGTATTTTCTGGCGATGTCCTCCGTCCTGAACATTGTTCTGGATTTCCTTCTGATTTTGGGCTTTCGCGGCGGAGTGGCCGGAGCGGCTGTCGCCACGGTTGCATCCCAGGGGGTGTCCGGCATTGCCTGTCTGTTTTATATGATGAAAAAGTATCCGATTCTGCGCATGACCCAGGAAGAGCGGCGCTTCGACCTCCATTCCTGCGGGGTGCTGTGCGCCATGGGCCTGCCTATGGGGCTGCAATACTCCGTTACCGCCATCGGTTCCATCATTCTGCAATCCTCGGTGAACGCCCTGGGCAGTCTCTATGTGGCCGCGGTGGCGGCGGGCGGGAAGGTTTATCAGCTTCTTGCCTGTCCCTTCGACGCCATGGGCGCTACCATGGCAACCTACTGCGGACAGAACGTGGGGGCCTGCAAGCTGGACCGGCTGGGCCGGGGCGTCCGGGCCTGTTCCCTGCTGGGGCTGGGCTATTCGGCCCTGGCGTTCTGTGCCATGCTCCAGTTTGCCCCCCAGTGTACCCTCCTCTTCCTGGATTCCAGAGAGGCGAACGCCGCTTTTCTGCTGGAACTGGGCAGTCAGTATATTGTCATCCAGTCGGCCTTTTTCTTCCCCCTGTCTCTGGTGAATATCGTCCGCTTCTCCATCCAGGGCATGGGGTTCAGCCCCTTTGCCATTCTGGCCGGAGTGTTGGAAATGGCAGCTCGTACTGTAGTGGGACTGTTTTTGGTTCCCATGTTCGGCTACACTGCCGCCTGTTTCGCCTCCCCAGCTGCCTGGATTTGTGCCGACCTGTTCCTGATTCCCGCCTGCATGGGCTGTATTGCCAAGCTGCGCCGCCTCTATCCCAACGCTCCAGGGGAGGAGCCCGTCCCGGTTACTCCGGTTGCGCTCCATGCGGGGGCGCACCGGTAGACAAAAGAGCGATTTGGAAAACGTACAAATGCCCGGCGGCCTGGAATACCCGCTGGGCATTTGTGTGAAAGAAACGCTTTACTCAAAAAAAGTGCTTGACAACACCGCCCATCTGTGGTAAAACAAATACCGTCACTTTAACACTTTTACCCGACGAAGCAAAAAGGGGAGGTCCTTATGGAGGAAAACAATCTGCAAACCGGCGCCCAGGACCTGGAGGCGAAGGCCCAGCAGCTGCTGGAGGAGAAGGAGGCGGAGTCCCGTACCCGAACCTACACCGGACCTATGGGGACGGCTGTCACCGTTCTGCTGTGCGTCTGGACGGCCTTTCAGCTCTATTTCAGCACCATAGGCCCCATCAGCGCCATCAACCTGCGTGCGGCCCACTGCATCTTCCTGCTGGCGTTCACCTTTTTGCTCTACCCCACCTGTAAAAAGGAACGACGGGTGCGCAAGCTGCCCCCGGTGTGGGACATGGCGCTTATCGTGCTGTCTGCCGGAACCTTCGGTTATCTGATTTTGAACTTTACCCGCATCGCGCAGAACGGCGGGCGGGTCACCCGGATGGAACTGGTCATCGCCGGCATTGCCCTGGCCCTGGCCTTCGAGGCGGCCCGCCGGGCCTCGGGCAATTTGGCGGTTTTAGCGGCCATCTTCCTGGCCTACAACTGGTTCGGCCAGTTCCTTCCCGGAAAGCTGGGCCACAATGGCTTTACCCTCAAGCGGGTGCTGTCCACCCAGTTCTGGGGCACCCAGGGCCTGCTAGGTACTGGTATTGGCGTCTCTGCCACCTACATTTTTCTCTTTGTGGTCTTTGGAGCCTTTTTGAAATACAGCGGGTTTTCCAAATTTATCAACGATTTTTCCCTTACTCTGGTGGGCCAGACCCCTGGAGGACCCGCCAAGGTGGCGGTGCTGGCCTCCGCTCTGATGGGAATGATTAACGGGTCCGCCATCGCCAATGTAGCTACCACCGGAACCATTACCATCCCCCTGATGAAGCAGACCGGCTATAAAAAGGAGTTCGCCGGGGCGGTGGAGGCAGTGGCCTCCACCGGCGGGCAGTTTTGTCCCCCTATTATGGGGGCTGTGGGCTTCGTCATGGCGGAGTTCCTCAATCTGAGCTACACCTATGTGATGCTGGCCGCGATTGTCCCCGCCTTTCTCTACTACTTGGGACTGCTGTTCGCGGTACACTTTGAGGCCCGGCGGCTGGGGCTGTCTGGATTGTCCAAAGAGAACATCCCCGACGCCATGAAGGTTCTGCGGGAACAGGGGCATCTGGTGCTTCCCCTGGTGGTTCTGATTGCCCTGATGTTCCTGGGTTACACACCGCTGTATGCGGCGGTGATTGCCATTGCCGCCACCGTTGCCGCCAGCTGGCTGCGGAGGGAAACCCGCATGACCTGGGACAAAATTGTCGCCGCCTGCGTGGAAGGGGCTAGGGGGGCGGTCTCTGTGGGGGTGTGCTGTGTGATTATCGGCGTGATTATCGGCACCGTGACCCTTACCAGCTTGGGGCTGAATATGGGATATTTGATTCTTTCCGTCGTGGAGAACAGCAATATCTATGTGACCGGACTGCTGGTGATGATTATGTCGACCATCCTGGGCATGGGAGTTCCCGGGGTCGCCGCTTACGTAATCGTTCAGGCGGTGGCGGTTCCGGTGCTCATTGAGGTAAACGTCCTCCCCATCTCGGCCCATATGTTCTGCTTGATCTACGCCTGCCTGTCCAACATTACGCCCCCTGTGGCGATGAGCAGCTATGTGGCGGCGGGGATCGCCGGGTCCAACCAAACGAAAACTGGGCTGTTGTCCGTCCGGCTGGGGCTGGTGGGCTTCCTGATCCCCTTCTTCTTTCTGGATAATCCGGTTCTCCTCATTGGGGCCGACCCCTCCGCCACCTTAGCGGGCAGTTTGTGGGCCTTTTTCACTGCTTCCATCGGCACGATCGCCCTGGTGGGCGGGCTGGAGGGCTGGTTCCTCCGCAAATCCAGCTGGCCGGAACGGGCCGTCCTGGTTGCTGTAGCGCCCCTGATGCTCTACCCCGGTACGGCGACTGATGTGATCGGCTTCGCGGTCCTTGGGGCGGTAATCGCCCTGCAATGGTTCACCCGCCGTCCTGCGGCTCCGTCTACAGGAGCTGTATGACTATAGTGTTCTTTTCTTTTGAACCGGGAGAGAACAGAAAACTCTGGCCGCGGGGCGCTGTAGAAGGGCGCTCAGACGGGAGTTTTCAGCATTTGAAAAGGAGTTTGATGAACATGAAAAAAGCGATTTCTCTGGCTCTGACCGCTGCGCTTATGATGAGCGCACTTGCCGGCTGCGGCGGCAAAAATGGTGGAGAGAGCAGCAAAAACGATGTCTCCAGCGGCGGGGCCGTGTCCACTGGGACCTCCGCTCCTGGCGGCGATGCCGTCCCCCACGATCCGGTGACCATCAACTTTCCCACCGCCGGTTCCGGCGGGGCGCTGTACGCCGTAGGCGCGGCTATCACCAACCTGTGGGACACCGAAATTGATTATGTCAGCGCCTCCAGCCAGGCGTCCAACGGCGGTATCGACAATCTGAATCAGGTCTCCGAGGGGGAGGCGCAGGTCTCCATCGCCATCTCCAGCAACTGCTACCAGTGCCTCAACGGTACCGACAGCTTTGAGGGCTACGCCTACGGAGATCTGAAGGTCATCGCGGGGCTTTACTTCAACCCTAACCAGGTAGTGGTTACCGAGAAGTCGGGCATTACCGACTTGGCGGGCGTCAAAGGCAAGCACTTCGCCGTGGCCGCCGCCGGTTCCAGCGTGGAGGGCGAGTGCAAGAACCACTTTACCGCCGCCGGCCTGAGCTACCCCGACGACATCAACTGCGAGTATATCGCCTTCACCGATGCCGCCGATATGCTTCAGAACGGCACCATCGACGGGGCGTGGATTATGTCCGGCGCACCCGCTGCCGCCGTTACCCAGGCATGTACCTCCGGGTGCAGGCTGGTGAATATCAGCGACGAAATTATCTCCGCCCTACAGGCACAGTACCCCTGGTATGCTCCCTTTACCATTCCTGCCGGAACCTACCCCAACCAGGATGAGGCGGTGCAGACCTCTGCCATCAAAATGGTTATGTTCTGCCGGGGTGACCTGGACGAAGAGACGGTCTATGCGTTGACCAAGACATTTTGGGAGAACATCGAAAAACTGGGGGAGGCTCAGGCCAACTTGAAGGGCCTTACCCCCCAGGAAGCGGTGAAAGACATTGCGGACCTGCCCCTCCACCCTGGAGCGGAGCGGTACTATCAAGAGATCGGAGTACTCTAAGAGGCAAAGCGGCCCGCCCGGGGTTTGACCGGGCGGGCCGTTGGACGTTATGCGTTTTTTGCCATTCTCCGGCAGGCCAGGGAGGTGGCCAGGAAGTAGCCGCCGTAGACCAGCAGCAGAACCCCTGCGGTGACGGCAGAACTGGCGGCGCTGTCCACCCGTCCGGCGGTGGCAATGATCTCATTGGCGGCCTTCATGCCAACCATGGAATGGACCAGGGCCAGGGCCAGAGGCAGGAGGAAAGCCAGGGCCACTTGCTGGGTGGCGGACCGGGCGACCTGGTTTTCTTCGGCCCCCAGGCGGCGGAGGACAGCATAACGCCGGGTGTTGTCCGCGCCCTGACTGAGCTGCTGAAGGGCCAGTACCGCCGCTGCGGCCAGCAGGAAGGTGAAGCCCAGATACAGTCCCAAAAATAGGGCCAGAATTTTGCTGCCCATCGCATCCTGATAGACGGCTAGACGGCTGTCGGCGTAGATGGAGCGGGTCAGCTCCAGGGGTTCGATCTGCTGGAGAATGGCCCGTTCGGTTTCCTCCGGGCTGCCGGCGTAGCTGGCCGACCAGCACTGGTTTTGCACCTCCAACTGTTCTGCCACCGAGTCCGGTACAATCAGCCACCGCCAGTAGGACGCGCCGTTTACTGGACTGTCCTCCGTGACCAAGTAGGCGGCGGACCCCAGGGAAACAGCCTCCCGGCCCAGAAGAGCGAGCTGTTTATTGTATTCGGACAGGGCCAGCACCGCCTGGACTGGCGGTTCTGTCTCCCCAGGCTGGAAACCGGTGGCCGACGGGTCGTTGCGGTAAATGTGAAGGGACGTCTGTCCGCGGAGGCGTTGGTCCGCCGCGAAACCGCCTGCCTGGAGCAGGGCGTCAAAATCAACGGGATCCTCGCCATTTTCCGGGCTGTAATAGTCCCAGATGGTAATGTCCACCGGGGCTTCTCCGTCGGTAAGGGCGGATAGGGTGCTGTTCAAACCGATGGAGCTGGCCGTAATGCCGATGGCCAGCAGAAGAAGGATGCACACCACCGTTTGAGCCAGGTAGGTGGTATGAACCTTGCTGATCCACTGGCGCAGAGTGAACATGTTTAGATTTTTAAAATACAGCCCGGGCCGGTTCTGCACAAATTTCATCACAAAACCGGACAGGGACCGGAAAATGAGCAGGGTGCCCAGCGTCCCCAGTCCCAGCA
Source organism: Lawsonibacter sp. (assembly GCA_022796195.1). Classification (GTDB taxonomy): domain Bacteria; phylum Bacillota; class Clostridia; order Oscillospirales; family Oscillospiraceae; genus Lawsonibacter. The sequence goes on along the minus strand of JAAWIE010000033.1, from coordinate 8,447 downwards.
TGGGAAAGCACAGGAAGGGGACCGCTATAGCAACGGCCATCCCAAAGACCAGGAGAATGGCATAGGCTGTGCACAGGCACACCGCCCCGAGAATCAGCTGAATCACCGCCGCCATAAGGGGCCGGGGTTTCAGCACCTCGTTTTTCCGCTCCCCGTGGATCAGGTCAATGAGCTTGGAACGGGATACCTGCACCCCGCTGAAGGCCATGACCAGCAGGAAGATGATGCCAAAGTAGAGTACGGTCTTCCCAGCGGCCCGGGGAGAGAAGTTCAGGGCCAGCAGGGCGGACAGGTCGATCTCGAACATTGACAGGGTGAGGGCGGACATGCCGAAGCTGGCCAAAGTTCCCAGCCCCAGTCCGGCGGCCAGAGAGACAAGGCCGATGAGGCCGGTTTCCAGAAAGAGCAGGCGGGATACCTGCCCCTGACTCAGGCCAAGGAGGAGGTAGGTGCCCAGTTCCCGTTTGCGGCGGCGGAGCAGAAAACGGTTGGCGTAAAGGATCAGACAGGCCAGGACCACCGCCACGAAGACGGAAAAAATGTCAATGATGGTCAAAATGACCTCTACCACGGGATTTTCGCTCTGGGCCAGGTAGGTAATGGCGCCCTGGCCATCAATGGAATTAAAGGTATAGAACAGGCAGACGCCGAAGGTGAGGGTCAGGAGGTAAACGCCGTAGTCTTGAAAGGAGCGGCGCACATTGCGCAGGGCCAGCTTAGAGAACATCGGCCATCCCTCCCCCCATTTCGGTGACGACGCGGATGATTTTTTGGAAAAAGACTTTGCGGCTGTCGTTTTCCCGGTGCAGCTCCAAAAAGATCTGGCCGTCTTGGAGGAAGATGACCCGGCGGCAGCAGCTGGCGGTGAAGGCGTCGTGGGTGACCATAAGGATGGTGGTGCCCAGCTCCTGGTTCAGCGCCCCCAGCCGGTCCAAAAGCATGGAGGACGCCTTGGAGTCCAGCGCCCCGGTGGGCTCATCGGCCAGAACCAGGGCGGGGTGGGTCACCATTGCCCGGGCGGCGGCGCACCGCTGCTGCTGGCCGCCGGACATCTGATAGGGGTACTTGCCGAGACAGTCGGCAATGCCTAGAAAGTCCGCCATTTCCCGCACCCGCCGGTCGATCTGCCGGGCGGGGGCCTTGATGATGGACAGAGATAGGGCGATATTCTCGTAGGCGGTAAGGGTGTCCAGAAGGTTGCAGTCCTGAAAGATGAATCCCAGCCGCTCCCGGCGGAATTTTGCCAGCTCCCTGCCCTTCAGGCGGGTCAGTTCGCGCCCGTCGATGACGATGGAGCCGGAGGAGGGGCGGTCAATGGTGGATACGCAGTTGAGCAGAGTGGTTTTGCCTGAGCCGGAGGGGCCCATTACCCCCACATATTCCCCTGCCTCCAGGGAGAGGGATACCCCGTCCAGAGCGCGGGTCAGGGACCCGCCTTTGCCATAGACCTTTTTCAGGCTGCTTACCGTTAAAATCTCAGACATGTCGATTCTCCTTTTCCAAAATCTTGTGTCACTGTATCTGTACCGCGGTGAAAGGGGCCGGCTGAACGGCAGTCCTAGCGGCTTGGTCGCTTCGGTAGGACATCTCCTGGGTGTAGGCCGCCAGCAGGGCCAGCAGCAGGGCGAGGACACACAGTCCGGTTTTCATTTTTTGTACCATAGCAAGTGGCTCCTTTCTTTGAACTGTATGAAAGCATATCATACAGTTGGCCAAAATGCACGAAAGAAACGATGAGGATTTTATTAAGATTTCTTAAAGGTTTCTTTGAATTGGCTTGGAGGCCCTCTGGCCCCCGGATGCGGGCCCTCTTGATTTTTTGAAAAAAGTGTGCGATACTATTACAAAAAGGAGAGGGGGAGGCCCATGCTGGAGGTGCGTCAGCTCTGCAAGAGCTATGGCTGGCGGCAGGCGCTCGCCCCAGCCAGTTTTGTCCTGCCTCCGGGGCAGTGCCTGGGGCTGGCGGGGAGCAACGGGTCAGGCAAGTCCACCCTTCTGCGGCTGATGGCCCAGATTGAGCGCCCCGATGGGGGCGACATACTGTGGGAGGGCCGGAGCGTGCTGGGAGACCGGAGCTTTTTGCGGAAGGAGCTGGGCTATGTTCCCCAGAGCGCCCAGCTGGCCGAAGAACTGACGGTGAGACAACAACTGACTCTTTGGCAGTCGGCCTGCGGGCAGTCCGGGCCGGCGCCGGAGGAGATTGTGGAGCTGCTGGGGCTGGAATCCCTTTTGAAAAAGCGGGTCGGAACGCTGTCTGGAGGGACGGCCCAGCGGGTGAGCATTGCCCTGGCGCTGATGACTAGGCCCCGGATTCTTCTGATGGATGAGGCCACCGCTGGACTGGACCAGGAATATGTTCCCCGGCTTCTGGACTGGCTGGAGGGCATCTATCTGCCCAAGGGGGGCAGTTTGGTGTGGTGCAGTCACCATCAGACCGAGCTGGACCGGCTGTGCGGCGCGGTTCTGCGGCTGGAACAAGGGAAGCTTCTGAAGTTGATATAGTAGGAGGATGCGTTGGTATGACTTGCAGACATTGCGGAAACGAAATTCGGGACGACGCCAGATTTTGTCCCCACTGCGGTACGTTGAACGGTTCCGCTCCAGGCAGCGAACCGCCCCAGGAGACGGCGGCGTATAACACGCCCGCGCCCAACCTGGAAGGGCCTGCGGGCGGAAGGAAAAAGACCGGACGGCTCCTGGCTGGAGCGGCCGTCGTTGTGGCGGTGTTTGCTCTGCTGGCCGCAGCCGCCAGCGGCCTGTTCTCGGACGCCCGAAAGCAGCTGGGGCGGGCGCTGGATCAGACTATGGCTGCATACGCTCGGGCGGAGAAAGCTATGGGCCTGCCTGACCTGAACGAATTGGTTCAGACAGGGGCCTACAGCCAACGGTTCTCTCTGGAGCTGAACGGCCTGAACAGCAATCTGGTGGGCTACGATGTGTCCGCTCTGGAGGGGCTGGGCCTGGGTATGAACACCTCGCTGAACCAAGCGGAGCGGAAGCTGGACTTTGCGCTGTCCGCGTTTTGGGGCGAGGAGGACATCCTTCGCTTTTTCCTGGCAGCGGACGACGATGAGCTCTATTTCAGTGCGCCTGACTTCACCGGTGAAACCTTTTATGGAGTCAATACACGGACCCTAGGCAAGGACCTGAGCGCCATGGCGGAGGACTCGGAAGGGGCGGCAGAGATCAGCTTTAACCTGTTTGAGTTGATGGAGCCGTTCTTGGTGCAAAGCGGCGAGACGGAAGCGAGACTGCAAAGCGCCAGGGCGGCACTGTGGAAGGACGTCGTGGTGAAAAAGGAGGGGAGCTCCACACAGAGCATCAACGGGACGCAGACCAAAACCACGCTCTATCGGGTTACCATTCCACACAGTGCGCTGGAGCGATATGTGGACGATGTGGCGGATACCATGACGGTTGTGGGCGTTATGGAAGGATATCGAACGATGCTGGAGTCCCTTGGGGTGGCGCAGCCGGAGATCGACAGCCTTATGGAGGAACTGGACATCTACGGCGAATTGGCCGAACAGGTGAAAGAGATTCTGGAAGAGCTGGGGGACCTTGAGCTGAAGGTTGGCGTCAGCGGCGGCTATGTGGCTGTCGTGATTTATGAAGACCGTGTGCGGGGCTGCGATGTGAAAGCGGTGCTGGACCTGGGCGGCGGCGAGGAGTATGTGGACGATCTCAGCTTGGAACTGGAGATCGACGACACCAAACTCACCTGGAAATCTACCGGGAATCACAGCGGAACGAACGGCGAATTTACCGACAGGACCACGATCCGGGCGGGGCTGTATCAGATTACCTCCAAATTCAGTTATCAACCCCAGAGCGGGGACCTGAGCTGGGAAATTGGTATGCCCAGCTCCATGACCCTGGACATGGAGGGCAGGCTGACCTCCGGCAAGGACTCCTATGATCTGAACTTGGAGAAGGCTGCGGTTAAAGTGATGGGCATGGAGCTGTTCTCGCTGGGTGTGAAGTACTACCTCGGCCCCTACGAAGGCTGGTCGGAGCCCGCCGGCGTCCGGCTGGTGACCGAGATGTCCCAGGCAGAACTGGATGAGCTGGACCTCCAGATTCAGGCCAACGCCCAAGCGTGGCTGGCCCGGACCCAGCAGATGTTTTTAGCGCGCCTTCCAGAGGAGCTGATTGGCGCTATGCGGTAGGAATAGAGCCTGGTTTCCCCACCCAGAAGCGCAGTCCGGCGGTTCCCAGCTGGGGGATACGAGTTTGAGACATGCGAAGGCGAGGACTGGATGAAAGAGATCCGATTTTTTAAGAATAATCTGGTTTTGGCCTGGGCGAGGCTCTGCCGGCAGCGGTGGCTGTTGGCGGGGCTTGCCCTTTTGTGCCTGCTCGTCCCGGCGGGGGCGGGACAGGCCGCCGGATTCCTCCTGTCCCAGGGAGTGGAATTGGGGGGGATTACCCTGGCGATTACAGCCCCAGCGGGGGACCAGACGCCTCGCCTGCTGGCGCAGTATATGGGAGAGATGGAGGACGTCACCCAGTACTGTAAATTCGTCGCCATGGAGGAAGAGGAGGCGATGACCGCGCTGAACAGGGGGGAGATTACTGCCGTGCTGGCTCTGCCCCAAAACTTTATTCAGGGGGTCATGTGGGGGGATAACCCGGATCTGCGCCTTATCGCGGCGGGGGACCGGCCGTTGGAGTCCCTGCTTCTGCTGTGGGTAGGCCAGAGTGCCTGCGATATCCTGTCCGCCTTTCAGGCGGGGGTGTATGCCGTGCTGGAGTTGTATGAAACCAATCCACCCCCCGGTCTTACCCGGGACCAGGTCGTGTTGGACATCAACTGGAAGTATATCAATCTGGCGCTGGACCGGGCGGGGATGTTCCAGACAGAGGAAGTATCCGCCGTTGGAACCCTGCCCGCTGCCCTCCACTACGCACTGGCCCTTCTGACTTGCTTTGCCCTGTCCGCCGCGCCGGTGTTTGTGCCCATTTATTCCGGCAGCTGGCTGATTTTCCAGCGGCGGCTGCGGTGTGCGGGCCGGGGGTGTGAGGCCGGATGGCTAAGCGGGGTGGCGGCGGCGGTACCAGTTTTGATGGCGCTGCTGATTCCAGGCGTGCTGCTGGCTGGAGCGGGAGACTGGCTCCTCATACTGGCGGCGGGGATGGGGGCGGCTCTGTTCTGTGCGCTGTTTTCTTCCCTGTGCTGTTTGGCAGCGGGGAACGCCGCCGGGTGCGGGGTAATGGCCTTTGGGATTTCGCTGGCCTCCCTGGTTCTGGCGGGGGGCGTCCTCCCGCCGGTGCTTTTGCCCCAAACCCTCCGGCGGCTGAGTTGGCTGTCCCCTGTGACGTGGCTGTCCCGGCTGGCGGCGTGGCCTATGGGATATCCCATGCCGGTTTCCGCCTGGGCCGGTTTAGGGGTGACGGCGGTGGGAATGGCCGCCCTTTCGTTGGCCCTCTACCGCCGCCGGGTGGACCGGGGGGAGGGAAGGCTGTGAACTTTTTTCGAAATGCGCTCCTCCTGCGGGGACGGCTGACCGGCTGGCGGACGTGGATTCTGCTGGCCCTTCTGCCCCTGATCACCTTTGGAGCCGCCCGCCTTATGCCCCCGGAGGAGGTATCCGCCCCTGTTCAGGTGGGAGTGGTTTTGCCGGAACAGGGTGGAGAGGACTTCTGGGCCCGACTGGAGAGGCGAAGCGGCTTGGTGGTTGCCTTCCACAGGACCAGCCGGTCTCAGGCGGAGCGTCAGGTGGCGGCTGGCCGGTGGGACTGCGCCCTGGTTCTCCCCGAGGACTTTGCTCAACGGCTGGCACGGCTGGAAACTGCCGGACTGTTCACCCTGCTCATCGGCCCTGGTTCCACCGTGTACCCCATGGTGCGGGAGACGGTTTCCGCCTGTACGGCGGAGTGTGTCGCCCCAGGCATGGCGGAGGAATATCTCCGCAGTATTTTAGGGGAAGGGGCGGTGGAACCGGCGCGGCCCCGGCTGGAGGAGACTCTGCTGAACCAGGAACGGGTGCTGGTGACGATGGAGACGGCGGACGGTGCGCCGCTGGATCCCCTGACCCTGGCCAACAGCGGGGTTTCCAGGCTGTCGGCTGGGTTGACGGCCATTTTACTACTCCTCTGGGCGATGCTGGCCGCGATGGACCTGGGCCGCTGGCTGGACTCCCCCTTTGCCCGGCGGCTGGCCCCCCTGCGGGGACGGACGGCGCTGCTCCTGCCCAGACTGACGGGAGAGCTTGTCCCTGCCCTGCTGTCTGGGATGCTGGCCCTGCTGGCGGTGGAAGACCCCCTGCCTTGCATAGGGGCTTTGGTTCCATATCTGCTGTTTTGGGGAGCGGCGGCCCTGGTTTTAGCCCGCTGGAGGCCGGGGTGGAACGCGCTGCCCGTTCTGCTGCCCTTTGTTCCAGCGCTGGGGCTGTTGCTCTCCCCTGTTCTGCTGGATCTCTCTGTGCTGTTTCCCGGGCTGGGGCCGGTGATCCGCTGGACACCCATCACCCTCTACCTCCGGGCCTGCGATGGTTCGGTAATGGACGGCTTGCTGCTGGCGGCAGTTGGAGTGGCAGTTTTGGGGCTGTCAGCTGCGGCGGACCACAGAAGGAGATCCGGCGGGGCGGTTTGAGGAAATAAGAAGGCGGCCCGGTGGAGTTTCCACCGGGCCGCAAGCTGTATTCAGGAGGAAAAAGAAGAAAACCTCTTATCCTTGGTCAAAACGCCGCTGGGGCGCTGGAGGTGAGGGGACCCTGCCGCTGGGTCCTCTCAATCCATACTATGCCGCCGGCGGAAAATGGTCACAGCAGAAACAGCCACGCGGCCCAGACCATAGAGGACAGGGCCGCACCCAGCGCCCCCCAGGCGGGGGCGGGGATGCGTTCCAGCCGCCGGTTCCAGAGCTTGCCCTGTTTAATATAGCCGTTGGCGGCCTGACGGGCCTCCCGAAGGACCTTATCCGCGCTGACCCCCTCCCGGGCCAGGGCCTCCTCTTTGACGATAAAGATGGCCTCTTCAAAGAGCCGGGGGTCGGGGGACTTGACCAGAATGACCTGACGGGTGATACCTTTTACCATAGCAGACACTTCCTTTGCCAGTGTTTTCCTCTAGTCTGCCCTGGATTTGGAAAGTTATTCAAAGCCGTCAGCTTAAAAGCAGTTCCAGTTCCTCTACGGTCATCCCCGGCTGGAGGGCCATGCTGATGCCGTAGCCGATGACCTTGGCCAGGTCGTTGACCTGGCTGTCGATGTCCTTCGGGGTGACCAGAAGGTCCCGGCCCTCCCCCAGGTCGGGAAGTTCCTCCACCCCCATCAGGTCGGCGGCCAGGGTGGCTCCGTCCACCACGGTGGGCACGCCCACGGCGATCACGGGCACCCCCAGGGTGTCCTGGGTGAGGCCCATCCGGTGATTGCCCACCCCGGAACCCGGCGTAATACCGGTGTCGGAGATCTGCACGGTCCGGCACAGCCGTTTCAGCGACCGGGAGGCCAGCGCGTCCACCGCCACCACGCAGGCGGGCTTTAGCTTTTCGCACACCGCCCGCACCAGCTCGCCGCTCTCCACCCCGGTGGTGCCCATCACCTCCGCCGCCAGGGAGGCCACCGGCCGCAGTGTGCCAAAGTGCTCCGGCATTTGCCGCACCAGATGGCGGGTGACCAGGGTGTTCCGGTGGACCTTGGGACCGATGGCGTCGGGGGTGATGGCCCGGTTGCCCAGACCGGCCACCAGCACCAGCGCACTGGGGGGGATGGTCTGGAGCAGGCCGAACAGCTCGTCCGCCACCGCCCGGACGGAGCGCGGAAAGATCCCTTCCTCCCGGCTGGACAGCCCCTCCAGGGTGAGGGTGACATAGTTTCCCTGGGGTTTGCCCAGGGCGGATTCTCCCCGCTGGTCCAGCACCCGGACGGTGTTGACGGGAATCCCCTCCCGCAGGCTGTCGCGGGCCTCCACCCCCGGCAGGGCGGTAACCGCCCCCGCCTGTTCCTGCCACAGTTCCCTGGCCTCCAAAGCCAGGTCGGTCCGGCGCATCCGCATGGCGTTTCTCCTTTCAAAGCGGCGTGCCGGGATAGCGGCACAGCGTTATGCAATATGTTGTGGATTGAACTGCTTTCACCCTAGTTTTTGCGGGTTTTGAAAAACTATCCCGGGAATGTAAAAAAATCGAAAAAAACAGTTGATTTTTTTAGAAGAGGGTGATACAATACGAACTTGCATGGGTGTTTTACACCGCATTGCGGTCCAGAGGACGGCAATGTCAAAATTAAGGATGAAATTCGGAGGAGGTGTTTGGTTTGCCGAATATTAAGTCTGCTAAGAAGCGCGTTTTGGTGACGGAGTCCAAGTCTGCGCGCAACAAGGCCGCGAAGTCCGCGCTCAAGACTGAGATCAAGAAGTTTGAGGCCGCGGTGGCGGAAGGCAACCGCAGCGAGGCCGATGCCGCTTACAAGGTGGCCGTCAAGGCGGTGGACAAGGCCGCTGCCAAG
>JAAWIE010000003.1 GCA_022796195.1 Lawsonibacter sp. | reverse complement strand
TCAGGCCTTGCAGGAGAAGGGCTATAACCCCATCAATCAAATTGTGGGCTATATCCTGTCTGAGGACCCCACTTATATCACCAACCATAACAATGCCCGGGCCCTCATCCGCAAGGCAGACCGGGACGAGCTGCTTCAAACGCTGGTCCGGTACTATCTAACTCACTGATTTCGACCAAAGCCGGCCCGCTTCAGCGGGCCGCTTTTCGCTGTTGGATATGGTATATATTGTCCAAAGCAGATTAAAATGCTGGGTCAAATCGCGCTGCCCGACGTTTGAGAGGAGCTATTGTATGAACATATTAGTTAGCCATTGTTTTCTGGGGGAGCCCTGCCGCTATGATGGAGCCAGCTGTTTAGACCGGCAGATTATCGAGCTGCACCGGGCAGGACACAACCTGATTCCGGTTTGTCCTGAGATTCTGGGGGGGCTGGATGTGCCTCGGTCTCCCGCCGAGATTCAGCCCGACGGCCGGGTGGTTACTCGGGACGGAGAGGACATTACTGCGGCCTACCAGGCGGGAGCAGAGCGGGCATTGGAGATTGCCCGGGAGCACGGATGTACTGTGGCGGTGCTGAAAGCCCGGTCGCCCTCCTGCGGATGCGGCGAAATTTACGACGGCTCCTTTACCCGCACGCTTACGCCAGGGTGGGGGATAGCTGCCCGCCTGCTCGCCGGGGCGGGGATCGAGGTCATGGATGAAGAACATCTCCAAGCCAGTTTGTATGTATAATAAGATGGCAGAGTGTGCTGTATTATGAATGGAGCGCCTTGGCCGTATGGAGAGGTGTGCACTGTGCCCTACATGAGAGCTATCAAAAATCCATCGAAAACCGTCAGACGATAAAAAATTTAGAGCGGGGCAGGCCCGTATGAAAGACCTCCTCTCGGAGATACTGGAAATAGTATCACCGGGCGGGAGGTCTTTGTCATGCAGCATAAAGTAGAAATCTGCGGGGTCAATACCGCCAAGCTGAAAGTGTTGAAAAGCAGTGAAACACAGGCTCTTCTCCTCAAGGCCAAGGCGGGGGACACCCAGGCCAGAGAGGAGCTGATTGCCGGCAATCTGCGGTTGGTGCTGTCGGTCATTCAGCGGTTTGCCAACCGGGGGGAGAACGCCGACGACTTGTTTCAAGTGGGGTGTATTGGGCTGATTAAAGCCATTGACAACTTTAACACTGACTTGGACGTAAAGTTTTCCACCTATGGCGTGCCTATGATTGTGGGGGAGATCCGCCGCTACCTTCGGGATAACAGTACCATGCGAGTATCCCGGGCCATGCGGGACACCGCTTACAAGGTTCTCCAAGCCAAGGAAGCCTACATGGCTCAGCACCAGAAAGAACCTTCCATTGACGAGATAGCCAAAATCTTGGAGATCAAGCGGGAGGATGTCGTTTTTGCCCTGGACGCAATCCTAGAACCGGTGTCCCTCTATGAGCCGGTTTACTCCGACAGCGGCGACACCATCTGTGTTATGGACCAAGTGAAGGACAACAAGAACAACGACGAGATGTGGGTGGAGCGAATTGCCCTGAAAGAAGCTGTGGGCCACCTTACAGAGCGGGAACGGAAAATTTTGTCTATGCGATTCTTTCAAGGTAAAACTCAGATGGAGGTCTCAGCCGAAATCGGTATCTCTCAGGCCCAGGTGTCCCGACTGGAGAAAAACGCACTGCGGCAGATCAGGAAGGAGATGTAAGAGACAAGTATTCTTCCTCGGCCTCTGAGAAACGCAGTGCGAGCATACTGCAAAGATTGGCTGCCGCCACAGCGTCTGGAGAACCAAGCTCATGTGCCTTTACCATCCGATCCAAAGCAATCCGTGCAATCCGAAATTCTACCCCCAGTGTGGATAGTTGTTTCTCAAGTTAAAAAGTTGAAAACATCAAAGTGAACCGCTTTGGAGTTAATCCATAGCGGTTCTTTCGTTCCCTCGCAGGGCAAGATGCCTTATGAAAGGGGGCTTTGGGGCGGCCAAAGGCCGCCCCTTCGCACCTATATGGAGGCTGTAAAGAAAATGGACATACACGTTACCCCAACGCCACATCGAGAATCATCATCAGCAAAAAGCCCGCCATAACACCCAACGTGCCCGAGTGACCACCCTGCGATAAGTTGGCTTCAGGGATCAGTTCCTCAACTACTACATAGAGCATAGCTCCAGCGGCAAAGGACAGCAGCCAGGGGAGAACCAGTTGGACGGTTCCAGCCACCAGCACAGTAAGCAGTGCAAAAACCGGTTCCACCAGCCCCGAGGCCGCGCCGATGAGGAAGGCTTTGCCCTTGCCCATTCCCTCCTGATACAGGGGCAGGGAGATGGCGGCGCCTTCTGGAAAGTTCTGTATGCCAATGCCCAAAGCCAGCGCGGTGGAGGCGGTAAGCAAAGCAGTATCTCCGTTCTGAGCCGCTAGAGCAAAGGAGACGCCCACTGCCATACCTTCCGGAATGTTGTGGAGGGTGACTGCCAGCACCAACAGGGCGGTGCGGCTGGGAGAGGCCCCGCGGTGGAAGGACTCAGGCCCGAAGTGCGGGAGCAAAAAGTCCATGAGAAGAAGGAATACAATCCCTAGGATAGAACCTCCAGCGGCGGGAAGCCAGCCCGCCATGCCCAGTTCCTCCGCCTTTTCGATTGCTGGGATAAGCAGCGACCACATACTTGCCGCGATCATGACTCCGGCGGCAAAGCCCAGCATGACCCGGTGAAGCGCAAGGGAATTTTTTTTACGGAATAGAAAGACTACAGCGGCCCCGGCAGCGGTCATCAAAGCGGTGAAGCCCGTGCCTCCGGCGGCCCAGGAAAGTGCCTGTAACACGATGTAAGAACCCTTTCTGAAAGACTCGCAGGCTTACGCCTGTACGGTTGCTTCCAGATTAGCCTATGCGAAATGGGCTCTTTCGTGAAACTGGCAGGGCCAAAAAATCAAGAGAATTTTGACAAAAACCCTCGAAATCTTCGGTAGGATATGTTAAGATAGGAAAAACACATGGGAGAGGTGACCCGCATGAACAAAACCCCAGAGGATATCCGTGCAATTGTGGAGGAATTGAAGATCCTCTATCCAGAGGGCATTTGCTCACTGGAATACCAGAAAGACTACGAACTTCTGTTTTCCGTCCGGCTGGCGGCGCAGTGTACGGACGAGCGGGTGAACAAGGTAACCCCTGCACTGTATGCTCGGTTTCCAACTTTGGAAGCCCTGGCAAAGGCGGAGATTTCTGAGGTGGAAGAGTATATACATTCCACCGGCTTTTTCCGGGCTAAGGCAAAAGATATCGTCTTAGCATCTCAGATGCTGTTGCGGGACTACGGCGGCAAAGTGCCGGACACCATGGAAGCTCTGTTAAAACTTCCTGGTGTGGGCAGAAAGACCGCAAACCTGATACTGGGGGACGTGTACCACACCCCGGGTGTGGTGGTGGCAGACACCCACTGCATCCGAATCACCGGTCTGCTAGGTCTTACCGACGGCACAAAGGATCCAGCTAAGGTAGAAACACAGCTTCGGGCTGTCCTGCCCCCGGAGGAGTCTAACGACTTCTGCCACCGTATGGTTCTCCATGGCCGGGCCGTTTGCATCGCACGCAGGCCCCAGTGCCCAAGCTGTACGCTGCGTCCTTGGTGCGACTATTTCGCCAAAAACGGCTAAATCTACACATTTGACATAGAGCCGCCTCTTCCCGTCATATAGATAGGGGAGAGGTGATTTTTATGGACCGAAAACCCCGGCGTCCCGGCTTTTTAGAGCGGACCGCAGAGCTGTTTGATCTGCCCGCCGACGCGGTAGCCGGTCTGCCAAAGCTGGAGTTGGTGGGGGACGGCGAACTGAGAGTAGAGAACCACAAGGGTATTTTATCCTATGGACCGGAGGAAATTCACGTCAGCGGCGGCGCGTATCTCATAAAGATTACAGGGGAGGAACTGGAGCTGCGGGCCATGACAGGGCTGGAACTGCTCATCACAGGAAAAATTATGCAAATTTCGCTGGTTTAGAGAAAATCGCTTGGGAGGCAATATCCTGCAAGGGAAATTGCCTGTCATGTTTTAGCGAAATATGGAGGCAGATTCATGAGAAAGCTGATGAATTTTATCCGTGGTATGGTTACCGTCCAATTGACCGGCCTGTTTCCTGAGCGGTTGATAAACCTTTGCGCACAGGAGCGGATTGACTTTTGGGCTATGGAATGGCTGGATGAGCATACCATCCGTTTTGTAACCCGGCTGCACACCCTGCGGCGGCTGAAGGAATTGGCCGGTAAGGCTGGATGTGAGGTGGAACAGGAGGCCAGATGGGGACTTCCTGATTTCCTGAGCCGATTCCGTACCCGGTATGCTTTTCTGACCGGACTGGTTCTGGCCTTGTGCGCAGTGGGATTTTTATCCCGGTTTGTGTTGACAATTCAGGTTACAGGCAACGAGAAAGTTCCTACCGCCGTGATCCTAAGCCAGCTTCGCCAGCTTGGGGTGCGGCCGGGGGTGTATGGGCCTTCGCTGGAGCGCAAGCAGCTGGCTCAGGAGGCTCTTTTAGAGCTGGACGGCCTGTCCTGGATGGCGCTAAATCTCCACGGTACCCGGTTAGAGGTGATTGTCCGGGAAGTAATTGAGAGACCCAAGCGGCTGGATGAGTCCGGCCTGTTTGACATTGTGGCTGAGGCTGATGGGGTGGTGGTTCATGTTGAGCCGGAACAGGGGGACGCGGTGGTCCAGGAGGGAAGCGTGGTTGCTGAGGGGGATCTGCTCATTTCGGGCATTGTGACCATGGAGCCGCCTAAGTATAGCGACCTGCCCAACCGGTACTACCCAACCCATGCCCGAGGGCGGGTGTGGGCCAGAACCTGGAGGGTTCTCACTACCGCCATTCCGCTGGAGGCGGAGGTAAAGGACTATACTGGCGAGTCAAAACGTGTCTGGTCTGTAAATTTTTTTCAACAGCGGATTAAAATTTTGGGAAACACTAGCATTTCCTGGCCAAGGTATGATAAAATAACTACAGTTCACCAGACGGCTCTGCCCAACGGCGACGCACTGCCGGTTTCCATTACCTGCGAGACCTTTCGGGAGTACCGAGCCAAAAACGTCCAGGTGGACCAGTCCGCAGCCCAGGCTTTGCTGGAGGAACAGTTGTTGAAACAGCTGGCCGGCCTCATTGGAGAGGATGGTCAAGTGGAGTCCACCCGGTTCGACGTTCGGCTGAGCGGCGGACAAATGGAGGTCAGCCTCACCGCACAGTGTCTGGAGGAGATTGGCCGGGAACAGCCGGGGACGGAAGAGCTAGGAGCAAATCCCTGAGCAAACCGGCTCTCTGTCCGGATACAAGCCTGAAAATCATCTTCATTCCTTGCGGGCTTTGCCCGTGCCGCCTTCCGGCCAGGGAAGGCAATATCCTGACCAAGGAGAGGTTATATACCAATGACAGAACAGACCATCAGCCTGGAGCGGCTGGAGGAGACCATCAATGTCTTTGGCTCCTTCGATGAAAATATCCGCATTATTGAACATGAGATGGGAGTCGCGGTGGTGAGCCGGGACTCTATGTTGAAGGTAGCGGGAGAGGACCCAGAAGGGGTCATGCACGCAGTTAAGGCGATTGAAAATTTGATGACCTTGGCCACCAAGGGAGAGGCCATCAATGAGCAGAATGTGCGTTATGTTGTTCAGCTCATCCGAGAGGGGAAAGAGAGCCAGATTGTCCAGCTGGCGGGGGATGTAATCTGTATTACCGCCAAAGGCAAACCCATTAAGGCCAAGACCTTGGGACAGAAAAAGTATGTAGAGGCTATTAAAAAGAATGTGGTCACCTTAGGTATCGGCCCTGCTGGTACAGGTAAAACTTATCTAGCCGTGGCTGCCGCTGTGGCCGCGTTCCGGGCTAAGGAGATCAATCGGATTATCCTGACCCGTCCGGCAGTAGAGGCGGGGGAGCGGCTGGGCTTTTTGCCTGGAGATTTGCAGTCTAAAGTAGACCCCTACCTGCGGCCGCTGTACGACGCTCTGTTTGAGATGCTGGGCCCGGAGACCTATCAGAAATACCTGGAGCGGGGTAACATTGAAGTAGCTCCGCTGGCCTACATGCGGGGCCGTACACTGGATGACTCGTTTATTATTCTGGATGAGGCACAGAATACGTCTCGAGAGCAGATGAAAATGTTCTTAACCCGCCTCGGCTTTGGTTCAAAAATTGTCATTACCGGCGATATTACACAAATTGACCTGCCCACCGATAAGATCTCTGGTTTGCGGGAGGCCATGCGGGTGTTGAAGGGGGTGGAGGATATCGCTATCCTCCGCCTGAACGAGTCCGACGTGGTCCGCCACGCTTTGGTGCAAAAGATTATTAAGGCATATGAGGTGGATGAGGACCGCCGCAATCCCAAAAAGGACAAGCGTTAATCCCGCTCCAGACAGGCGAGAGCCAGCTGAAAACCAACTCAGATTGCGACCGAAATTGGATTATCAACTAGAGGATACCAGGACCTTGAATTAGGTGCAACCCCACGAGGAGATACTCAGTTAGCAATTGCGGCGTTTTATGAAGTCTCGATTGACTGGCTTATGGGCCGTACGGACAAACGTGGGGTTAACCGCTGACAGGAACGCACCCAAAGCTTTCCCCCCTTCGGGGGAAGGCAGGAGCTTCTTTGACGAGCCGGAAAAGAAACGTACATAGAAGAAAGCCCGCAGGAAAAAATTCCTGCGGGCTTTCTGGCACCCCGAACTGGATTCGAACCAGCGGCCTTCCGCTTAGGAGGCGGACGCTCTATCCTGCTGAGCTATCGAGGCAAACGTTCAGATACCTCTGATATTTTATCTTAAGTCGCTCGGTCTGTCAACGGCAAAACAACCAGTTATCCTGAAAAAATGACCAGTTGTCCGGAAAGGATAGAC
Source organism: Lawsonibacter sp. (assembly GCA_022796195.1). GTDB lineage: Bacteria > Bacillota > Clostridia > Oscillospirales > Oscillospiraceae > Lawsonibacter. The sequence continues at coordinate 63,357 of JAAWIE010000003.1, read as the reverse complement.
AGGACAGGGGAGAGAGGCTATACTGTGTGGCAGAGAGGAGGGACGCTCTGTGGAGGTGGAAATTAAGATTGAACCAGGCCGACAGGAACTAAAGGTGGTTATTCTGGCGGGGGAAGACAGCGCAGAGCTGTGCCGTTTGGCTGAGAACCTGCGTGGGCTGGCCCTGGGGCCGGTTCCGGTGAGCTGTGGGGAGAAAAAACTATTTCTTCATCAGGGAGAATTTCTCCGTTTTTATACCGACGGCAAGGGCGTTGCTGCACAGACCGCAGAGGAGTGTTTTTCTGTTCCACTGCGACTGTACGAATTGGAGGAGCGGCTGGACACCACTCGGTTTGTCCGCATTTCGAACGGGGAAATCGTAAATTTGGAGCGAGTGACCGCAGTAGATTTATCGCTATCGGGGACCATCCGCATGACGCTGGACGGAACGGTACACGCCTATGTGTCCCGGCGGTACATGAAGAAAATCAAAGAGACCCTGAATCTGGGAAGGAGGCACTCATGAAAGTTGTAAAACAGTCCGTCCTGCTTTTGCTGAGCCGCATTCTGCCGGGCGCGGCGCTGGGGCTGGGAATCAGCGTGATTCTGGCGTCGTGGACGGTGGGGAGCCGGGGGCCGTCGGCTCTGACCGCTGTACTGTGTGCGGCGCTGGGGGGGATGGCCGGTGTGGCAGCCCTGCCCTTTGCGGACAGCGGTAAAATCCTGCTGCTGCACTCCGCCGCCCATTTTGGCGTCACCGCAACCCTGTTCCTTCTGCTGACGGCCCATCTGGGCGCCCGGGGGGCCCAGATGCTGGCATGGCTGGCGATTCTCGCGCTGCTGTACGCGGTGGTCTGGCTGGGACGCTGGATCGGCTGGTATCTGGAGGTGATGCAGCTGCGTACCCTGCTGGGGCTGGCTCCCGGACCTTCCCCGCTGAAGTGGCGGGAGAGCTTACCTTATTTGATTTTTGCCCTGCTGCTGTGCGACCTTCTGCCGCCGGTGCTGAGCTGGATTGACCGTACTTTGATTGTGGATCTCCCACTGCTGTCTGGATTGATTATGCCATATCTCATTCTGCCAGCAGCGGGGTTTTCCTCCGGAATGTCCCTGGGGAAGCGGCAGGGGGTATGCCTGCTGTACCCGGCGGCCTGCTTTGTGTGCTATTTGCCTATGGTATTCCTGCTCTTCAATTCCTCCGCCATGTTTCACTGCTTTATAGCGGCGGTTTCTGCGCTGGCCGGAAATCTGCTGGGTTGGCTTCTCCGGCTTAGAAACCAGGAATCGGGCTGACCGGCTAAAGGAGACTTTGAGGTAGAAACCTGCCACGATTCCTTCCATTTTCCCGTTGACAACGGGGGGAAAATGTGGTAGAGTGTGTCAATACAGCGGCCCTCTGTCCGAGCTTCGGGCGGAGGGCTTTTTTAAGGAAGTGATTGTTTTGTCAGCGCGTCAGAGAGGAACGTTTTGTGTGTTCCTGGCCGCTGTATTGTACAGCATCGGAGGACTGTGCATCAAGCTCATCCCCTGGAGCGGCATGGCCATCAACGGCGCCCGGACCGCCATTGCACTGGTGGTCATCGGGCTGTACCTGAAGCTGATTGGAAGAAAGCCCGGATTCAACGGCTGGATTCTGATCGGGGCGCTGTCGGTGTGCGGCACCAACATCCTGTTTTCCATCGCCAACAAACTCACCACCGCGGCCAACGCCATTGTACTCCAGTTCACCGCGCCCATTTTCGTCATTGTCTTTTCCATCCTGTTTTTCGGGAAAAAGCCCCGGAAACTGGACCTGATGGCCTGCGGACTGGTACTGGGCGGGGTGCTCCTGTTTTTTGTGGATAGCCTGTCGGCAGGGGGGATGCTGGGGAATGTGCTGGCCCTGCTTTCCGGGGTATCCTATGCCGGGGTGTTCCTGATGAACGATATGCCCGACAGCGACGCAATCTCCTCCGTCTTCTGGGGGGACGTCATCAGCGCGGTGGTGGGCCTGCCGTGGCTGGGCTATGAGACCGACTTTTCCCAGAATACCCTGACCGCCCTGCTGGTACTGGGGATATTCCAGGTGGGTCTGGCCTACATCCTGCTCTCCGAGGGACTGAAAACCACCCCGCCGGTTACCGCCAGCCTGGTGTCCGGCATCGAGCCGGTGCTCAACCCGGTGCTGGTGGCAGTGTTTTACCATGAGATGATTGGGCCGGTGGCCCTGACCGGTGCTACCATAGTTGTGGGCGGCGTGGTGCTATATAACGTGATGCTGGCCAGACAGAGTGAAATTTTGACATGATAGGAGAATGAATACTATGACCTGTTACGAAGAACTGAAAGCCCGGGGACTGATTGCCCAGGTGACCAATGAGGAAGAGATTTCCAAAATGATTAACGAGGGGAAGGCGGTGTTCTACATCGGCTTCGATCCCACGGCGGATTCCCTCCATGTGGGCCACTTCATGGCCCTGTGCCTGATGAAGCGCCTGCAAATGGCGGGCAACCGGCCCATCGCCCTGATCGGCGGCGGCACCGGCATGATCGGGGACCCCTCCGGCCGCACCGACATGCGCTCCATGATGACCCCCGAGACCATCCAGCACAACTGCGACTGCTTCAAAAAGCAGATGGAACGGTTCATTGAGTTTGGGGAGGGCAAAGCCCGGATGATTAACAACGCCGACTGGCTGCTCAAACTCAACTATGTGGAACTGCTGCGGGAGGTAGGGGCCTGCTTCTCTGTAAACAACATGCTTCGGGCCGAGTGCTACAAACAGCGTATGGAAAAAGGACTGTCCTTCCTGGAATTCAACTACATGATTATGCAGTCCTACGACTTCTACTACCTGTTCCAGCACCACGGCTGCAACATGCAGTTCGGCGGCGATGACCAGTGGTCCAACATGCTGGGCGGCACCGAACTGATCCGCCGCAAGCTGGGCAAGGACGCCCACGCCATGACCATCACTCTGCTGCTCAACTCCGAGGGGAAGAAGATGGGGAAAACTGCCAAGGGTGCAGTATGGCTGGACCCCAGCAAGACCACTCCCTATGAGTTCTACCAGTATTGGCGCAATGTGGGGGATGGCGACGTCCTTAAATGCCTGCGTATGCTTACTTTCTTGCCGCTGGAGCAGATTGACGAGATGGACCAGTGGGAAGGCAGTCAGCTCAACACGGCCAAAGAAATTCTGGCCTTTGAATTGTCCAAGCTAGTCCACGGAGAGGAAGAGGCCATTAAGGCCCAGGATGCCGCTAAGGCCCTGTTTGTAGGCGGCGGTGACATGTCCAATGTGCCTGCCACCCAGCTTTCCACCGAGGATCTCACCGATGGAGCGATTGGTGTGCTGGACCTGATGGTCAAATGCAAGCTGGTGCCTTCTAAAAAGGAGGCCCGCCGTCTGGTAGAACAGGGCGGGGTAGAGGTCAACGGCAAGAAAGTAGAGGACGCTGCGGCTAGCGTTACAGCGGAAATGCTTTCCGGAGATGGACTGATGGTTAAAAAAGGGAAAAAGGTGTACCATCGGGCCCACATGTAATTCTATACTAACCGGAGACAGATAGGTTCTGTCTCCGGTTTGCCATTGTTTTAAGCCGACAATTGTGATATAATGAAATGAACTGTCAGGAGAAAGACCATGATTCGAAGATTTCAAACGGACGATTTAGAAGATGTTATGTTGATCTGGCTAAATGCTAATATAGAGGCCCATCATTTTGTTGACCCAGGATTTTGGCGGAATAGCTTTGACACTGTAAAAGCTATGATTCCTCAGGCAGAAGTTTACGTCTCATATGAAGATGGAATTAACGGCTTTGTTGGGATAATAGACAACTATATCGCAGGGATATTTGTTGCCAGCCCAGTCAGAGCCAGCGGGATTGGCAGTCAACTGCTCGACTGCGCCAAAAAGACTCAACAGAATCTATGCTTGCGCGTTTATAAACAGAACACAGCCGCAGTGTCGTTTTACCTTAACCGAGGATTCCGGATTGATACGGAACAGATTGACCTGCAAACATCAGAAATAGAATACACCATGACTTGGAATAGATCGAAAGGAGGGGCGTCGGACGCCGATTCAGTCCACGGTGTTAGGTGAGCAAAATAAAAATTTTGTTTACCTGAGTGGAGGTTAAACACCTGAATTTGGGATTCCGGCCCGTTTATGGACTATCGTACCGAAGCGCCGCCCATCCTGCGGGATTTCCTGGTTTATCACGAAACCATTCAAGGACATTCCCACAGAACGGTTGATGAGTATTATTTGGACCTAAGAAACTTTTTCCGTTTTCTCAAGCAAAATAAAAATCTGGTCTCCAAGGATCTTCCTCTGGATGACATCTCCATCGCGGATGTCGATTTGGGTCTGATTCGTGATATCACCTTGACCGATATCTATTCCTACATGAACTACCTGTCCCGGGACCGCGGCCTGAACAACACATCCCGAGCCCGCAAGGTTGCTACCATCCGGTCTTTTTATAAGTACCTGACCAACAAAGCCAAACTGTTGGAAACCAATCCAGTTCAAGACCTAGATTCCCCTAGACTAAAGAAAACCTTGCCAAAATATCTAAATTTAGAGGAAAGTATGGATCTTTTGGACAGTGTTGAAGGAAAAAATTCCAGCCGAGACTACTGTATCCTGACTCTATTCCTCAACTGCGGCCTGCGTATTTCTGAGCTGGTGGGGCTAAACAAGACAGATGTTCGAGGTGACCAGCTTCGGGTGTTGGGTAAGGGTAATAAGGAACGGATGCTGTACCTGAACGACGCCTGCCAGCAGGCTCTGGAAAACTGGATGACCGAGCGAGATTCCCTGACATTGGTGGATCAGAATGCTCTTTTTGTTACACTCCAAAATCGGCGGCGTATCTCCACAGCGGCGGTCCATAAATTGGTAAAAAAACACCTGGCCGCCGCTGGGTTGGACAGTACACAATACTCCTCTCACAAATTGCGGCACACTGCGGCTACCCTAATGCTTCAGAATGGTGTGGATGTACGAACGCTTCAGGAGGTTTTGGGTCACGACCACCTGAATACCACTCAAATTTACACTCATGTAGACAATGAGGACCTGCGCACGGCCGCAAAGGCCAACCCACTGGGTAATGTGCGTCAGCAGAAAAAACCCAAAAAAGAGACCGAATCTCAATAATTTATTGAGAAAACCGCCTATCAATTTGACAGGCGGTTTTCCTTTACATTTTAATCAGCTCATAGGCTCGGGTGCCTAACCCAATTTTCTCCGCATGGGCCAGACAGCTCCGCCACTCCGATTCCGGGGTGGAGTTGGTAAAGTGGTCATGGTGATCATGGAATTCAGGGTCGGCCAGGTGTCTGGCCAGCTGACTGCCAGGCATAGGTTCAGCGGCCATACAGGCATCCACACAGGCTTGGTCAAGGGCTAGGGGATCCGTGGAGACAAACATGCCAATGTTGGGCAAAATGGGTACATCATTTTCTCCATGACAGTCACAATTGGGAGATACATCCACAATCAACGAGATGTGGAACTGAGGACGTCCCGATACCACCGCCTTAGTGTATTCTGCCATGCGGCAGTTTAGAGCCGCCTGAGCGTTGTCGCTCTCAAAATAGATAGCGTCGAAGTTGCAGGCCCCCAGACAACGGCCGCACCCAACACAATGGATGTCGTCGACGTGCATTTTTTTGGTCCGCTCGTCAAAAACCAACCCGCTGTTGGCACACTCTTTTTGACAGCGCATGCAACCCCGACAGGCATTTACATTGATTTTGGGTTTGCCGCTGGCATGCTGCTCTTTCTTCCCCGCACGGGAACCACATCCCATACCAATATTTTTGATGGCGCCGCCGAAGCCGGTCATCTCGTGACCTTTAAAATGGGTCAAGCTGATAAATACATCGGCATCCATCACAGCCCGGCCAATTTTGGCTTTTTCCACATATTCGCCGCCCTCTACAGGGACTTCCACATCGTCTGTGCCCTTCAAACCATCACCAATGAGGATGGGACAGCCTGCCGTTAGTGGGGTAAAGCCATTTTGCCATGCACACTCCAGATGCTCCAACGCATTCTTCCGGCTGCCGGGATACATGGTGTTGCAGTCAGTTAGGAACGGTTTGCCGCCCAGCTCCTTAACCACATCCACCACCGCCCGTGCATAATTAGGCCGCAGATAGCTGATGTTGCCCAGTTCACCAAAGTGCATTTTAATGGCTACAAATTTTCCGTCCAGATCCAAGTCCTGGATCCCAGCCTTCTTCACCAACTTTTTCAGTTTGGTAGGCAGGCTGTCGCCAAAAGCTTGGGTATGAAAATCAGTAAAATAAACCTTTGCTTTCTCCATAGTTGCGTCTCCTCCATAAGTAGTTATATCAGAACTATACCACATAAAGTATCCTTTAAGTCAAGAGTGTTTTACCCTTTTGTTCGCTTAGTTTCCAAAATACCTGGAATGATGGAGCACAGGGAACCAGTGACGATCAGAACAACGCCGATTAACATGCTCTGAGAAATTTCTTCGCCATGTACCACCCAGGCCAAAACCGGCGACAAGGCTGGCTTGAAGAAATAGACCAGAGATACCACACTAGCTGGCTGATATTCCATCGCCAAAAAATAAGCACAGAACCCAATTCCTGCCACTCCAACGGATACAAACAGTACATAGGGCAAGTTAGTCAGAGTATACCCAGCCAGGATCGGAATATTGGCAAAACCGTCCAGCCCCATTCCATGGAACAACTGAGCTGCCGCCGGGATGTGGGTAAGCAAGATGAAGGCCAGCACAATCAAACTACCAAACAAAAAGCTGAAACAGGTGACCACTGCCCCACCAAACTCCGCTACCTTCCGTTTCCCCAACACGCCGTATAAAGAAAATAGCAAAGTGGACAACAGAGCCAGAAATACACCTGTCATATTTAGTTTTGTGTCCCAAGGGCTGATGATGACCAAAGTGCCGAGAACCTCCAGTGTGAGGGCAGCGATGTGCCGTTTTTTGATGGGCTCGCTCAGAAGGAAAAAGGCCAGAAAGGTTACAAACACCGGGTTACAGCTGAACATGACTGCTGCTACGGAGGAATTTGTGTAGCTTACTGCCATTTGCAGAATTGGCATGCACAAGGCAATACCAATCAGCCCTAGCAGGGCAAAATAAGCCATACTCCCTCTGTCCAGCTGCTTTCCACGCTTTTTCAGATTGTGCAGAGCCACTGGAAGCAGAAACACAAATCCGATAGCAAACCGGCACAGGGTCAGTTGGACTGGATTGATCTGTCCAGCAATAAACTTCAGTACGACCTCGAAAGAAGTAAACATCACCACCGCCACGGCGATATAGAGATAACCGTTTTTCATGGAACACCTCTCCCCTATTTCAGCAACTCCAAAAATTCGTCTTCCGATAAGACCGGGATGCCCAATTCCTGAGCTTTCCGCAGTTTGGAGCCAGCCGCCTCCCCGGCTACCACATAGGTCGTCTTTTTGGATACCGAGCCGGAGGATTTTCCACCACGGGACTCGATCATCTCCCCTGCTTCGTCTCGGGTAAACTTTTCCAGTGCACCGGTGAGTACAAAGGTCATCCCGGCAAAACGTTGGTCGCTCCCCTGTTCTGCCGCAGCCATATTGACGCCTGCCTCTCTTAACCGGTCGATCAAATGCCGGCTCTGGGGACTGGACATCCAGTCCAGGATGCTTTGGGCGGTAATCTCGCCGATATCATCCACTGCGGTCAGCTCCTCCAGAGAGGCGTTTTGCAGAGCGTCCAGGGTGTGGAACCGTGCGGCCAAAATCTTACCGGCCTTCTGGCCTACCTGACGGATCCCAAAGGCAAAAATCAGCCGGGACAGGTCCTGTTCCTTGGACTTCTCAAGGGCAGTCATGAGGTTTTGCGCAGATTTTTTGCCCATTCGCTCCAGCTGGGCCACATCGTCTTCATTGAGAAAATACAGGTCTCCTGGTGTTTTTACCAGCCCAGCTTTCACTAGATTTTCTACTACAGCAATCCCCAAACCGTCAATGTCCATGGCGTCCCGGCTGGCGAAGTGGGCCAGATTACGCAGCAGCTGGGCAGGACACTCCGCGCCAGTACAGCGAGTGTGGGCGCCGTCCTCCTCCCGTTCCACTGGGGCCCCACACACAGGACAGGTCTGGGGAAGAAAATAGGGCTGCGTTCCCTCGGGTCGTTTGTCCATGACAACAGATAGCACTTCCGGGATAATCTCCCCTGCCTTGCGGACCAGAACGGTGTCGCCAATTCGGATATCTTTCTCAGTAATAAAATCTTGATTGTGGAGGGTGGCGTTGGTAACGGTGGTGCCCGCCAGCCGCACCGGAGACAGGACGGCCTTGGGCGTCAAAACACCGGTACGGCCCACCTGAATTACGATATCCACCACCTGAGAGGGTTTGACCTCAGGGGGGTATTTATATGCAGCGGCCCAGCGGGGGAATTTCGCAGTAGAGCCAAGCGTTGTACGCTGTGACAAGTCGTTTACCTTTATTACCGCTCCGTCAATATCAAAAGGAAAACGTTCCCGGTGCTCCCCAATCTCCTGAATTCCCTCGGTTACCTCAGAAATCTGAGAACAGCTGTTATGTGGAATTACTTTAAATCCCTTGTCCCGCAAGTATTTCAGTGTTTCCACATGGGTGGAAAAGTCAGAACCCTCCGTCCACTGGATATTGAATACTGCAATGTCCAGTTTTCGGGCGGCGGCGACTTTTGGGTCCAATTGCCGCAGAGAACCAGCCGCAGCATTTCGAGGATTGGCGAATAAAGCCTCTCCCCTGCGTTCCCGTTCCTCGTTTAGGGTGTGGAATACTTTTTTGGGCATATACACTTCGCCGCGGACAATCAGCCGAGATGGAGCATCTGGAATCTTCAAGGGGATAGAACGGACTGTACGCAGATTTTCGGTAACGTCCTCCCCTACCCGACCGTCCCCACGGGTGGCGCCCCGGACAAAGATGCCATCTAAATACTCCAGTGCCACTGATAGGCCATCCACTTTGGGTTCTACTACATATTCCGCATTGGGAACAGCACCCTTTACCCGTTGGTCAAAGGCTTCCAGCTCCTGAAAGTCAAAAACATCCTGGAGGGACTCCAACGGTACCTGATGGGTTACTTGGGTAAACGATTCCAGGGCTTGTCCTCCAATCCGTTGGGTGGGGGAATCTGGTGTGACGGCCTCCGGATGGGCCGCCTCCAGATCTTCCAGGCGGCGGAGCTTATGGTCGTATTCATAGTCAGACATGGTGGGCTTGTCCAGCACATAATACTCGTAGCCAGCTTGGATCAGCTCCCGGCACAGAGCTTCTATTTCCGCAAATTCATCCATAGTAGTACCCTCCTTTGGGTTGACAATGAAATTTTTCCGTAAAATTGGGAAAGATTGCCCGCAGAAGCCAGAACATCCAGAAACCAAACAAAGTACCTGCTGTGTTCAAAATCACATCGTCAATATCGGTACTGCGGCCAATGAAAAATTGAATCAATTCGATTGAGACCGAGGTACTGAAGCCTGTCAGCAGAGCTCTCCACCACCGCCATCCCCGCCACAGCAGGGCGGGAAAAAAGCCGATGGGCATGAACATGATAATATTACCCAGAAGCATAAACCAGAGCCAATAGCTGGAAGTGCGCAAAGCGCGGCAGATCTCTTCAAAGGGGGCAAATATTTGGGGCAGATACGCAAAATTGGCGGCAGTCTCTTCCCAGGCAGGATAGAAACTGAGAAGAGACCAGTCACTCCATATTATTTCCCAGGTCTTATGCCGGAAAAGCCAGTCGAACACATAGGACCACAAGTTAGCTGGAAACAGGGTCAGCGCCGCCAGACCGGCGGAGTAAACCACAAATAGAGCCATAGTTATTTCCCTCAGTCCAGAACTGATCAAACCTTGTCCGCGAAGCCGGCTTTGTCTGGCGGGGCAGAACAACAGAAAAACCAGCAGAGCGGTCACTCCCAGTGGGACCATTTCAGTTCCGTAGTCCCATACATCGCACACAACTGCTAACATGTTGTGGTCCTCTCCTTTGTTCACGGCTGGCCCAGCTGTAAATAGGTGTCTGGCACCTGGCCGACAATTACCGTTTCGGCCACACACAACCGGGTTTGGATTTCGGTATCCACCGCTCCACCTGGAAGTAAAATCGTCATAGGGGCCGATACCTCCATCCAGATCCGGTGCAGGGTCTGATTGACTCCGGCGGAAGTAAGCTGGCTGTCAAACTCCGCTTGTACAGTGCCAACGGTCAAAGCTCTGGCCTTGATGGATGGGCCCTTTGCCCAAAGAGGCTCCAGATTAAAGAGACTGCCCAGCGGAATTTGAATAACCGACACATCCACTCCCTCCAGCGACTCCAACACAGCGGTAGTGAGTTCTCCCCGGAGCAGATTTATTCGGGCCATGTCGGTAGTCAGTGCAGTGATAGCCCCTCCCTCATCCCTCTGGATAGTAACAAACTCGTTGTAGCTGACCTGACGCTCTACAAGTCCGGAGGAAATCGCATGTTCCACCACGGTGGTCATGGTATTCTGTGCCTGGGCTGTGGCAATCTTCGCTACCATAGGTCGTAGTTTGGCTTCCAGCACGCCGATGATCGTACCGGCTACCACCAGGGCCACGGCCAAAGTGAGCAATGCGGGGTGACGGCACTCCATAGGGCGCCGCTCCCCTCTCCACATGGGACGGACCGCCGGCCGGCGTATCCACCGCATCAGCTCTCGACGCCATGGTCCCATACCCTCACCTCCTATGGGTCAGGATATTCGTCCGGCGGCTTGACCTATACGTTGATCGGTTACTTTTCTTTTCGGAGCAACTCAATAATCAGCCAAGATACTGAAATTGGAGCCATCATAATTATAAAATCTGGTTGCAAACGACCAGTCCATACCGCTTAAAAAACTGTAGCCAAAAGCAGATGTCAATGCACACAAGACCCAGGCGATAATGCTGAGTGTAATGTGATACGGTTTCCTATTTTGATTTTTCATAGAATCGTTTCACCTTTGTTAATCCCTCGGAAGAAAATGTATTTTGACAGATCAACCCAGCAATTCCTGAACAGCCAGAAGCACCCCAAGCTTTCCAGACTCAAAAGTCAGCCCACCTTGGAGGTAGACGGTGTATGGTTCACGCATGGGGGCGTCAGCGGACAACTCGATTGACGCCCCCTGAATGAAGGCACCAGCGGCCATGATGACCTGGCAGTCATAGCCAGGCATATCCCAGGGCTCCGGAGTGACGTAGGAGTCCACCGGAGCGCCAAACTGAATTCCCTTACAGAATTTGCGCAGGGCTTCCGGTTGGTGCATGTGGATCATTTGAATAATGTCACGGCGGACCGCCGAGGAATGGGGCTCCGTTTCATAGCCCAGCAGTTCCATGATTTTGGCAGCAAAGACAGCAGTCTTAACCGCCTGGGCTACCGTGTGAGGGGCCAGAAACAACCCCTGATAAAGAAGCCTGTTTTGTCCCAAGGTACATCCGCACTCCCCGCCGATTCCTGGTACTGTAAGCCGCATAGCCGCGCCCTCAACCAAGTCTCTCCGGCCAGCGATATAGCCTCCAGTGGGGGCCAGCCCGCCGCCGGGATTTTTAATCAGTGAGCCGACTACTAAGTCAGCTCCAACATGGGTCGGCTCCAGCGGCTCTACAAACTCGCCATAGCAGTTGTCCACCAGGATTGCGGCATTGGGGTTTGCGTTCTTGATCACGCCGCATATCGCCCCAATCTCCTCAACCGACAGGGATGCCCGAGTGGAATACCCTTTTGAACGCTGGATGAGTACCGCCTTCACACAAGGGTCCGCTGCCGCTCTGGCTATCCCCTCCAGGTCCGGCTTGTTGTCCAGAAGTTCTACCTGCCGGTACTCCACACCGTAGTCCTTTAGTGAACCGGGGCCTTTATCCACAGCGCCTACTACACCCAACAGTGTGTCGTAGGGTGCGCCTACCGCAGACACCAGCACGTCCCCCGCTTTTAGTGCACCAAATAGAGCGCAGGCAATGGCATGGGTGCCATTGACAAATTGGATGCGGACCAGAGCGGCTTCTGTACCGAAAAGATCTGCATAAATCTTGTCCAGCTGATCCCGGCCCAAGTCGTCGTATCCATAACCGGTGGTTCCGGCAAAATAGCCGTCGGCGACCCGATGCTTTTGGAATGCAGCCAGTACCCTGGCTGTGTTTTCCTCTGCAACGGCATCAATACGGGCAAATTCATCTGTAAGCTGGCCTTGAGCCTGAGCGCCCAGGGCCTTAACGCGTTCGTTGATCTGTAAATTCATTTCGCTTCAATCCTGTCTTCTATTTGTGTTTTGCTGTTCTGTTTTATAGTTCGTTCACCAGCTGTTTAAACACCTTTCCACGCTCCATGAAGTTCTTGAACCGGTCGAAAGCGGCACAGGCTGGGGACAGTACCACAACATCGCCTTTCTGGGCTGCGCTCCGAGCGGAGGAAACGGCGGCGGCCAAATCTTCGGTTTCAATCAGTGTCAAGCCGCTGGCAGAATACCCTTCTGCCTCCTCTACCGCTTTCTTGATGGCGGGGGCAGTATCGCCGGTGAGAATCAGCGTTTTCACCTGCCGGACAATCTCCACCCCCAGCTGTGTAAACGGAACACCCTTATCATAACCTCCAGCGATGAGAATCAGTTTTTGTTCAAAGGAATCCAAACATGCCATGGTCCGGGTGGGGCTGGTTCCAATGGAGTCGTTGTAGTATTTTACCCCATCCAGTTCCCGGACCAGCTCAATACGGTGTTCTACCCCGGTAAACCGCTGAGCCACTGCCCGGACACATTTGTCCGGTACGATGCCGTCCACTGCCGCAATTGCGGCCATATAGTTTTCTATGTTGTGAACACCGGGGATATGGATATTCTCCAGAGGCAGAACCTCCCGGCTCCCCATGTCATTGGTCAGCCAGATTGCGCCGTCCCGAAGATATACACCTTCCTCCAGCCTCTGTTTTCGGCTAAACAGCATGGTTCTGCCCACAGCGGCCTTGGATAGCGAACGGGTAATGTCGTTGTCATAGTTGAAGACGGCCCGGTCTTCCGGTTTTTGATGACAGAAGATGTTCAGTTTGGCTTCCGTGTACTCTTCCATCGTATGGTGATAGTCCAGGTGGTTGGGAGAGAGGTTGGTGAACACTGCTACATTCGGACTGCGATCCATACTCATCAGCTGGAAAGAGGATAGCTCCACCACAACCACATCTTCTGGAGTAATCCCGTCTACATCAGGGAGAAGGGGCTTTCCAATATTTCCTCCAAGGTAAACATTTTTACCCGCTTCTTTCAGAAATTCGCTGATGAGGGTGGTGGTGGTGGTCTTGCCGTCGCTGCCGGTCACTCCAACGATCTTGCAGGGGCAGAGCTGGAAAAACAGTTCCATCTCAGAGGTGAGGGTACTGCCCCCTTCCACGGCCTTACACAGTTCCGGGGTATTGGGACTGAGGCCAGGGGTGCGGAAAATAAGGCTGGCTTTGTGAATCTTGGCCAGATAGTCAGGCCCTAGCCTCAGCTTGGCGCCCAAGCTCTCCAGCTCAGAAGCCAACTCTTCCACCCGTTCTCGTGGAGACTTATCACAGACAGTTACCTTCAAACCTGCACGCAGCATCATACGGATGAGCGGTGTGTTGCTTACGCCCATACCGATTACGGCGATGGAACGGCCACGAAGGGTTTCCAGATATTCAGACATGGTGGACATGGTGTGTCCTCCTTCCATTATTTTCTTACATCTAAGTATATTACCATATTCTCCTGAAAAATTCAATCTAAACAACAGGGAAAAGCCCGCACAGCAAAGGCTTGGCTGTGCGGGCCGTATATGTTTCTATCAAGCAAACTTCAATTTCCGAAGTTCCCGAATTTCCTGGCTGTGGCGCTTCGCGGTCAGCTCAAGAATCTCCGTTCGGTGCTCCAGGGAATCATATTCCTCCTGCGGAACAAAGCGGTCCCACAGTGCCTGCTGTCCCTCCAACAGAAGAGACAACGTCCGACTCAAATCGGTATCAATGCACACTCTGACACTGAGCAGCTTATCATCCATTTCTCTCATCTGGTTCTCAAGACCGCTTACCTTGGCGTCTAGTCTATTAACTGTGTTTTCTAAATATTCGACCTTGTTTTGAATCACCTGAACATCACCAATCAAAGACTGGAAATCCTCTTTTAAACCACAGATCTCCTGACGTATAGGTTCCAGCTTGGTCTCTACCACCTGACCGATTGCTTGAAGCAGTTCCTGATCTGTCATTGAAAGCTCTCCTTATCTCTAAGCCCGGGGGTGGGCCTTTTGGTATACGTCTTTAATCTTCTGGTTAATCAGTCTGGAATAAATTTGTGTGGAAGAAATATCTGCATGGCCTAGCATCTCCTGAATCGAACGAAGATCAGCTCCGTTTTCCAATAGGTGAGCCGCAAAGGAATGGCGAAGTGTGTGTGGAGTGATATCTTTCTGAATTCCAGCTTTCTCTTGATAATATTTAATCAGTTTCCAAAAGCCCTGGCGGCTCATGCGCTCGCCGTTCATGTTGACGAACAGGGCGGTTTCATTCACCGCGTCCACCAGTTGGGGCCTGACCTGATTGATATACTCCCCTAAGGCACGAATAGCTGTGGGGTACAGTGGGATAATGCGTTCCCTGCCCTTGCTGAAGCATTTCAATACGCCGCCGGGTAGATTCAGGTCGTCCACATCCAGATCAATTAACTCACTGACTCGAATTCCAGTGGCGTAGAGCAGTTCCAGCATAGCCCTGTCTCGATAACCTTTGGGGTCGGTGCATTCGGGCTGTTCCAAAAACAGCTCCACCTCTTTGCTGGTGAGTACCTGCGGGAGTTTGCGTTCTACTCGGACCGGAGCCACTCCCCTGGCCGGATTCTGATCCACATACCCCTTCACTGTTAGACAGCTGTAGAACGATTTGATGGAGGCCACGGATCTGGTCACCGTGGCGGGGGACTTACCCCGTTTGACCAAGGCGTTGGCATACTCCTCCACATCTGGGGCGGCTACCTGGGTGAGGTCAACCGATTTTCCTTCCATAGCTGCGGCAAACTGGTTGATGTCCCGAAGATAGGAGCTGACCGTGTTTGCGGACGCCTGTTTTTCGCTTTTTAGAAAATCCTCATAGACCGACAGAAGCTCAGACACTTTTACCACTCCCTCCCTCAAGGTTACAGGACCACGCGGGCCGCCGCACGCAGCAGCACAGGAACGATCCAGTGCTCCAACAGTCCTGCCGCCAGACCCAGGCTCACACACACGCCTGCCTGACACCAGAAAGCTCCGTTTAACAGAGAACCACCGCGGCCCTCGCCCATTGATCTGTGGAACAGCTGCCGGGCGGAAAGATAACCAGATGTCCCCATAACAAACAACGCGGGCACCCATAGCAGGGCGGGCAGACCAAATAGGATGAACGCAGGGAACATACCCCGTCCTCCGAATACCCGGCAGAAGCAGGCCACTGGAAAGGAGAGGAAAAACCCCCGTACCCCAAATAACATCGGGATTCCCACAATACCCAGGGCCGTCAGGCTCAATAGGAGAGCAAGCAACAGATATTTGACCTGCCCCCAGAGCAGGGGCCACAGTTCCTGAGGAAGCTCTCCCTCCTCCGCCAGCGCCAGATAGCTGGATAAATAGCCGCTCAGCTCATCCCCACCGGTTCCGCCAGAGAGGGCAGCGAACAGACCGCCCAGTATTCCGCCGGCCAGAAACGCGATACTTAGTATCGCTAGGGTGCCGCCTTGTTCTGACAGCAAGTCCCATTTTTTTTGAATCCTCATTCCCACAGCCGTCACCTCAACAACAGACTATGAAGGCAGAGGAGGGAATAGAAGTGAAAGGAGCAACTCTTTTTCTTCTGGTATTACTATACCGCGTCCCGGCCTTTTTCGCAAGGGGGTTTGGTGATTTTCTCCGTTTTTGCCAATTTCATCGTATTATTATGTAAACTGAATTATGTAAACTGTGAAACTGAATGTGTGCCGGAACCTTTTTCGTGGGCTCCGGCATACTAAAAACGACGTTTTTGAGAACTTTTTTCTTCTAAAACAGAGCAACTGATTGAACTGTCAATGTCCACAAAGATTACAATCTGTATTATAACATCCTGTATTCGGCACTGCACCAATCCCCGCCGAAATAGCATTCAGGGCAATTGCACATTCCAGACGTTTGCGCTCCATCTCACAGGCGACCTCATTTGAGCGTGTTATGTCGCCATGGACAAGCAAATTTGACGCAGAACAGCCGCCGCTGCAATAGAAGCGTGCCCAGCAGTCCCGGCAGGCTGGACGCGTATAAATATTCTGTTGGGCAAATTGTCCGGAGATGTTCATATCGAAAGATCCGTCGTGGACACTCCCCATGCGGAACTCCTCTTTCCCAACAAATTGGTGGCAGGGATAGATGTCGCCGTCGGGAGTAATCGCAACATATTCACAGCCTGCCCCACAGCCTCGAAGGCGCTTGATGACGCAGGGGCCTTGGGCCAAGTCCACGTTAAAGTGGAAGAAGTTGATGTCCTTACGGTCCATCAAAGCTTGGGCCAATTCCTCATACTCCTCCCCTACTCTGCTCAGATCCTCGGCTCGAATTGCGAAGGGGTCGCCGGCAGGTCCGCTGCACGGCTCCACCGAAACATGGCGGAACCCCAGGTCTCCCATTTGAAGGACATCCTGAGTGAAGTCTAAATTTTCCCGGGTGAAGGTGCCCCGGACGTAGTAATCCTTTGTGCCGCGTCCGGCCACAAGTTTCTGGAATTTTGGAACGATGATCTCAAAGCTACCCTTGCCGTTCGCCGTCGGACGCATTCTGTCGTTGACCTCCTGCCGTCCGTCCAGTGAGAGTACCACGTTGGACATCTCCCGATTGATGTAGTCGATGGTCTCGTCGTCCAGCAAAATTCCGTTGGTTGTGATTGTAAAGCGAAATACCTTGTTATGCTCTTTTTCCTGAGATCGGGCATATTCCACTGTCCGTTTCACCGTGTCCATTGCCATCAGTGGTTCACCTCCGAAGAAGTCCACCTCAATGTTTCTCCGCTTACCCGACTTGGCCACTACCCAATCAATGGCCTTTTTGGCGGTATCAAAATCCATAGTCATCCGGTGTCCGGTGCCAAAATCGCCAGTAGAGGCAAAACAATACTGACATCTCAAATTACAGTCGTGGGACACATGGAGGCACAGAGCCTTCACCACCGCAGCCTTGGGAAGTTCCATTGCCGTCTCTGGGTCCAGATAGTCGTCGGAGGTAAAAAGTAGTCCGGCATTTTGCAAGACCCGCAGTTCCTGCCAGCCTTCTTCCAGTTCAGCGGGGTCATATTGTGGCAAGTGATCTACCAGCTCCTGGGGGATCCTCCCCTCCCCTATCGCCTCCTCGGGCAAAATATTTAATAAATCGTAGGTCAGCCTGTCCAAAACGTGGACCGCCCCACTGTTGATGTCCGCCGCCAGGTATTGACCCAGGGCGGTAAAGGTATGTACCGTTGTCATGTTATGTTCTCCTTTTTAATTGTTGCAGATGTGGCATCCAAAGACTGAGAGCAAAGTTTGATGCTTGGGACATCTGGGAAACCCGGACATCACCGGGTCAGAGGCGTCCGATTCAGCCAGCCATTCTTCTAACGCGCCCGGCTGGATTTGGGAAAAACCGGAAATCAATTGAGAAAAGCGATCCAGACAGGGATACAGCATTTCCTCATCGGGGCGGTAGTCCAGCTTTTCCCAGTTGAGCCGGTCCCGGGCCGCCGCAACAGCCTGGAGTAAAAAATTTTTATCCGCCTCAAAGGTAGCCAAGGCCCAGGGCATTTCGGTAAGATCAAACCCAATTGCGCCATATCCCATCCGGCTCTGATCTTTTTCGGCCAACCAGACAACCAGCCGTCTTTCTGAATCGGTCCGGGCTAGGGCTGAACCACTGAGCACTAGGACATCGAGAAAAACGCCGGTTAGTCCGTTACTCATCGGAAGATCCCCAATAAAATTCAATCTGTCTCCTCCCATCCAATGTCTGAACAACAAAAGGGCAGGCGCTGCGCACCTGCCCTTCTGCGATCAAATTTACTTGTTCTCGCACTTCTGGTTGGCGACGGTGCAGGAAGTCTTGCAAGCGGACTGGCAAGAGGTCTGGCACTCGCCGCAGCCACCCTTGGCGGCGCTGGCCTTCAAAGTGGCCCCGTTGAGAGTCTGAATATGTTTCATTTTATTTCTCCTCCTGTTAGATTGCTTACAGCAGAATCTGCCATAGTGACCGCTATTATAACACAATGTCCGGAAAATTTCAATCATCTTCTACGTTTTTTCTTTGGCTTCCCTCCCAGCAGACCGGGGATCGCTCCGCCACACAGGCTAGCGCACAAAATCCCGGTCCCTCCATTGGCGACAGAGGCCCCCTTATAGACGATCAGTCCAGCGGTGAGCAACAGTAAAAACAGTACCGCCCCCACACCCAGTCCTACCAGCAGGGACCGTGTGCCCACTCGCCGGACGGCCCAAATGCCGCCGATCATAGCGCCCAACACACAAACCGCCAGTACCGCGCCATACATGGCGCTTACCGGAAGTGCTCCCGCAGACACCAGAGCTGAACAGGCCAGCAGGGCCAGAATGGTGGTTACTCCAGCCAGTACACCGCCCTTGAGTACCTCGCACATTGCGTTAAGCCACTGACTGCCCAGTTCCTCCGAACGCCGCTCCTTCTTTTTCATAAAAACACCCTCTCCCACGGTTTGGTACAACCTATGCGGAGAGGGGGAAAGACATACCTGTTTCTTTGTCAGCCGGCGTTCTGCTCCATTGCTACATTTTTGCTGGATACGGCCCATTTCGTGAACTCCACGCGAACCCGGTCGGCGCTGGTCTCAATGACGATAGTGTTCTCATCCACCTTGCAAATGGTGCCCACAATGCCGCCAATGGTGGTAATGACATCGCCCACCTTCAAGGAGTCGCGCAGATTTTGGGCGTCCTTCTTCCGCTTGTTCTCCGGACGGATCATGAAGAAGTACAGCATGGCCAGCATCAGTAACATCATGAGAATAAAACTAGGATCCATAAAATATTCCTCCAAAGTCTAAAGTCACTCGGTCAACAGTTTCCCTTTTGACACAGTGAAAAATATTATAGCGGATTTTTCCTCAATTGACAAGCCCTTTTGACAAATTTATCGAAACAGAGTGATTTCTGCGTTTTGAAAGTCTTCTTATGGGGCAGGCCGTTCCAGCAGTCCGGAATACTGGGAGCGGAATTTCTCAAATGTTTCGTTGTCGATGTTCTCTCGGATGAGGGCCATCAGCCGGTTATAAAAGTACAGATTGTGCAGCACTGCCAGCCGCATAGCCAACATCTCCCCCGCTGTCAGCAGGTGGCGGAGATAGGCGCGGGAAAAGGAACGGCAGGCGGGGCAGTCACATTCCAGGTCAATGGGGCGTTCATCCAATTTGTACTTCTCATTTTTAATATTGATGGCACCGCTCCAGGTATATAGCTTTCCATGACGGGCGTTCCGAGCAGGCATAACACAATCGAAGAAATCGATTCCTCGGGCCACCCCCTCGATGATGTTGGAAGGAGTACCCACCCCCATAAGATACCGGGGTTTATCCTGCGGCATATAGGGCTCAACCGCGTCGATGATGTCGTACATCACCTGAGTCGGTTCTCCCACCGCCAGCCCGCCGATGGCATAGCCGTCGCAGTGCAGTTTGGAAATTTCCTCCATATGCCAGACCCGCAAGTCGGCGAAAGTCCCCCCCTGATTGATTCCGAAGAGCATCTGCTGAGGATTCACTGTGTCTGGCAGAGTATTCAGTCTGTCATGTTCCGCAATACAACGCTCCAGCCAACGGGCTGTCCGTTCACAGGAGGCTTTCACGTATTCGTAGGGGGAGGGATTTTCAACACATTCGTCGAAAGCCATGGCAATGTCGCTGCCCAGATTGGACTGGATCTGCATAGACTCCTCCGGTCCCATAAAGATGCGCCGCCCGTCGATGTGAGAGGCGAAGGTAACCCCCTCCTCTTTGATTTTCCGCAATCCGGACAGAGAGAAGACCTGAAAGCCTCCGCTGTCGGTGAGCATGGGACCGTCCCAGTTCATAAATTTGTGAAGCCCGCCCATCTGACGAACCAATTTGTCTCCAGGGCGCAGATGGAGGTGGTAGGTATTGGACAACTCCACCTGACAGCCGAGCTCTTTCAAATCGTGAGCAGACACTGCTCCCTTGATGGCCCCTTGGGTACCGACGTTCATAAACACTGGGGTCTGGACCACGCCGTGTGTACAGGTAAAGGTTCCCCGGCGGGCTCTCCCCTCTTTTTTCAACACTTCAAACACGCAAAAACTCCTTTTATCATTTTCTTTGATTAAGATAATCCTGTAATATCACTGCGCTCTACGCCACCAGTTTTGATTAATTCAATCAGCTTTTCCACATCATCAAACTTATCATAGTCCCCCAATATCCTGTTCCGGTGATAAACAATTCCTCCACATATCTTTCACGAAATAAACATGGCGTCTCCAAAGGAGAAAAACCGGTAACGTTCCCGCACCGCCGTTTCGTAGGCAGAAAGAACGGATTCCCGTCCGGCCAAGGCAGACACTAACATAATCAGGGTGGACTGAGGCAGATGGAAATTGGTTACCAGCGCGTCCATCACTTTAAACTTATACCCTGGATAAATAAAGATATTAGTCCAGCCAGAATGCTCCGACATGGCCCCGTCCTCCGCCGCGAAACTCTCCACAGTACGGCAGGAGGTGGTACCCACACAGATTACCCGTCCTCCGCGGCGTTTGGTCTCGTTGATAATGCTGGCGGTCTCTTGAGAGATCATACAGAACTCGGAGTGCATTTCGTGGTCCTGAATGTCCTGGGCCTTCACCGGACGGAAGGTCCCCAGTCCCACATGGAGTGTAACGCAACAAACCTTTACACCCATTTCTTCGATCTGTTTCAGCAGTTCTGGTGTAAAATGCAATCCTGCGGTGGGAGCTGCGGCAGACCCCAACACTTTTGAGTAAACGGTCTGGTATCGTTCCTGATCCTCCAGTTCCGCCCTGATATAAGGCGGCAGAGGCATTCGGCCCAGCTGGTCCAGAATCTCCAGAAAAATACCCTGATAGTGGAACCGGACTGCTCGCTTGCCGTCCTCCAATTCCGCCTCAATGGTTGCGGTAAGCTGACCGTCCCCAAATACCACTTGGGTTCCAGGTTTCAGCTTGCGTCCAGGGCGAACCAAACATTCCCACAAATTTTCTCCTTTATCGACAAGGAGAAGTACTTCACAGGCTCCGCCGGTAGGACGATGGCCGATCAGTCGAGCGGGGAGAACACGGGAATCGTTCAGAACTAGACAGTCCCCCGGTCTAAGCATCTGAGGAAGGTCGTAGAACCAGTGGTGTTCCACCGTTCCAGTGTTTTTGTCCAATGTGAGCAGGCGGGAAGCGTCTCTCCGCTCCAGCGGGGTCTGTGCAATCAGCTCCTCTGGAAGCTGAAAATCGAAATCAGAAGTCTTCAAATATAAAACATCCTTTTAGCGGCTTCATTCAAACAGCCTTAATAGTGGATAACCTGAACGCCGGGAAAATAGAAGGTGACAATTTGGTCATAAGTAAAGCCGCGGCGAGCCATGGCATTGGCTCCAAACTGGCTCATACCTACTTGGTGGCCCCAGCCGCCGCCATTAAAGGTGTAGGTGCTTCCGGAGACAGTAACGATCCCGCTCCCTGGCTGTGTTCCGGTTGTGTTGTTCGGCTTATTTCCGGAGTCTATAGCGGAGATGGAGCCGGTTCCGGTGATGACATAGGGCTTCTCCGCCACTTTCGACACCGCTCCGGAACTTGAGATAGCATACTTTTCGTTTAGTACCCCGGATATGGCAGAGCCGTTAATATAGACCTCACTGCTGTTCCCGGGTGTGTCAGGTGTGCCGGAGCCACTGCTCCCAACCCCGTTGACGGTAAATCGGATGGATCTAACGTTGAACCGGCTGCGGATTTTGTCAACGCCAATGGTATTGCTTTGACCGTTGGCCCAGTGGACCACCACTTGAAGCACATTGCCAAGTTGAGAATAGGTCAGCTCTAGGCTAGATACCGAGGTTCCCTTCCCCATTCCCTGAGACTGAAGCTGCTGGGTTAGCTGGGCGGCGGTGTAGTTCACCGTCCAGGGGGACATGGTGTTAACTGAGTCCAAATCCGCTTCGTAAGGATCCACCACGCCACGGAGATAAGGGTACTCGCTGATGGTGTCTGTTCCCCAAATATTTTTGGCATCCTCGCTGGCTCCGCCAAAACTGGAGACATAAAAAACTTCTGCAAGCTTTCCGTTGTACTTAACTACCATACCGGCCGTCTCGGCCACAGCCCGTTTACTGGTTTCGCTGGGACCCCAGTCGGTCCGGTCGCTGCCCATACCATGGTAGACCTGACAACTGTCAGAGGGACAAATGTCAAAGCCATTGCTCTCATGCTTTCCCAAATTTTTCAGTACATAGGTGCGAGCGCAGACTGCCTGGGTTTTCAGCGCCTCCAAAGACCAGTCCCGACCCATCTCATAACAGACAACACCGTTGATGTAGTTTTCCAGAGACAGCACATTGACCACGGTGAGGTTACCGCCGGTGCGCCGTTGATACTGAAAACCGCCCCGGTATTTAAATCCGGAAAACCAGGTCTGTACCTCCTCCGCCCCGGTAACATCGGGCAGGATGGCCAAGGCCCCAGAAGCCCCATTGTCATACTGGAACAGTACCCGGCTGGTGCCTGTTTCCACCACGCTCATGCCGTAGGCGCTGGTGCCCACCACACTGCCGATGCCTCCAAGTGCGCTCTGGGCCGCTCGGGCATCTGCTCCAGTGCTGTAGGCCCCTACCCGGACCTGATACCGTCCATCAATCCAGGCCACGAATCCATTATCATAACCGGCGGCAACGGCAGCGGCTTCCGCATAGGAACCATAGTTTCCAGGAAGCTGGATGTGGACACATCCGACTAGAATATCACTGCTGATAGAGGTGGAGTAGGTATATTTATTCAGTGTCGAGGATTTGCCGTAGTACAGGTTCTCGGTCTTCAACACCGCTGCCTTTTCCACATCCCTGCCGGTGCGGGCCAGCTCCACAAAATTTAGATTGCTGTCGTAGTAGCCGAAGCGGTAGCCAGCCCCGTATTCATTTTGAAGGTGGGCTGCTTCCAGTTCCCCCGTTGGCACGTGGGTGCTGGTGGAGGCTAGTCCAACCCGAATCATCATCTCGCCGTTCTGATTTGTATTGACTGCCCTTGCAGTGGGAAATGTCAGACACAGAGCCAGAGCAGCGGCGGCAAATTTTATCATTCTCTTGTGCATAAATGTACTCCATTTCTTTTGCTGGTATTGGTCGAATTCGGTCAGCTTGTCCTCTTTGTGATTCCTGTCCGCGCTCCGGGAGGGCGCACAGAAAAGAATTGGGACTTATTCTCTTGACAACCGATTGGAAAACATGGTAGGATAGCGGAAAGAAAGAGGGCTGCGGCTTGCCTTGGCAAATTGCCCTCTCCGACATTATAGTACAAAATCAGCCGCTTGAAAAGCCGCTGATTTATTTTTTTCCTCCAGCCCACTTTTGCCCCAATTCATTTTCGTTTTTATGGGGCATAAAATGGCTTTGGAGCGATGATGGAGGTTATAGAAAATGGAAAAGTATAAAGTCGGTATCATTGGTGCAACAGGTATGGTCGGTCAGCGATTTGTTACCCTTATGGAGAACCACCCCTGGTTTCAGCTCACCGTTCTGGCCGCCAGTCCCCGTTCGGCAGGCAAGACTTATGATGAGGCAGTTGCCGGACGTTGGGCAATGAAAACGGCAATTCCCAATGAAGCGAAAAATCTGGTTGTCCTAGATGCCCAGGCCGATGTGGAAAAAATTGCTGGGATGGTAGATTTTGTCTTCTGTGCGGTGGATATGAAAAAGGAGGAGATCAAGGCACTGGAAGAGCGGTATGCCAAAGCCGAGTGTCCTGTGGTTTCCAACAACTCCGCAAATCGCTGGACAGAGGATGTACCTATGGTAGTCCCTGAGCTAAACGCCCACCATATCGAAATTATTCCCGCTCAGCGCAAACGGCTGGGCACAAAGCGGGGCTTTATCGCTGTCAAGTCCAATTGCTCCATTCAGAGCTATACCCCTCTCCTCACGCCTCTGATGAAAGCAGGGTACGAGGTTGACACGGTTTTGGCCTGTACCTATCAGGCCATTTCCGGCGCAGGCAAGACCTTCGAACGCTGGCCCGAGATGGTGGACAATCTGATCCCCTATATCGGCGGCGAAGAGGAAAAGAGCGAACAGGAACCGCTGAAGGTGTGGGGGCACATTGAGAATGGCAAAATTGTCAAGGCGGACGGTCCTGCCATTACGACCCAGTGTCTCCGGGTGCCTGTGTCCGATGGCCATACTGCCGCAGTTTTTGTCCGTTTCCAAGAAGGGAAAAAGCCTACTGAGGAGCAGATCAAGGAAATTTGGAAAAACTTCAAAGGTCGGGCCCAAGAGCTTGACCTCCCCTCCGCCCCAAAGCAGTTTATCCACTATTTTGAAGAACCCGACCACCCCCAGGCGAAAATCGACCGGGAATTGGAGGGCGGTATGGCTATCTCTGCTGGCCGTCTCCGTCCTGACAGCCAATACGACTACAAATTTGTGGGTCTGTCCCACAATACCCTCCGGGGTGCAGCGGGCGGCGGGGTTCTGTTGGCCGAACTGCTGTGCGCCGAGGGCTATATTGACCATAAGTAAGCAGTTATCAGTACCGCTTATGACTATCCTAAATCTGATCAAAAAGGTGCTTTATGTGCCTATATCGTATTAGAAATTCCAGATGATTTTTGAAAGGGTGCATTTAATATGAGAACTCCTGTATTTACCGGTTCTTGCCCTGCTTTAGTCACCCCCTTTGATGAGCATGGCACCATCAATTATGATGCTTTTGGCAAGTTGATCGATACCCAAATTGAGGCGGGTGTAGACGCGGTGTGTGTCTGCGGAACCACCGGCGAGTCTGCTACTATGTCCATCCGGGAGCACATTGCCGCAGTGGAATTCTGTGTGAAGCGTGTAGACCATCGAGTAAAGGTCATTGCTGGGGCGGGGAGCAATGATACTTCCGCCGCTGTCTACCTGTCTCAGCATGCCCAGGACTCCGGTGCAGACGCCCTGCTTCATGTCACCCCTTACTACAACAAGGCCAGCCAGACCGGCCTGATTCAGCACTACGAGTACATTGCCGACCGCACTGAACTGCCCATCATTCTTTACAATGTGCCCGGCCGCACTGGCGTGTCTTTTACCGCTGACACCTACAAGGTGCTCTCCGCCAACCCGAAGATTAACGGTGTGAAAGAGGCCAGCGGCAATTTTTCCCTACTGGCGCACACACGCTGCCTCTGCCCCGAGGATTTTTACATCTGGTCAGGCAACGACGACCAGGTAGTCCCCATGATGGCGCTGGGCGCCAAGGGCGTTATTTCGGTGGCCTCCAATATTATTCCAGAGATCATGGTTAAAATGAGCCATCTGTGTCTGGAAAATGACTTTGCTGCCGCTTCTCAGCTCCAGATTAAGTATATGGACCTGATCGACGCCCTGTTCTGTGAGGTCAATCCCATTCCCATCAAAGCGGCAATGAACCTGATGGGCATGGAAGCTGGTCTTCTGCGCCTACCTTTGTGTGACATTTCGGACAAAAATCTGGCTGTACTCCGGGCCTCTATGGAGCGGATGGGATTGCTGTAAATCCCGCAAAACTGAATTGATATAAAGGGAGTTTCCTTGTCATGCTAAAGATAATTATATCCGGCTGCAACGGTCATATGGGCCGGGTGGTAGAGACGTTGTGTGCCAACGATCTAGCTGTGGAGGTGTGCGCTGGCTTCGATATTTTAGGGACCAGTGACCGGGAGTTTCCGGTTTATACCTCCCCTGCTCAGTTTACCAGCGAGGCGGACGCGATCATTGATTTTTCCTCTCCAGCCGCCTTGGACGGCTTGCTGGAATTTGCCAAAACCCGCAAAATTCCCTTGATTCTGGCCACCACTGGTTATGCGCCTGATCAGGAGGCACAAGTGGGTGCCGCCGCCTTGGAAGTCCCAATTTTCCGCTCGGCCAACATGTCTCTGGGCATCAATGTATTGCTGGAGCTAGTGAAAAAAGCCGCTTCCGTCCTAGGGGGCAGCTATGACATTGAAATCGTGGAGCGCCACCACCGTCGAAAGGTAGATGCCCCCTCTGGCACTGCACTAATGATTGCCAATGCAGCGGCGCAGTCCTGCGGACATAAGACCGAGTACGTCTATGAGCGCCATTCCACCCGCAGTCCTCGTGATAAGAAGGAAATTGGTATTTCCGCTGTCCGGGGCGGTACCATTGTGGGCGAGCATGAGATTATTTTCGCAGGACACGACGAAATTATGGAAATCAAGCATACCGCCCTCTCCCGGGAAATCTTTGCCCAAGGGGCGCTGGAGGCCGCAAAATTCATCTCCGGAGTGGAAAAACCTGGGCTGTATGATATGAGTTACTTGGTAAAATAATTGAAAACGCCTCTGTAAACAGCAGAGGCGTTTTTCTCATAAACAGAAGTAAGCCGAGGAACGCTTCTATTTGGACCGGACTAGAATTTATTTTTACCATTTAAACGGTCTAAACTCTACGGAGCGGCGATTGATTTTCCCCAGAAAACCTGTTACCTTATTTTCAGGAGGTGAGGACACATGGACCAGAGTAAAACCGGCGGGCTGATTCGAGCTCTGCGTACCCAGAAGGGGCTGACCCAAAAGGTGTTGGCTGAGGCTGTCGGGGTGGGCGACAAGGCGGTCAGCAAATGGGAACGTGGTCTGGGCTGTCCGGACGTGTCCCTTCTCCCGGAATTATCAAGGGTTCTGGGTGTTAAACTGGAGGCACTGCTCTCCGGCGAGTTGGACACCAATGAACAGGAAAGAGGAAATATGAAAAAACTGAAATTTTATATCTGCCCCGACTGCGGAAATCTGATCACTGCCGCATCCGAAGCTGGTGTGTCCTGCTGCGGCAAAACACTGGTTCCTGTAGAACCGCAAAAGGCTGAGAGTGAAGCGAAATTGTTGGTAGAAAAAACAGACGAAAATTGGTTTATTACCTCCTCACATCCCATGACAAAGGAACACCACATCACCTTTGCCGCTTTGCTCACCGGAGACACTCTATTTCTCCGCCGCCTTTACCCTGAGTGGGATTTTCAAACTCGGATTCCATGCCTTGGCCACGGTATTTTGCTGTGGTATTGTACGAAACATGGACTTTTTCAACAGCTGATTTAGACAGAAATTGAGGTACACACGATGTCTGACCAATTAATCCGCACCCGCTTATTGGTGGGAGATGAGCCGCTGGAGCGGCTGAAAAACGCAAAAGTGGCCGTTTTTGGGGTAGGTGGTGTGGGAGGTTATTGTGTTGAAGCTCTTGCACGGTCAGGTGTAGGCACTTTACACCTCTATGATGATGATACTGTGTCAGAAAGTAACCTGAACCGGCAGCTTGCAGCCCTTCACTCTACCTTAGGCCAGTCTAAGGTAGAGGTGATCGCCCACCGGGTTCGGGATATCAATCCGAACTGTGCCGTGGTGGCGTTCCGGATGTTCTATCTCCCTCAAAATGCAGACGACGTGGAACTGGCGCAGTACGACTATGTGGTAGACTGCATCGACACCGTAACTGCTAAGTTGGAATTAACGACAAGGTGTAATGCTTTACAGGTAAAAATCATTAGTGCCATGGGGACTGGCAATAAATTTGATCCTTCTGCGTTTGTGGTTACCGATATCTCTAAAACGCAGGGCTGTCCGTTAGCCCGCACTATGCGTAAAGAACTGCGGAAACGCGGCATCCACCACTTGAAGGTGGTCTACTCCACAGAGCTGCCTGCGGCTCCTCTGTACCCAGCGGAATTGGAGATACCAGAGACCTCCGAAACCCGTCCCGGTTCCACCGCGCGGCGAGATACTCCAGGCTCTATGCCTTTTGTTCCCGCCGCTGCCGGATTGTTGTTGGCTTCTGCTGTTGTTCGGGAGATTGGAATATTTTGAAAATTGTATATCATATTGGGTGCCGTTTGGACGTATTGGCATGTTTCAAACAAGCCCTAGGACACAAAAACAGTGCCGTTCCATTGGAGCGGCACTGAACCGTTATAACGCTATAATTAAATTGCTTCCACAAGCTCACTGGTATAGCCCTGCTTGATCAAGCTGTGAAACGCTTCCCAGCTTCGAGAGGGAATCTCTTGTGGTATCTGGTAGCCTTTTTGGGCATAGACCTCGATTCGCTGAAAGTCTCCCACAATCATATCAATCGCTTTTTGCTCCGTTAATCCCTGGTCTACGGAATTTCGAATATATTCCTCCAGTGTAATTTGGGGTGAGGTGAACATGGCGTCTGCCTCCGGCCAGTAGACCCCCATAGCTGCATACAGCCTCCGCGTCATGAAGGGCTTGTGGACACAAATCAGCCGCCCTTGGGCTAGTCCCGCTTCCTCCAGCATGTCACGCGTAAATCGTATATTTTCTGCCGAATTGGTAGAGCGATTTTCCAAAAGAATTGCACACTCTGGTACGCCATGCTTTACTGCAACTGCGGCAAAGCGTTCTGCTTCTGACTGGCTCCAACGGCCCAGGGTATTGCGGCCCAGCCCGCCGGTAAACAGTACTTTTGGAGCATAACCGTCCCGATAGAGTTGAGCACAGCGAACCGGAATTGTGTCATTGATACAACCAAATCCGATGATACAGTCCGCCGGCTGAATTTCCATATCCAGTCGCATATAGTCCCAAAGCACCTTTAATTCCTGATAAACGACCGCTGTCAAGCAAATTCCCTCCACAGTTTGCATCGGAAACAATTCCGCCATGTGCTATTGAGCGGTATTATAGCAAGTGTGTCCAGGAATGTCAAGACCACTCCCGATTATCTTCCTGGCAGTTGAGGCGCCATGGTTCGCGTGTGCCGGATTTCTTCCCAAACAGTGGTCTTTTTCCAGAAACTAACGGCAGTAATAGGCAGCCAAGTTAGGAGAAACAGCCAGTAGGTACACAGGCCCTTCCACAGCCGTCGGTCCCACTTGTTCTCCATGATAATCACAATTCCTGCGGCAACGGTGGCAGTAAACGCGGCCCAAGCAATGTTGCCACAAACTCCTGCAACGGCCAAAGCCAGGGCCTGAAGCGGGGTTCTTCCTCCCAGTGCTGCGGTGAGGGCGGTGCAGACCAGTCCTGCCAGCGCGGCCAGCTGGTAAGCGGGCAGGAGAAGCGTTACCTCGAAGTCAAAGAGAACCAGCCGGGGATGCTCAGCCATTTTCTCTCCCAGGGCGGGCAAATATCGCTGTGCTACCTGGAGGGTACCGCTGGACCAGCGGCGGCGCTGTGCAAAGGACTGCTCCCAAGTGAGGGGTTGTTCGTCATAGGTAACGGCTTTGGGCACATAGGCCACCTGCTCCCCAGCTAAGACGGCCTGAGTAGTAACCTCTAAGTCCTCGCTCATAGTCGCAGTGTGCCAGCCGCCCAGCTTGTCCAGCAGTTTCTGAGTTACCATAAAGCCAGTACCTCCAATCATGGCGGATACCCCTAACCCAGCTTTGCCTCCATTATGGAAGCGGTCCATCATCCAGTAGTAAATAGAGGAACATCCGGACACAGCGGTATCGTAAGGGTTTTTACTGTCCCGATAACCTTGAGCCGCCTGGGCCCCGGCCAACCGCGCATTGTTCATTTCTGCTAAAAAACGGCTGTCTACCACGTTGTCTGCGTCAAACACCAGCCATGCGTCGTACTGCCGGCCCCGGAGCCGGTTATAAGCAAACCGAAGGACTTCTCCTTTGCTCTTCACGGGAACTGTACATTCCAGAACATTGGCCCCAAAGTTCCGAGCGGCTAAGGCAGTATTATCGGTACAGTTGTTGGGGATTACCCAAACGTCATACAGATCCGCTGGATATTCCTGTGTGAGCAGACTGTTAATCAGCGGGCCAATCACCAGTTCCTCATTTCGGGCGGCGATCAGAACCGCAAACTTTGTGTGAGCTGGATGAAAACCGTAGTCTAAAGGCTTCCTTATGCAAGTCAGTCCAGAAATCAGATACCATAACCCCCATACGCTCATCAATACTCCCATTGTGCCCGTCAGGGCCAAAGCGGTAGGAAACAACCAATCCATATCCCGCTCCTCCTCTCAATCTGTTCTGCCAAAAATATAGCAAACCTTCTTTAAGGACAAAGTAGGAGGAAGATTAAGATTTCATGAAGGTTTCTTTAAAGGGAATAGGACAGCCTCTCCCCCACATATTTTGAAGTACATGGAACACATTGGGGGGATAAATATGGAGACTAGAATTGCCGAGCTGAGATACAAAGAAGTCATCAGCGTAGAAGACGGCGCCCGGTACGGTTATGTAGGAGACATGGAAGTCGATTTGGAGAGCGGGCAGGTTCGGTCCCTGGTGGTTCCCGGCCGGCGGCGGTTATTCGGCCTGCTGGGCCGCGAGGAGGATAAGGTCATCCCCTGGGGGGCGGTCAAGCGTTTTGGTGAGGACATCATCTTGGTTGAAAAGTAGGCGAGAAAAGGCTCTGTCCAGTTGGACAGAGCCCATTTTCTTTTCCTATTTTTTGTAAATCAGCTCTGCAAACTGTCCATATTGCTTTACTTCCTCTAGGTGAAACCGCTTTAAGTTCTCTTTCTGAGTAAACAGTGGTATTCCTTCGCCCAGCAGAACAGGTGCAGTCTGAATGATGAGCCAATCCACCATATCCCGCTCTAAGAGTAGAAAAATACGCTCATCCCGCCCCCTCCTTAAATTCTCGCTACCCCGGATCGCCGGGCCGCTTCGGCTACTGCCCTGGCTACGGCAGGTCCCACACGGGAATCGAACGCCTCCGGGATTATATAGTCATTCGTCAGGTCCTCGTCCGCGATCAAGCTGGCTAGGGCTTGCGCGGCGGCCAGTTTCATTTCCTCGTTGATGTCGCTGGCCCGCACGTCCAGGGCGCCTCGGAACAGTCCAGGGAAAGCTAGTACGTTGTTGATTTGGTTGGGGTAGTCACTCCGCCCAGTAGCCACTACCTGAGCTCCGCCTGCTTTGGCATCCTCCGGGAAAATTTCCGGAGTGGGGTTGGCGCAGGCAAAAACAATGGCATTCTGATTCATAGTAGATACCATCTCCGGTGTAACCAGGTTAGGGGCAGACACACCGACAAACACATCGGCTCCCTTCATAAGATCAGCCAATGTCCCCTGACGCTTGTCTCGGTTGGTCACCTTGGCAATCTCCTGCTGGGCCCAGTTGAGCTGGTCACAGCCCTCGTACACCGCACCGAATTTGTCCACCAGGGTAATGTCTGTAAATCCGGCCAGCAGAAGCAATTTTGTAATTGAAATGGCCGCAGATCCAGCCCCAGAGAAGACTACCCGGACCGTTTCCTTCTTCTTGCCCACTAACCGCAGGGCGTTGGTCAGTCCAGCCAGTACAATAATGGCAGTACCATGCTGATCATCGTGAAAGACAGGAATGTCGCATTTCTCTTTCAGCTTCCGCTCAATTTCAAAACATCGGGGGGCGGCAATATCCTCTAAATTGATGCCGCCGAAGGAGCCGGAAATGTTGTACACGGTCTGGACAAATTCATCCACATCCTTAGTTTTTACGCACAGAGGAAAGGCATCCACTCCGCCGAAGGTCTTGAACAATACGCATTTGCCCTCCATCACAGGCATGCCAGCCTCGGGGCCGATGTCCCCCAGGCCCAGAACGGCAGTTCCATCAGTAACAACGGCCACTAAGTTGTGCCGCCGGGTCAGCTCATAGCTTTTATTCAGATCTTCTTGAATAGCCAAACAGGGCTGGGCCACTCCGGGCGTATAGGCTAGAGACAGGGACTGTCTGTCATTGGCAGGCACTGTGGCAGTCACCTCGATTTTTCCCTTCCATTCCCCATGCAGGCGTAAGCTCTCCTTTGCATAATCCATGGGCATTCTCTCCTTCTTTCTCAAAATCGGTATACTTTGCGCTGTTCTTATTATACTAAACTTTGGAAAAACCGCAATGGGCACTTTAATTTTGTGCGGTTTATCGGCTATTTCCTCACAAATCTCCGGTTTTTACCCCTGTTTTCAGCAGATTCACCGTTGACGGGGCCGGATATTTCTGGTAGAATTTCGTTTAACTGGCATTTCAGTGTGAATAAATTGTAAACAGGAGGAAATTATGGAACAACAACACAGAGGACAATGGGGCAGTAACCTAGGCTTCCTTATGGCCACCATCGGTGCCGCCGTGGGCTTGGGCAACATCTGGTCCTTCCCCTTCCGCATGGGGGCCAACGGCGGTTTTCCCTTTTTGATTATTTATCTGGTTCTGGCGGTGCTGGTTGGCTTTACCATCATGCTGTGTGAGCTGGCAATTGGCCGCCATGGCGGAGGAAGCGTATTGGTCAGCTATCAGAAGATTAACCGCATTTCAGGCGGCTTTCTGGGAATTCTGGCGCTGGTCTCCCCTTTTCTGATTCTCAGCTTTTACACCGTTTTGGGCGCCTACTGCGTGCAGTATGTCGGCCTGAACTTTGCGGAACTGCTGGGCATTTTTAATGTCTCCAGCATCTCCGGCGCGGAATCCTTCAACACCATGCTGACCAATCAGCCCTTGGCAATCGGCTCCACCTTTGTGGTTATTGCCGCCTGCTTCTTGATTATCCGGGGCGGCATCAAAGATGGCATCGAGAAGTTCAACAAGGTGGGTATGCCAGCGTTGTTTGTGATGCTGGTGATTATCATTATCCGGTCCGTCACCCTGCCTGGGGCTATTGATGGCCTCAAGTTCATGTTTGCTCCCAACTTCGAACCCATCAAAAACGACTTTATCGGTGTGCTTGCTGCTGCTGGTGGACAAATGTTCTTCTCTCTGTCTCTGGCCATGGGCATTACCGTCACCTATGGTTCTTATCTGAGTAAGAAAGAGAGCTTGGTACGCAACTCCATGGTAATCATCGTCTCCGATACCATCGTGGCAATTATGGCCGGCATGGCTGTTCTCCCTGCCGCCTTTGCTCTGGCGGGTGAGGACGCCAAGCTCTCCGGCCCCTCCCTGCTGTTCGTCACCCTTCAGGACGTGTTCAACGCCATGGGCGCTTTTGGTCCCATCTTTGGCATTCTGTTCTTCCTTTTCGTGGTGCTGGCGGCTATTACCTCCACCATTGCCCTGATTGAGGTACTGGTCACCTTCGTCATCGACCGCCGTACCGCCGCTGGAAAAGCACCCAACCGCAACGCTGTAGTCGGAATTGTCTGTTTGATTATTTTTGCCGAGGCCGCTTTGGTGGCCGCCGATGGCCTGGGTTCTAACGGTCTGTGGGTTCCCTTCCAGAGCAGCGGCCTTGACTTGGGCACCTGCTGGCTGGAGTTTATGGACTTCATCTCGGAGGGAGTTGCTATGCCTCTGGGCGCACTACTCATGTCCCTGTGGATTGGCTGGATTGTCGGTCCTGAGGTCATCCGGGATGAAGTAAGTCAAGGTGGGCATAAGATGAGCGATGGACTGTACAGCTTCTTCATTATCTGTGTCCGTTTCATCACTCCTCTGGCGATGGCAATGATTTTGTTTGGTCAGATCAAAACTTTCCTTTCTCCTGTGTAAGGACAAATTCAAACACGGCCTGCGTCTCAATCTGACGCAGGCCGCGTTTTCATGTCTTCTTTATGGATGCAGTCTTCTTTTTATGGTAGTTCTCCGCCTGTTCCAGCAGCTGGGCTGCGCTTTGGCGCAGAACGTCGGTTACCTCCGCTCCGCCAATCAGTCGGGCCAGCTCATCGGTTCTGCCATCCTGGTCCAGATGTTCTACCTGAGTAAACGTGCGCCCCCTCTTCTCCCCCTTCTTCACAGAGAAATGGGTATCTGCCATAGCGGCGATCTGTGGTAAATGGGTAACGCACAGCACCTGTTTGTTTCGAGCCACGTCGGCCATTTTTTCGGCTACCTTTTGAGCCGCCCGGCCGGACACGCCGGTGTCCACCTCGTCAAAGACAAGACTTCCAATGCCGTCGTCCTCCGCCAGCACGTTTTTCAGCGCCAGCATAATGCGGGCCAGCTCACCACCAGAGGCCACCTTCTGAATGGGTTTTAGTGCCTCACCTAAGTTGGCGGACATGAGGAAATGAACCTGATCCATACCAGTATCATCCATACCGCTTTCGCCGGGGCAAGGAGCAAAATCGGTGACAAACTGCACTTTGGGCATATCCAACTGACGCAGTTCTTCCTGAACACGTTTTTGGAGATTGTCTGCCGCCTTCTTCCGCGCTTTTGTCAGGGCCTCTCCCCGCTTTTGCGCATCCTTTCGAGCCTTATCCAATTCCTTCTCCAGCTTCTGGATGGTGTCGTCCGCATCCTGAATCTGTTCCAGTTCCCTTTTGCACTGTTCAAGATAGTCTAACATATCGGCCACTGTGGGACCGTATTTCTTTTTTAGCCGGTAAATCACATCCAGCCGGCTCTCCAGCCGGTCCAATTCCTCGGGAGAGAAATCAAATTCACCTGCAAAATCCCGCAAAATTTCCGCCGCGTCGTCGGCCTCACAGCGAAGCGCGGCTAGCTTTTCCCCCAGCTCCTCCAATCGGGGACTCAGGCGAGTCACAGAACGGACTGCTCCCTCTGCTTCACTGATAAGATCACAGGCTCCACGGCTGTCATCCTCGCCCGACAAGGCAAATTGGGCCTCCTGGAGAGCCTCCATCAGCTTTCCCGAACTGCGCAGAAGATCTTTGCGTGCATCCAGTTCCTCGTCCTCTCCGGCCCGAAGTTCCGCCCGTTCCAACTCCTTAATCTGGTATTCCAGGGTGTCTACCCGACGGGAACGCTCCGCTTCGTCCATCTCCAGCTCAGAAATCTTCTTTCTGAGCTTAGCCATGGCATGATAAGCAGTCCGGTAATCCTCCAACAGCACCCCGGTTTTCCCGAAGCTGTCCAGATACCCAAGATGACAGTCCGGGTCCAACAGCTGCTGCCCGTCGTGCTGGCCATGGATGTTCAACAACTGCCGTCCCAGTTCCCGCAACTGGGCTACCGTCAGAGGCCGGCCATTTACCCGACAGGCATTTCGTCCATCCCCTTGAATCTCACGCTGAAGCATCAGTTCCTCGCTGTCCGCCGGAAAACCGTTGTCTTCCAGCCACTTCAGGGGTAATGACCCGGTGAACACTGCGTTGACTACCGCAGATTTTGCCCCAGTTCGAATCAGTTCCCGGCTGGTCCGCTCCCCCAGTACGGCGCTGATGGAGTCAATCACAATGGATTTGCCCGCGCCGGTTTCGCCGGTGAGTACATTGAAACCGCCGTCAAAACTGATATCTGCTGATTCAATCAGGGCGATATTCTCGATGTGCAGTAAAGAGAGCATTTACGATTCCTCCTCCCGGTTGCACTTTTCTTTTCAAAAGAAAAGCGTCAACTGAAAAAGCACATTTTCTCTATGGGACCTGTAAATAACGTTTTAAAAAGAACAAAATTACCCATTACCGCAACAGTTTATGCACCTCACCACTAAACTGTTGCGCAAAGGTGTTGTCCCGCATAATGAGGATGCCAGTGTCGTCGCCCGCTAAACTGCCCACCATACCTTCAATCTCCATGGCATCCAGGGCGGAACAGGCTGCGGAGGCCAAACCAGGCATGGTGCGGACCACAACGATGTTCTGAGCCACATCCACCGATACCACGCCCTCTTTAAAGATATTACGCAGGCGAGTATCGAAGCCGGAGGCCGGCTTACGTTCCGATAGGGCATAGCGGTAGCCGCCGGAACTGGTAAGCTCTTTTACCAGACGCAGTTCTTTAATATCCCGGGAAATAGTGGCCTGCGTAGTGATGAAGCCCCGGGCGCGCAGTTCCTCCAGAAGCTGTTCCTGGGTGTCAATCTCCTTGCTCTGTACAATATTTAAGATCTCGCTCTGCCGCACATTTTTCATTGGCTCAACCCTCCTAGCTTCTGATTGATGACCTGATAGAAACTCCGGTCAGCCAGCCGAACCAGCTGGGTGGAGCGCCGTGACCGGCAGATATCCACCCGGTCCCCTCCGGACAGGCGCAGTGCCTTCCCGCCGTCCACAGACAGGTATAAATACTTTCGATTCCCTCTGGGGAGCTGCACGGTAACTGTCCGCTCCGGTGCAAGCACCATGGTCCGGGCAGACAGCTGATGGGCGCACACAGGCGTAACCACGATGCTTCGGGAGGTAGGCTCCACAATAGGTCCCCCCGCCGACATAGAATAAGCCGTGGATCCGGTTGGGGTAGCCACAATCACTCCATCACCTGTAATGCTAGTTACCTTTACATGGTCTGCCAATACTTCCATCTCAGCGACTCTGGCCATGGAGCCTTTGGAGATTACTGCATCATTCAAAGCTAAATCCTGGCTGATAATCTTGTCCCCCCGGCGGACCTTCACATCCAGCATCATACGTTCCTCTAAAGTGTACATCCCATGGGCCAGAGAGGCCAGTAGAGGCAGCTCACTGCGTTCCAGTTCCGCCATAAAACCTACACTCCCCATGTTGACCCCCAAAATAGGAACATCGTGGAGGGTCGCGTCTCGCGCCGCATGCAGGATGGTGCCATCTCCTCCGAAGCAGACCAGCAGGTCGGCGGTGGGCAATTCCTTCTCCAGCAGGGGCATAGACTGTTGACGGGGCAGCTCCAACCGGTCTCCCTTTTTCGGCTGGAAAGGCAAACACAACACGGTCTGTGCGCCGGCGTGTTCCAACACTCGGCGTGCCTCCAAAGCCACCCTCATTCCCCGGTCTCGGTAAGGGTTGGAACTGAGTACGATTTTCATACCCCTTCCTCCTTCCAAGCGTGGTGGGACTGTTCCACCAATGCCTTTAAGTCCCCTTCAAAGTCGGAGTGATTTCCTGTATGGAGATAACCTAGATATTCAATATTGCCCTCTGGGCCTTTGATCGGGGAATACGTAAGGTCTTTTACCTCAAAACCTGCTTGAGCGGCGTGGTTTACAAAATGTTCCAATACTTCCAGATGAACTTCCGGGTCCCGAACCACCCCTTTTTTCCCAACCTTGTCCTTACCCGCTTCAAACTGAGGTTTGACCAGGCACACTGCCTGTGCGCCTTCCCTCATCAGCGGGCGCAAAGCGGGCAGAATCAGACTCAGGGAGATAAAAGAGACATCCACAGAAAAAAAATCCAGTGGTTCTGGTATTTGTTCCCAGGTAAGATATCGGGCGTTAGTACGCTCCAAACATACCACCTGGGGGTGGGTGCGCAGCTTCCAGTCCAGCTGATTATAGCCCACATCCACGGCATACACCAGCCTTGCGCCATTTTGCAGCATGCAGTCGGTAAAACCGCCGGTAGAAGCTCCAATATCTGCACAGATCTTGTCCCGCAGATCAATGGGCCACAACCCCATAGCTTTTTCCAACTTTAATCCACCTCGACTCACGTAGCGCAAAGGATTCTTGGACCGCACCTCCACAGCGTCATCTGCACCCACAGAGGCCCCTGCCTTCAGCTGCCTCTGTCCATTGACGTAGACCTCCCCCGCCATAATGAGGGCTTGGGCCTTTTGCCGGCTTTCTGCCAGCCCCAATTCCATCACAGCTACATCAAGTCTCTGTTTCGCCACGGCCCAACACCTCCAGTGCTTTTTTGTAAATCCCCATTCCGTCTAGGGACAGGTCACGTTTTAACAGCGCAGCTCCACCATGAGGGACAAAATTCTCTCCACAGTTCACCAAAGCAATTTTAACGGACAGGCCCGCCAACTCCAGTCCAGTAGTCAGCCGCTGTCCCACACAGCCTCGGGCAGATTGTTCCTCTGCCATCAGCAGGACTCCCGTCTTTCGAACGGACAGCTCAACTAAGTCCGGGGCAAGGGGTGTCAACTGATTTAACTTTACAACTTCTGCCTGAATACCCTTGGCCTCCAACAGGCCAGCGGCCTCTAAAACATCATTGATTTCCATTCCATAGCTGACTAATGTGATATCCCCGCCCCATCGCAAAATAGCCGCTGGATCTTCGCCAGAGTTGCCGAGAAAACGGCCCTCACCTCCCCGGGGATAGCGCACTGCCACTGGGCCGGTTATACGAAATATGGCGCGCTCCAACATGACCTCCAGTTCCGCAAAACTGGCTGGTGCCAGCACTGTCATATTTGGCACTGTGTCCAGGTAGGCCGCATCAAACAAACCGTGATGGGTTTCTCCATCATCGCCTACCAGTCCAGCCCGGTCCACCCCAAAGACAACATGGAGGTTATCAATCGCCGCGTCGTGCAGAAGCATATCGTAAGCCCGCTGTAAGAACGTGGAGTACACAGCAAAGACTGGGATTGCCCCCTGTTTCGCCATTCCAGCGGCCATGGAGGCGGCGCACCCCTCAGCAATCCCCACATCAAAAAAGCGTTCTGGATATTTCAGGGCGAACTTCTCCAAGCCAGTTCCACCAGTCATTGCAGCAGTGATGGCACATACTCTCTGGTCCCGTTCTGCCAAACGGACCAGTGTTCTGCCAAAGACGGCGGAGAAATTTTCTCCCGCCTTCCGCTTCGGCTTGCCTGTGAGCGCATCAAAGGGGGCAACACCATGAAACGCATCCGGATTTTCTTCCGCTGGTAGAAAGCCCTTTCCCTTTACAGTCTTTACATGGAGCAGGACCGGTTCATCCAGCTCTCTAGCATACCGCAGGATTTTGGTTAGTAGAGGCAAATTGTGTCCATCCACTGGGCCTAGATAATGAAACCCCATATCTTCAAACATACTGCAAGGAAGAAGCGTCTGCTTTAGAGCTTGCTTAACCCGGTGAGTTACCCGGTAGACCACTCTTCCTAAGGCGTTGGAGTTCATAATTTTACGGTAGTGCTTTTTAAAGGTGAGATACTGGGGTTTTAGACGCTGTTTTGCCAAGTGGTCTGCCACACCGCCCACATTGGGAGTAATGGACATACCGTTATCATTGAGGATAACCAGAATTTGCTGGCCGCACTTTCCTGCATTGGACATCCCCTCGTAAGCCAGACCACCGGTCAGTGCGCCGTCGCCAATGAGAGCCATGACTTTGTAGTCCTCACCCAGCATCGTCCGAGCACGGGCCATGCCCAACGCCACCGCCACTGAGTTAGAAGCGTGCCCTGCGATAAAAGCGTCGTGGATGCTCTCACCAGGCTTTGGAAACCCAGCAATCCCCCCATATTGCCGCAAGGCGGACATCTGATCCCGCCGTCCGGTAAGCATTTTATGTGGGTAGCACTGGTGGCCCACATCGAAGACCAGCCGGTCCACCGCAGTATCGAATACCCGGTGGATTGCTACGGTTAACTCCACAGCTCCCAAATTGGAGGCCAGATGTCCCCCGGTTTTGGAGACATCTTCCACCAGCTCCCGACGAAGTTGGGCGCACAGAGCCTCGCCCTCCTGGTCGTTCAGCTGGGCTAAAGTGGGTTTATATTCTGTTTTTGCGGCAGATTCATTCAAAATGGAATGCCTCCAAAATTCACTTCTTCCGCTGGGCCAGCAGATTAGCCAGCCAGATGTGGAAAGCCGGGTCCTCGAAACCGTTTAGTGCCTCAATCCCTTGACGGGTCAGCTTTTCCACCAGCGCAGAGCATCCGTCCAGCCCCAAGGCAGTAACAAAAGTGCTTTTTTCGTTGACGCGGTCAGAGCCTACTGTCTTCCCAAGTTCTTCTTGGGAACTGATGATATCCAGCATGTCGTCCCGCACCTGGAACGCACGGCCCAAAGCTTGTGCATAGGCACGCACCTGCGTACGCTGTTCCTGGGTACCTCCGGCGGCGATACAGCCCAGTTCAGCGGCGGCGGTGATGAGTGCACCTGTTTTTAAACTTTGGAGCAGTTCCAGTTCTTCCCGGTCCAATGCACGGCCCTCGCCCGCCATGTCCAAAGCCTGCCCTCCTACCATACCGGCGGAACCGGCGGCCTGGGACAGGCACTGTACCGCCTGCACAATTCGCCCGGCGGGCAATTCCGCTTTTGTCAGCTGTTCAAACGCGGCCGTGAGCAGCGCATCTCCCGCCAAAATAGCGGCGGCTTCTCCATAGACTATGTGGTTAGTTGGCCGTCCTCGGCGCAATTTGTCATCATCCATGGCGGGCAGATCGTCGTGAATTAGAGAATATGTGTGAATCATCTCCACTCCACAGGCAAAGGGCAGGGCCTCCAGAATACTTCCGCCGCATAGACGGCAGGTCTCCAAGGTAAGAATAGGCCGAATCCGCTTTCCACCTGAGAGCAGGGAATATTCCATAGCCTCCTGTAAATCGGCGTGACGTGGTTCTGACGCAAAAGCACGGGCAAGGCAGTCCTCTACCATAGCCTGATTCCGGGCCATCAATACTGTAAAGTCTTTTCCCATGTCATTCCATCCCCCCGAACGGCTCCTCAACAAGCTCGCCGTTCTTTCCAGAGGTAAGAAGTGTTACCTTCTGTTCCGCCTCATCCAACTGCTTGGTACACTCTCGAAGCAGCTTGGCCCCCTCCTCGAAGAGGGCCATCGCCTGTTCCAGAGGGGCGTCCCCTTTTTCTAGCAGTGAGACGATTTCCTCCAGCCGGACCATGGAACCCTCAAAATTCAGTTTCTTTTTTGCGGCCATTGTTGAAACACCTTCTTTTTATAATACCTGGCAATCCACATTGCCGTCCGACACAGTCAGTTTCAGCCGGTCACCTGCTGCCACATCGTTCACTGAAATAACCACCTTTCCATCCCCTCGCTGGGCAATGGAGTAGCCACGACCCAGCACCTTCAATGGACTCATAGCGTCCAGCGAGGCGGCTAGGGCGTTGAGCCGCTCACGGCGGCTTGTAACAGTACGGATTGCGCCATTAGGAAGAGCTGCGGTCAGCCGCCCAAGCCGTTCCCTCTGCGTTGACGCAGCGCCGCGCAGGCCGTGGGCTAAACGGTTGCTTTGATAGTCCAGCACAAGCCGCTTTTCCCGGAAGTAGGACCCTGGTTCCGTCATAGTCCTGCTGGAGGCCAGCCGTTCTAAATTCTTCCGGTACTGGGCAAGCTTGGTGGATATTGCACCTTCCAACCGTTCCCGCCCTCCCAGAAGGGACATATAGACCTCGTTCTGGTCGGGCACCGCCAGTTCTGCGGCATTGGATGGGGTCGAGGCCCGTAAATCGGCCACAAAATCAGCAATTGTCACATCCGGCTCATGCCCCACAGCGGAGATGATGGGAATATCCGAACGGTAGATTGCTCGGGCCACAATCTCTTCGTTAAAGGCCCACAGATCCTCCATAGAACCGCCGCCTCGACCGGTAATAATCAAGTCAGCCACCCGTTTCAGGTTAGCCCACTGAATTGCGGCGGCGATCTCCTGGGGCGCTTCTTCCCCCTGAACCCGCACAGGGATTACACATATTCGGGTCAAAGGCCAGCGTGCCCCTAAAATACGAATCATATCCCGCACCGCCGCGCCGGCAGGTGAAGTGATGAGGGCGATTTCCCCAGGAAATTCTGGAATTTCTTTTTTGCGGCTTGGGTCAAACAGACCTTCTTGAGCCAACTTTTCCTTCAGCTGCTCAAAGGCCAAAGCTAGATCCCCCACCCCCTCAGGGGTGAGACGGGCACAGTACATCTGATACTGCCCATCCCGGGGAAATACAGTCACCCGCCCTGCGGCGATGACCTGCATCCCGTTTTCAGGACGAAACCGGAGGTATTGGGCATCACTGCGGAACATAACGCACCGCAAAGAGCCTTCCCCGTCTTTTAGGGTAAAGTAGTGGTGGCCGGAAGGATACATTTTATAGTTGGACAGCTCTCCCCGCACCAGCAGGCGGGAAAGAAGCCGGTCCCGGTCCATCATATTCTTCAAATACTGTCCCACCTGACTGGGGGACAAAATGGCATCCTCTCTCATTACCGTCCCTCCGCGGCCAAGGCCCTCCATGTGAGGATTGCGGTTCCCATGGCATTGTCAGTTGAAAATTCCGGCTTGGCAAAAAGCGCACCACATTGGGTGGTCAGTTTTGCCCTAAGCTGGGTGTTCGAGGCCACACCTCCAGAGCACAGCACCGGAAGACCGGGATACTGCCGCTGGGCCTCCTGTGTGGCCCGAAGTACCACACCGCAGACAGCCTCCAAGGCAAAACGGGCAATATTCGCTGGCGGTTCTCCTTTTTCTGCCAGCGCCTTTACCTGATTCTCCATTCCGGACAATGAAAACATAAGGTCTTTCAGCTTTACTCTCGGTTCATGGCAGGTATCTGCCTGAGCAGACAGTACGTCCAGCGCCTTACCCGCCGGAAATTGCAGACCCAGAAGGACCCCCGTCCGGTCAATGAGCTGTCCAGCAGAGATATCGCTGGTGCCGCCCAAAATTTCGGCGGTTACGGTCACGCCTTCCGGCTTTACCAGAAGCAGTTCGGTAGTCCCACCAGACAGATGCCAAGCCAAAAAGGGGGCATCCAACAGTTCCAGTTTTCCGGCGGACCAGGCCGCAGCAGCCAAATGCCCCTGCTGATGGGAGTGGGCATAAAACGGGATACCCAGTGCAGAAGCAATCCCCCGCCCCTGGGATTCCCCGGCCAGAAAACAGGGCATGTAGGACCCCTCCACTGCTCTGGGACGGGTGGACGCACCAGCCGCTTGGAAGCTGCCTAGAAACCCATCTCCCGCCAGCTGTTCCAGCAGTCCAGGCAAATGCTTTACGTGCTGAAACAGAGCCTCGCTCTGCCGCAGTCCCAGCTCCCCAGGGCGTACATCCAATAAACGGCCTACATTTTTTCCCTCTGCCCCATCAAATACTGCGGCAGAGGTGGTGTAATTGCTGGTATCCAGACCCAAAACAGGCATTATTCCTCCGCCTCCGCAGTTTTCTTCTCCGGTTTAGGCGGAGTATCCGCAAACTCTGCACGCACAAAGGAACCTAAAATGCCGTTGAGGAAAGACACCACATCTGCCGGCTCATATTTCTTTGCAATCTCCACTGCCTCGTTAATAGCGGCGGCGTTTGGGATATCTGGCATGTAAAGTACCTCGTACATAGCGGTGCGCATAATCGCTGCTGCCATACGGGGAATACGGGCGAAGGACCAGCCCACCGAATAGCGGCTGATACAGTCATCCAGCTCCGGCCCGTGGGCAAACACCCCTTGAACGAGTTCCCGTATGTAGCGTTCCTGCTTTTCATTGGGGAACTGGTCATAAAGAGAAAGCTCCTCAGCCAGTTCCTGGAACCGCTCTTTCGTCAGTTCCGCATCCAAAAGTTCCTGCGCACTGCGATTGTCAAACCCCAGAGCGAAGTTAATGTGCATGGCGATTTCTCTCGCGTTGCTTCTTGTCATAGGTACAGCCTCCCAATTATCGTCCATAAACTTCCTACAGTATTATATACATGAATATACAAAAAGAAAAGCCCTAATTTAAAATTCTTTAGAAAAAATCCGGACATATACTTCGGAATCAAAACAAAAAACAGGGACGCTTTCAAGCGTCCCTGTTTTTTATCCGTAGAACTTGTGTCCTCCAATGGTTGCAATGTGCTCTCTGTTGCGGGCGGCCCAGCTTGTAGCGCCGGAATCGAAGAACAGTGCGCCCTTCGTCTCTTCCACCACACCGCCGTCCAGAACCAGTTTGGCCGCGATAATACTGGACTGCGAGGGGTTGGTTGCGGCCAACACGCCGGACTGATAGGTGGTGAACTGGTTTTTCTGTGCCAGCACACCCTCCACCGAGTTCGGGAAAGCAGGGTCAGCGACCCGGTTAAGGATCACGTTACCCACCGCCATCTGCCCTTCCATCGGCTGATTTCCGCTTTCGCGGTAAATCACCCGGGACAACCAGAACAGCTCCTCCTGATTGTAGAAGGCATCACCATGCTGAATGGCGTTGTTTCCCCGTGTCACCGTAGTAACGTGGGCGGCGTTGTCGTAGCCTACACTGGCCCCGAAAGCCTCCGCCACAGTCCGCAGGGGGAGAGACAGCCGGCCTTCTCCATCCAGTTGTACCTGTTCCGGCACATAGAGGTAACGACCGTTGGCCACCACATACAGGTCACCGGGCTTAGCGGTCATAGACAGCCCTCCGGTGTTGATGATGGTG
Source organism: Lawsonibacter sp. (assembly GCA_022796195.1). Classification (GTDB taxonomy): domain Bacteria; phylum Bacillota; class Clostridia; order Oscillospirales; family Oscillospiraceae; genus Lawsonibacter. The sequence continues at coordinate 19,217 of JAAWIE010000003.1, read as the reverse complement.
GTGTTCCCCTCCCAGCTGATCTGAACGGCGGGGTCTAACAGCTGAGCTATCGCGGTGAGAGACACATAGGTAGTGCTACCTACCATCCGCTTGCCCAGATTCAGGGGGGCAGGCTGGCCATCAACCAGCAATGCTGTATCCCCCACGGGTGCGGGCGGGATGCTTGCTTCCCCGGCGGCATCGGCCACAGCCAGCGGGTCGAGACCGGTGGCGGCCAGAACCGATTGGGCCAGCATCACGTCCAAAGACTGTGCGCGAGTCTCAAGCTCTGCCTCTGAGAGGGCGGCGCTCTCCTCCTCTGCCAGGAGGGCGGTCGCAGGCTGTTCTGGAACAGCCGCGGCGCCCATCAGGAGGAGCATGGCAAAGACGCCCAGCACAGCGGAGAAAAGCTTGCGTTTCATTGTCTGCACTCCTTTTTCAGTTTTTGATACGCTTTTGTCAGAATTATGACAACCAAAAGCAAGTGTCTGTTACTTTTGTAACCACATTGTAACTAAATTAAACTTTCAATGCAAGGGCAAAATTGCCTATAAATGCCCTGTTGAACTTGTGAATATTGTATGAAATTTATAGGAATATCTATTCATTCGCCGTTTTTTTACCATCCCGGCCAATCTATGACAAAAGGAGCACAGCAAAAGAAAGCCCTCACTGAGGCCTGTCGGGCCAAAGTGAGGGTAATCGGAGAAGGATGTCAAATCCCCCGATCCAAAGTCTTGCGCAGACGGACCTTTCCCGCCAGCGCCTGGTCGATCATGTCCAGGAACTTTTCCCGGTCCTCGGGCAGACCGCCCTTCAGCGGAAGATAGTTGGAGGCGTGGTTGCTGGTGAAGTGCAGCGGGTCCACATCCAGATGCTCGATGAGCAGGCGGCACTCCTCCAGAACGTGGCTGGCGGAACAGACCTCGAACCGTCCGGCCAGCACGTCTTCCCCCAACGGGGTCCCCTTTGCCGGAGCAAAGGTCATGGCCGACAGATGCCGGGGCTTCATGGCGTTCATCATCTTTGCGGTGGACAGAATATGTTCTTCCCAGCTGCCCCCCTCCCCGTTGGCCCCGGTCATGCCCAGAATCACCGTGACCCACAGGTCAATCCCCGCCTCCACCAGACGCTGGCCCGCCAGAAACATTTCTTCGGCAGACACGCCCTTGCGGATAAACTGAAGCACCTGATCGCTGCCGCTCTCCACCCCCAGATAGGCCCGGGACAGCCCCGCTTCATGGAGGGTACGCAGTTCTTCCGGAGTTTTGGAGAGGGTGCTTTTTGGTCCGGCGTAGAGGGTCACCTTCTCTAGTTTTGGGAAACTGCCATATAGTTTCCGGAGGATTTGCAGCAGTTCCTCCGTCTTCATGATGATGGCGTCCCCGTCCATGAGGAACACCCGCCGTAGTTCGGGACCGTAGTAGTCCCGGGCCATGTCGATATCCTCCAGAATCTCCGCCACGGGCCGGATGCGGAACTGCTTGGTCTTGTACATCCCGCAGAAGGTGCACCGGTTGTTGGAACAGCCGATGGTGCATTGCAGCAGGTAGCTCTTCCACTCGCCCGGAGGACGGTAGAGTAAATCACTGTCGTAGCGCATGTTGTAAGGCTCCTTTCCTTTACAGGTTTTCTACGGGCTGTCCGTCCCGGAACACCTTCCGGATATTCTTTTCCGCCTTGCTCCGGGGCAGCATGACTTCGTGTCCGCAGCCCTGACACCGCATTTTGAAGTCCATCCCCACCCGCAGAACCAGCCACTCCCCGCTGCCGCAGGGGTGGGGCTTCTTCATCTTCAGTATATCGTTAATGTGGATATCCATACCTGCCTCCTGTCATATGAATCTCAGCAGCCCGAATGTCCGGGGGTATAGCGCTCCAGAATGTCCAGAATTCCGGACCGGCAGATGTTTCCGCCCAGCACGCTGCCGTCCGGGTCGATGCAGAGGGTTCGGATGTCCTCCGGGTCATCGGCGTAGGGGTCCGTATAATCCTGCTGCGTGTCGTAATAGTCGCTGAGGTACTGGCGGGCGTTCCCCTGCGGTATGATGATATTTCCGTCCGACGCGGAAAAGCCTGCCCGCTGAAATTCCGCAAGAATTTCCGCAGTCCGGAGATTAAAGGGGTTCCCGTGCTGCCGGCTGACAACCCATGCGGGGTGGGTCCGCAGACTGACGCCCCATCCGGCCACCGCCCGGGCAAACTCCATGACCGGTTCCAGCGGGATGGTCTCCTGATGGAAGGCGTCCACCGAGAGGAGCACATCGTTCACCCCGGCCCGGGCCAGCTTCTGGGCGGTACGTTGAATCACCCCGCTGTCCCAGCTGAAAAACCCGTTGGTAATCAGCTGGCGTTTTGGGATTCCCGATTCCGCAGCCGCCTGATGCACCGCACAGACCGTCTCGGGACAGAGCAGCGGTTCCCCGCCGAAGGTCATCACCGATTCGACTGGAAATCTGCCCGCGGTGTCGCGCACCGCTCCGGCGGCGGGCCCCGGGTCAAGGGACGGCCCGGAACTGCTGTGACTGCCCTCGGAGCAGTGTCTGCACCGGCCCGTACAGGCGTAGGTGACTACAAATTCAATCCGGTTCAGGTTTTTTACAAATTCGTTACGCAAAGTATGCCCTCCATCAAAAAAACAGGCGGGCGCAAATGCGTCCGCCTGCGCTGTTGTACGGATTATTTCGCCAGTTCGGCGGTGTCGATGGCAATCATCAGTTCCTCGTTGGTGGGGATGAGCAGCACCTTCACTTTGGAATCGGCGGTGGAAATGACGGTCTCTTTGCCCCGGACGTCGTTGGCGGCTTCGTCCAGCTTCAGGCCCATGAAGTCCAGACCTCTGCACACCATGGAGCGGATGGCCTTGTCGTTCTCGCCCACGCCGGCGGTGAAGATGACGGCGTCCACCCCGCCCATGGCGGCGGCGTAAGCGCCCACATACTTACGGACCTCATAGGCGAACTTCTCCTGTGCCAGCGCAGCTTTCCGGTTGCCCTCAGCTGCGGCGTTTTCCAGATCGCGGAAGTCGGAGCCCACGCAGCTCAGGCCCTCCACGCCGGACTTCTTGTTCAGCACGTTGAGCATCTTGTCGATGTCCATGCCGTATTTGTTCATCAGGTACTGGAGGATCCCGGCGTCGATGTCGCCGCAGCGGGTGCCCATGGGCAGACCGGCCAGCGGAGTGAAGCCCATGGAGGTATCCACAGACTTGCCGCCGTCCACGGCGGCGATGGAGGAGCCGTTGCCCAGATGGCAGGAAATCAGCTTCAGGTCCTCGATGGGCTTGCCCAGCATGGCAGCGGCCTGCTGGGTGACGTACTTGTGAGAGGTGCCGTGGAACCCGTAGCGGCGGACCTTGTCCTTCTCATAGTACTCGTAGGGCAGGGCGTACATGTAGGCGGCGGGGGGCATGGTCTGATGGAACGCGGTGTCGAACACGGCGACCATGGGGGTGCCGGGCATCAGGTCCTGACAGGCTTTGATCCCGATGATGTTGGCGGGGTTGTGGAGGGGGGCCAGCGGATTGCACTCCTCAATGGCGGCCATGACCTCATCGGTAATGAGAACGGACCGGGCAAACTTCTCGCCGCCGTGGACCACGCGGTGGCCCACCGCGTCGATCTCCTTCATGGAGCCGATCACGCCGTTGGCGGGGTCCACCAGAGCATCCAGCACGGCCTTGATGGCCTCATTGTGGGTGGGCATCGCCACGTCGGCTTCTTTGACGGCGGTCTTTCCCTCGGGCTTGTAGGTAAACTTGCCGTCGATCCCGATGCGCTCGCACAGGCCCTTGGCCAGCACCTGCTGCGTCTCGGGGTTGAGCAGCTGATACTTCAGGGAAGAACTGCCCGCGTTAATTACCAGAATATTCATGGGAATCGTCTCCTTCTCAAATCAAATTCGGGTTGCCTCCCGGCTGGAAATGTACTACAATAGAGACAGCCCCGTTGATACCCCTATTCTAACGCTTTTTTTCACTTTGGACAACCACTTTTTTCTTTTTCTTCCCCACAATTTTTTCGCCGCCGGACAGACCGGACGGTCAGGCAGGAGGACGGCCCTTGAAAACCATTGGAATTGTCGCGGAATACAACCCCTTCCACGCCGGACACGGCTGGCATATTCAGGAGACCCGCCGGATGCTGGGAGAAACTGCCGTGGTGGCCGTCATGAGCGGCAACTGGGTCCAGCGGGGGGAGTGCGCCGTGTTCGACAAGTGGACCCGCGCCGGAATGGCGCTGGCAGGGGGCGCGGATCTGGTGCTGGAACTGCCCACCCTCTGGGCAACCGCCTCCGCAGAGGGCTTCGCCCGGGGAGCCATGTCCATTCTGGGGGCTGCGGGGGTGGTGGATGTCCTCTCCTTCGGCAGCGAGTGCGGGGAAACCGCCCCTCTGCTGGAACTGGCCAACTGTCTCAACAGCCCAGAATTTTCCTCCGCCCTGCGGCGGGAACTGAACCCGAAGCAGTCCTTTGCCCGGAGCCGGCGTCAGGCGGCGGAACGTCTGCTGGGACCGGAACCGGCGGCTCTGCTGGATACCCCCAACAACAACCTCGGGGTGGAGTATCTGCGGTTTCTGCCCCCGGGCATGGAGGCGGTCACGATCCCCCGCCGGGGCGCGGCCCATGACAGCGAATCGGAGCGGGACGGATTCCCCTCCGCGTCTGTGCTGAGGCGGCGTCTGCGGGCTGGACAGCCGGAAAGTGCTTTCCCCTGTCAGCCATTGTCCCACATGGGACAGCCCTCCGATCTGAAGCATCTGGAACGGACCATGCTGGCCCGGCTGCGGACCATGACGCCGGAGGAGGCGGAATCCCTCCCCGGGGGCGGAGACGGCCTTGCCGCCCGTCTGCTGTACGCCGCCCGCCGGGCGGCAGACCTCGAAGAACTGTACGCCCGGACCAAAACCCGGACGTACACCCACGCCCGGGTCAGGCGGCTGGCTCTCTGCGCCCTGCTGGGCCTGCGGAAAGAGGAGATCCCCGCCGCTCCGCCCTACATCCGGGTACTGGGCTTCAACCGCCGGGGACAGGCTGTCCTGAAGGACATGAATGCCCGCGCATCCCTGCCCGTTTTCGTCAAACCGGCCCACGTCCGCCGCCTTTCCACCGAGGCGCAGGCCGTCTTTGCTCTGGAGGACCGCTTCACCGACCTGTTTTCCCTCTGCTTCTCCAACCCTCTGCCCTGCGGGCTGGAGTGGACCACCAATCCTGTCATCCATCCGGACCAGAAGATTTAAGGAGTGCCCATGAAAACGAAAAAACACGCCCCCACCCTCGGCCCCGTCTGGCTGCTCACCGGTTCTGTGACCATCCCGCTGGCGCTGGTGCTTCTGTTTCACCTGACAAAGAACATCCCCTGGTTTATGAACGGCTGGGTCTGGTTTGTCATGGCCCCGCTGGAGCGCACGCTGGGCCGGCTGTGGTCCCTGGTTTCCTTCTCCGTGGCGGAGGTCCTCGCCGCCCTGTTTCTGGCGGGATGTGCCCTCTGGCTGGTTCGGGCGGTAGTGCTGGCAGTCCAGGAAAAAGCTGCGCTGGCCTTTCTGCGCCGTCTGGCGGCGCTGGCCTCCGCGTGGCTGTGGCTGTGGGCCGGACTGTGCTGGCTGTGGAACGCCGCCTACTACATCCCCACCTTCGCCCAGCGGGAGCACATCACAACCGCCCCCTACTCGGTGGAGCAGCTGGCGGTGGTCACGGAGCACTTCGCCCAAAAAGCCGCCGAACTGTCCCCGCAGGTCCCCCGGGACAGCGCGGGCCGCTTTGCCGCGGACCTCTCCGACTGCTTCGCCCGGGGGCCGGAGATTTATCGGAATATTGCCCGGGAATATGAGAGCCTGGACATCCGCCCTGTAAAGGCAAAACCCCTACTGTGCTCCAGACTGCAAAGCATTCTGGGCTTTACCGGGGTCTACTTCCCCTTCACCGGCGAGGCAAATGTCAACGTGGACGCCCCCGCCTGTCTGGTGCCCTCCACCATCGGCCACGAAATGGCCCACCAGCGGATGGTGGCTTCGGAACTGGAGGCGAATTTTGTGGGGATTGCCGCCTGTACCTCCTGCGATGACGTGGTGTTTCAGTACTCCGGCTACCTGATGGGCCTGATTAACCTGTGCAACGCCCTGTACTCGGTCTCCCCCGACACATGGTACGACATCGCTTCTCGCACCTTCACCCCGGAGCTGAGCACCGACTGGGCTGAGAACAACGCCTACTGGGACGCCCTCCGCTCCCCGGTGGAGACCGTGGCCGGGGACATGTACGACTCCTTTCTGAAGAGCAACGATCAGGAACTGGGAATCCGCTCCTACGACGCCTGCGTGGACCTGCTGGTCGCCTGTTACGGATGAAAAAAGCCGCCCGTCCGGGCGGCTTTTCTTTATGCAACGAGACCGTAAATCAGGCGGGCCAGCAGCAGGGCCAGCACCACCAGAAACATGGGCCGGATGATTTTCGCGCCGCCTTTCAGGGCCAGCCCGGAACCCAGATAATTCCCGACGATCCCGCATAGCGCAGCGGGAATGCCCACGGACCACATCACCTTGCCCGCCAGCGCAAATGTGACCAGCGAGGCTAGATTGCTGGCGGAGTTGGCAACTTTCGTGTTGCCCGAGGCGGTGAGCAGATCAAACCGGCACAGACCGGTAAAAGCCAGCATGAGGAAGGTTCCCGCACCCGGACCGAAAAAGCCGTCGTAGCCGCCGATGACCAAACCAATTCCCAACGCCATTGCCATAAGCTGGAGACGGCTGAACTCTCCGGAGTGGTCCTCCTGCCCGAAATCCCGCTTTAGCAGGAGAAAGACTGCCATTACCGGCACCACCGCCAGCATGATGTAGTATAGCATCTGTTCTGGCATAACGAGATTAAGCTGTGCGCCTACCCATGCCCCTACTAATGCGCCGATTGCTCCAGCAATTGCGCTTGGCATGTGAACATCCCCTCGCTTCAGAAACCGCCCTGTAGACAAAAAGGTTCCAAAGGCGTTGCCGCACTTGTTGGTACCAGACGCCATGTGGGCAGGTAGTCCCGCCAGCAGATAGGCTGGCAGGGTAATCAGCCCGCCGCCCCCTGCCACCGCATCAATCAGCCCACCCAAAAATACTAATGGACAGACAATCAACCAAATGTGCATCAGTTCTTGAAGCTCCATTTTATCTTTCTCCTTCTGTTTGGATCCTTTTTTAGTAAGAACAGAACGTGCCCCCTTCGTCAACTGCGTCCCTTGATGTCCTCCCAGTAGCGTTTGGCGGCTTGTTCGGTTTTGTTGTCACCGTACTGGTAGTAATGGGTCCCCACCAGTTCGTCGGGAAGATACTGTTGAGCGACCCAGTGGCCGGGGAAACTGTGAGGATAGCGGTAGCCCTGCTGGCGCTCCTGACCGGCGGAGTCGGCGTGTACGTTTTGCAGTTCCCGGGGGATGCCGCCGGTGCGGCCCGCCCGGACATCGGACAGGGCGGCGTCAATGGCCATGCAGGCGGAGTTGGATTTGGGTGCGGTGGCCAGCAGAATCACCGCCTGTGCCAGAGGAAGTTTCGCCTCGGGGAGGCCCAGCTGAAGGGCGTTGTCGACACAGGCTTTCACGATGGGGACCGCCATGGGGTAAGCCATGCCGATATCTTCGCTGGCGGAGCACAGAATACGCCGGATAGCGGTAATCATGTCGCCGGCCTCCAGCAGGCGTGCCAGGTAGTGGAGTGCGGCATCTGGATCGGAGCCCCGCAGGGATTTCATCAGGGCGGAGGCGATATCAAAGTGGGCATCTCCTTCCCGGTCGTAGCGCATGGCGGATTTCTGCGCGGCTGTCCGGGCGTCCTCCAGGGTGACAAGTAGTTTCCCTTGCTCCTGCTTTGCGGCAGTAAGGAGCAGCTCAATTGCGTTCATTGCTTTACGTACATCGCCCCCGCAGGCGGATGCGATGTGCTCCCGAACGCCCTCCTCACAGGCAGCCTCTCCATCCAGCCGCTGGGCCATGATGGAAATCCCCCGGTCAATCGCGGGAAGTACATCCTGCGCGGTGATCTGCTTGAACTCGAACACGCTGGCCCGGGACAGCACTGCCCCGAAGACCGCAAAAAATGGGTTCTCGGTGGTGGAGGCAATCAAGGTGATTCGTCCATCCTCCATGAACTCCAAAAGGGACTGCTGCTGCTTCTTATTAAAATATTGAATCTCGTCCAGATAGAGAAGAACTCCCTCAGGGGCCAGAAGGGTACCGATGTCTGCCATGATATCCTTAATATCAGAGATAGAGGCGGTGGTAGCATTGAGCCGGTGGAGGGGCCGTTTTGTTTTTTGTGCAATGATGTTGGCTACTGTTGTCTTGCCTGTGCCTGAAGGTCCATAGAAGATCAAGTTGGGTACGTTTCCTCCCTCCACAATTCGGCGGAGCAATCCGTTTTTCCCTAAAATGTGCCTTTGCCCCACCACCTCGTCCAGAGATTGGGGCCGTATTTCGTCCGCCAGGGGGCGGTATGCCATAGTATGTCACACCTTTCCGTTCATGTGTCTTCCAGTGCCCCGCCATAACACTTTAATGTTTTGCGTCTCTGCCGCCAATCGGGCATCAGGACGTCCATTTGAGCATAAAAACCTGGCCCGTGGTCGTGGTGGAGGAAGTGGACCAGCTCATGGAGGGCCACATAGTCCCGAAGTTCCTCTGGGCACCGGGCCAATGCAGTGTTCAGCGTGATGTACCCCTGTGCCCAGTGGCAGTTCCCCCACTGGCTCTTCAGAGTACGCAGTTTCAGCGGCGGAAAAGCTACGCCCAGCGGCTGTACCAGCGGATAAACCCGGATTAGCGCCTCATGAAGTCTTCTTGCGCACTCCTCCCGCGTCACCTGGGGCAAGGGTTCCAACTGTCTGTCCGTCTGACGTTGGAGCGCGTCGGTTATCCAGCCGCTTTTCTCTCGGACCCAGTCGTCCGCCAGCTTTACAGAACAGCGAAACGGCAGAGAGAGCATTAGCTCTCCCCCGCGCCCGATGCGCAGGTTCAAATTTTTTACCGGTTTTCGGGTCAGGGTATAGGTAAGCGGGCCGTAGGGGGTATCCACCAAACGCAGCTGTGAAAGTGCTTGCTTCACCACTTGTTTTCCACTTCCTCGGCAAACCCTAAAAAATCTTTAATGAAGATTTCAGAACCATCATCTAAAATTGCAAGGCCGGTAAATTTCCCGAAAATCTGGTGTTGATCCGATTTAATCAAACCCACTGCACTGGAACAGGCAGAACGGTCCAGAATCGGGTCAAAGCGCATCTCGAAGCGTCCGTCATCGCTGGTGAATTCCCACTGTTCCATATACCGGCGCTTGCGCCTGCGGCCCGGAATTTTAAAGCGAATTTTAGAGAGTTTGTGGGCCTTTCCATTATAGAACAACATATTCTCGGTAGCGGCAGAGGTATCCCCAAAGCCGCACCCCAGATTAAACCCGAAGGTCACTCCGTCCACCAGCCCAGAACCGGAAGCCCAGTACCAAGTGTTGTGGTAGGTCCACACCCCACGTCCCCAGTCCAGCACGCCAAAGGAGTCGGCGGGGTCCAGCATAAATTCTTCCTCTCCCACGGTCACTTTTCCTTTCGCCCGCAGACAATTGATCTTTTGGTTAAAGTAAAAGTGTCCTGGCTTGTTGAAGGGCGTACAGATGACCATAGATTCCTCCGGTTCATCCATCAGCTCAATATTGGCATCCAGAGCGTCCTGGCCTTGAAACCGATCCATATGAGCGAACAACACCCGTTTGTCCTCTTCCCGGCGGAACAACAGTGAGTAGCCCCGGCCACCGGATGCACAATCTCCCTCTGCGGTAGAGGCAGGCATTCCAGTAGTCCCCAGAGGCATTAGACGCATAGGACTTTTGGTGGTCTGGGTATTCTCCCAGAAATTGAGAAAAGAGATGGAATCCAGCCCCATGTAACTGTTGTCGGCAATGGTCAAAGCCAGCGCAAACTGGCCGTTCATCACCAAGTAATAGTCCCACTCCTTGATCCGCAGGGCGTTTCCATGGATCATATTCCGGTTATATACCGGCAGCATTTTTTTTGCGTAGCCCGCCTCACGTAAGTTTCCCTGCCCATCCAGCAGCGGCCCCGCCGTGGTAATCTCGTGCTGATCCATTCTTTCCGCCTCCTTTCGTTTCCGTCTATTATACTGTAAAATTTTCCTTCCTGCAATTGTTTTTTGGAACCACCAAGAGAATATTTATTTCTCTCGTCTTCCGCTTCTGGTATGACTTCATAAACTAGGCGGCAGAAAATTTTGTGGACAGGCAAATATTTCCTTTCTTCCGCATATCCTCACAGAGAAATACCTTCTGGGGAGGTGTGCAGTATTGGGACGGATTGTAGGAAAAGCGCAGTATCGGGATATTTTGTTGGGAGCTGGACTGCTCTGGGCCACTCTAGCTCTCGTCCTATGGCCAGAACAAGCCATGGGCGCCATGCGGGATGGTCTAAAATTGTGCGGCAATGTAATTATACCCTCCCTGTTTCCCTTTTTTGTGTTGTCCTCCTTGGTAGTAGAACTAGGTATGACCCGATATCTTGGCAGATTGTTGGAACCGGTCATGGCGCCCCTGTTCCGAGTCAACGGCTGTTGTGCCGCTGCGCTAGCCTTAGGGTTTGTGGGCGGATACCCCGTCGGCGCTCGCACCGCCATTCAGATTTATGAAAACGGGCAGTGTTCCCGCACCGAGGCGGAACGGATGCTAGCTTTTTGCAACAACAGCGGTCCGGCCTTTATCTTGGGTGTGGTAGGAGCGGGAGTGTTCGGGAGCGGCGGACTTGGGCTTCTGCTCTATCTGGCCCACTTGCTGGCTTCCCTGTTCGTGGGGGTGCTGTTCCGCTTCTATAAACCCGGAGACCGTCCTAGAACCCGGCGCATCCAAGGCCCTCAGTTCCAAACAGCCAGCTTTTCTAAGGCATTTACCAGTTCTATCACCGGTGCCTTGCAATCTACTCTAAATATCTGCGCCTTTGTGCTGTTTTTTACCGTATTTCTCCGGATACTGGCCTATGCGGGTATTTTAACCTCAATTGCTGGGTTTCTTTCCGCTTTGCTGACCCCTTTGGGGATGGATCAGACCTGGGCGGAACGTCTGCTCACCGGATTGGTAGAGGTGTCCTCCGGAGTTTCCTCGCTCACGGACGGTACCCTCTCTGGACGGCTGTCCATGGCCGCTTTTATGCTGGGTTGGGCTGGCGTGTCTGTCCACTGCCAAGTACTGGCCTTTCTGGGCGACAGCAGCCTGCCCGCTGGAACCTATGTGCTGGGTAAACTGCTCCATGGCGCCTTCTCTGCCGCACTGGCTGCTTTGCTGTTCCACTTCATTCCCATCAGCAGTCCCGCCTCCTTTTATCTGGCGGAACAGACCGAAGCTATCGCAAATTTAGACTTTCATCGTGCGCTCACCCTGTCTGCCTCTGCTGCCTGGGGCATGTGGCTCGTCTTCCTTGCACTGACCGTCTACATGGTACAAAAAAACAGTGGAAAAGGACGGCGGAATATAGTATAATCTTCGTAACAGAACTACGTCAAAAGGAGTAAACCGAGATGAATCTATTTCAGACTTCGATTGAGCCGCGCTGCGGTTACTGCGCCCGGGGCCGGGAACTAGAGGCAGACCAAGTGGTGTGTCCCCGAAAAGGAGTTATGTCTGCTGGCTCCCACTGCTCTGCATTTCGCTACGACCCATTGAAGCGGGTCCCACCCCGTCCTGCCAAACTGTCCGGAAGCAGTCTGAAGGACGAGGATTTCGAGATTTAAGCCCTAGATTTGTGAAAAATACCTGTAAGGAGAATCTGCCTTACAGGTATTTTTTGTCGTTCTGTGAAATTTTCCCCAGTGTCTACCACCCTGCGACCCAATCCAACACCGCTCGCCCCCCCATATGCCGAAGCACGTCGCCGAAGGGATTTTCCTGCGATATCTTCCTCTTTCTATCTCCGGGCAAACACTATATAATGTGCCCGTAGAAACAATTAACGGAAAGGAGACACCATATCATGGAAATGAAGATTGCAACCCGCCAATGTGCCGACCAGAAGGGGGCTCAACGCCTTTTTCATTACTTTCTCACCGTTGATTTAGAGGAAACCCCTCATCTGTTCTGTGAAAACTATGGCGTCCGCATTACCGAGGACTCCGGAGGCGATGTCTCCATTCCTGGCATCACATCCAGCGCAGCCCGAATCGACGAACTGATGACCCTCCTGGTGGATAACCGAGTCGGCCCCGCTGGGTTAGCGGATGTGGTGGCTGACTGGTTGTAAAGCAAAAATACTTTCCATTATTTGGAATACTTACTTTTTTCCGCCTAGCTTCTGCATTAACATTACCAGCAGAGCGATCAAGCCCAACACTACAAAAATGCTCAGCATTCCCTGCCCTAGCATCTCCAGCGCATGAAGCAAATTTTCGTTCATGGTCTCATTCCTCCTTTGTCCGAAATTTTTGGGGGAAGGCTGTCAGCCCAGATTTGTAAAATATTGCAGCACCACTCCGCCCGCTACGACGGAGGCAATCTGTCCAGAGACATTTGCGGCAATCGCGTGCATCAGCAGATGGTTTTGTGGATCGACCTCCTGCCCCAGCTTCTCCACAACCCGAGAGGACATAGGAAATGCGGAGATGCCCGCCGCACCTACCATGGGGTTGATCTTATGGTTTGGAGTAAAGAGGTTCATTCCCTTTACAAAGAGTACCCCTACCACCGAATCCAGCACAAAGGCCACCAGCCCCAGGCACATGATAAGGAGCGTTTCCCCTCGGACAAATTGGTCTGCGCGCATGGAAAAGGAGATTGTGATTCCCAACAGCAGGGTAATTAAGTTTGACAACTCAGACTGTGCAGTATTTGCCAAAGTTGGCAGCACTCCACACTCTCGAATTAGATTCCCAAACATCAGAAATCCCACCAGCGCCACCGAGGCGGGCGCTACCAAGCCAGCAATTACGGTCACTAGAATGGGGAACAAAATCCGCATCCGGCGAGTTACCCCCTGTGATTGATAGGACATGCGCATCATACGTTCCTTCTTCGTGGTAACCAGCTTGATGGCAAAGGGCTGAATCATGGGGACCAGAGCCATATAGGAGTAAGCCGCCACCGCAATCGCTCCCACGAAATTAGACTTCAAAGTCTGGGATACTAACAGGGATGTGGGACCGTCTGCCGCACCGATGATCCCGATGGACGCGGCATCGTTCAAGTCAAACCCCATCCCTACAGCGAGAATGATGGTGAGAAAAATACCTGCTTGAGAAGCAGCGCCGCACAGAAACAGCTTGGGATTTGCCAACAGAGGTCCAAAGTCGATCATGGCTCCAATCCCAATGAACAACAACAATGGCATAGCTTCACTTGCTTCAATTCCTGTCTCAAAGAGCCACTGGATAATACCCTTGGTCTCTCCTACCCCGGCGCTGAACTGGTCCACCACCCCGGACAGGGGCAGGTTTACCAAAATTGCGCCAAACCCCATTGGCATAAGCAGAGCAGGCTCAAACCCTTTCTCAACCGCAAGCCAGATGAGCAGTCCACCAATGGCGTACATTACCAGTTGCTGCCATGTGATGGATAGGACTCCTTGCCAAAGAAATGAGAAATCCATTATTTTACACTCCTTTTTTGTTCGTTCCGTTTTTGGGGATTTATATAAAAAAGACCTGCGTCCCGAAAAATTGGAACGCAGGTCTGGTCATTTCAGGCACAGCCAGAGCAGTCTTGCCGACTGCACATGCTTGTTGACTGGCGCCGCACACCACAATGGATGTGCTGACTACTCCCCTTTGTTATATGAGGGATAGTACCATATCTCTCCACAGTTGTCAAGGGATTTTAGAGATAAATTTTCCATCCATATCAACCTTGGCTTCGGTCCTTGTTGGGCACCATAATTCGAAGATGGGAACCCTCGCCGCATTTTCCCTTCTCATCGTGGACCTCGATGTCAAACCACATCTTACGCCGCTCAATTTCTCGCAAGGTGGCGGTTGCTGTTACCTTCATTCCCACGGGAGTGGGGGCCAAATGACGAACATGGGCCTCTGCGCCTACAGTGGTCATGCCCTCGTCCAGGTAGTTCTGAGCCAGCTCCAAGGCGCAGGCTTCCATCAGAGCCAGCATATTGGGAGTGGACAAAATCTTTGCTCCGGCGGTTCCAATGCGCTTGGCCGTCATAGTGTCATCAACCGTCCAGGTAAGGCTGTGCTGTGCCAGCTGTTCCATCTTTCACATCTCCTTTTCAAAAATTAGATCGATCTCCGTAATAACGCCGTCACCTAACTGCATAGTTGGAATAAATCCTGCATACCGCCAACCATCTTGTCCCCGGCGATTGATCACTGTCCTGTAATCTGCTGTCTCCAATCTTGAATTGCTCCACTGAACCCGTCCCGTTTTGATATGGCGACGCTCATACTCGTAGATATATATACATCTGTCTTGTCCGTGACAACATTCAATTGTCACATCAACGGAAAGGTCTCCCCTCCCCATCCAAAACATCCCGGCGGTGGAACGTGACAAAATCAGGGGCATAATCGGGATATTCTGCGCAAAATGCGGCGCGGATCAGGTCAGGATTCAGGCCCGGATTCTGTGCAGAAGTAATCATATTCACCATCATGGTGTCACTCTGACATTCAATATGCCAGCTGCGAACCAAGGGGATCAAATCAACTTCAGTGTAACCCGCCTTAGCCTTATTGGACTTCTTTTTGACAACGAGACTTTCCCGATTGAGCAGAGCGGCCAGCGCAGGTTCTGTCTCCTGGGGACGGCCGTCCAAGTAGTCAAAGGTCATGATATAATTCACATAACACAATTCTTTCAGCTTCCGCTCAGCCGGATAGCACTGGTGAACAATAATACCTTCAGGCATAGCTGCGGTGAGCCGCTCCGGAACCTCGGCATAGGTTGTCCCCTCCAAAAGGCCGAACTCCAAAATTTCGCACTGACTGGAGAACCCCACAGACAAAGGCAAGGCGATGGATACGAAGGGGTGCGGATTAAAGCCCTCTGTGTGCTTAATGGGAATTTTCGCTCGAGCAAAAGCCCTCTGGAACGTGCGCATTAAGTCAAGATGGGAGATGTACCGGGCCCGGCCCGTCTTGGTAAATAGCAGCCGGTCAGCCACAGCAGCCACCCCCCGTCAGCAGTTTATTCGCCCCGCATCCAGAACAGCGGGCCCGGCAATCGGGCGTGGTCTGAGACTGATAACACAGCTCCCGCTCCCGCCACAGAAACCCAGTATCTACTCCGGTGGACAGCCGGCACCAGGGGAACACCTCGCTTCTCTCTCGTTCCCGATGAGCATAGAAGTCCCCGTCCAGGCCGCAGGCGGCGAGTCCGTCCAGCCAACGCTGGTAATCAAAATATTCCGTCCAGGAATCCATCTTGCCGCCGTGTTCCCACACCCACTCCAGCACATCGGCTAGACGGCGGTCTCCACGGGACAAAATCGCCTCCAGATAGCTGGTCTGTGGGTCATGCCAGTTGTAAGTGATGGACTTGTCCCGCTTTAGGGCATCCCGCAGGAGATTAACCCGCCGCTGATACTCCTCCACCGGGATCTGTGCTTCCCACTGAAAGGCAGTATGCGGCTTTGGCACAAACCAGGAGGTAGATACGGTAATCCGCACTCCCCGGGCCCTGTTGGGACTGTATTCTCGCCAAGTGAAATAGACTTTTCTTGCCAGGTCAGCAATGCCCAAGACATCCTCGTCGGTTTCAGTGGGCAAACCCAGCATAAAATACAACTTTACGCCGCTCCATCCCCCTGCGAAGGCGGTCTTGCAGGACTGGATCAAATCCTCTTCCCGCAAATTTTTGTTAATGGCGTCTCGGAGACGCTGGGTTCCCGCCTCGGGCGCAAAGGTAAGCCCACCCCGTCGCACCCGCTGGAGCCGCTCCATCAGGCTCATAGAGAAGGTATCTGCCCGCAGAGAGGGCAGGGATACCCCAATGTCCCGGGGAGCGCAGTAGTCCAGCAGATCATCGCACAGGGGCAGTAAGTCCGGATAATCGGTGGAGGATAGAGATGACAGCGTCATCTCCTGATACCCAGAGTCCTCACAGGCTGCCTTGCCGTACTGAGCCAGCAGCTCCGGACTCCGGGAGCGAACGGGCCGGTAGGCATAGCCTGCCTGACAAAACCGGCATCCTCGGATACAGCCCCGAAACAGCTCCAGCATAACCCGGTCATGAACGATCTCGGTGGAGGGAATGATGGTTTTCACCGGAAAATAGGCTTTGTCCATATCCTGAACAATCCGCTTTCTAACCATCTCTGGGGCGCCGTCCAGAGTCTTAACCTCTTCCAGCGTACCGTCTGGCCGGTAGACCGGCTCATAAAGGGTGGGCACATATATTCCCTCAATCTTAGCCGCCTCCAGCAAAAACTCCTCCTTGGACCAGCCTTCTTCCCGTGCTTGATGGTAGAGGTCAATATACTCCAGGGTAACATCCTCTCCTTCGCCCAGGACAAAGAAATCCACAAAGGGGGCCAGCGGCTCCGGATTGTAACAGCAGGTCCCCCCCGCCACAATCAGCGGAGACAGCTCCCGGCGGTTCTCGCTCCTTAGTTCTAATCCAGCCAGATCCAACATGTTCAATACGTTGGTATAGGCCATCTCATAGCCCAGCGAAAAGCCGATCAAGTCAAAATCGGCAATCGGGTCGCCGCTCTCCAGTCCATAGAGCAGCACGCCCTCCCGGCGCAGTTCATCCTCCATGTCTCCCCAAGGAGCAAAGCACCGCTCACACCAGAGATTTGGTCGTTTGTTCATGACCCCATAGAGAATACGGCACCCCAGGTTGGACATGCCAATCTCATAGGTATCAGGAAAGCACAGGGCATAGCGGATATCTACGTCCCGCTTGTCCTTGACCACAGCGTTATACTCCCCGCCTGTGTAGCGGGCCGGTTTTTGCACGTTTGACAGGATATGTTCCAAGGTACGGTCCATCTTGTTCCCCCCAGCGGTTATATAAAGGTTCATATTTAGGCATGCCCTCTATTGTACCTTTTTCCTGCCCCGCTGGCAAGTATTATTTCTTCTACACGTAAAATTTGTCTTTCCAAAGGGTAAATTCACACTGAAGCTGTGCGGATACCAGCCATAACGCAGTTAAGAGCAGTGTGATGTTTCCCCGTTCCGCCGCCAGCAGAAATCCCGCTGCTAACGCTGAACCGGAGCACAGCCGGTTCAACCAGATGCACACCCGCGCCGCCAGACCCTGGCCCGTCAGAAGCGCCAAGGTACAGTACAACGCACGTCCGCCGTCCAAACGTCCAATCGGTAAAAGATTGAACAGCGCCAGCGCCAAGTTTAATCCAGCAAAGACAAGCCCCCGTTCAAATTCACAGCAAAGGAACGCCAGCAGAAGATTTACCCCCGGTCCTGCCAAGGCACACAGCCCCTCCTGCCAGTAACCAAACGGATGCTCTAATACCATTTCTGCTCCGACAACTGTAAGGCGAATCAGCTTTACGTCTCCATTCAGCAAATAGATTGCCACAAAATGCCCCAGCTCATGGGCGGTACAGGCCACCGCCGCCATGGGCACTAAAAAAGCGGGATCTAAGTAGTTCAGCCATGCCGCCAGCAAAAAAAAGCCGCCCGATATCTCTACTCTGCCGAACCGCATCATGGCGTAAGAAAGTCTACATAGTAGGCTGGATTCAGGTGCATCTTGTTAAACTTCATCTCTAAATGGAGGTGAGGTCCGGTAGAATCCCCTGTGGAACCCACTTCAGCCACTTTCTCTCCCATCGCCACCGTTTGGCCCTTGACAACTACAATCTTACTACAGTGTGCGTAAAATGACTTTACACCGTTTCCATGGTCCACCTGGAGGTACAGACCATAGGAGTCATCCTCCCCTGTATATTCCACTTTCCCAGCGGCAAAGGCTCCGATGGGATCCCCCAACTGTCCTCCAATATCCACGCCCCCATGAAATTGGAATTTGCCGTTGATTGGGCTGTCTCGATAGCCGTAGACAGAATTGAGATGACCCAGCACCGGCGTAACCGTGTCCAGTTCGCCCAACGACAGCTGGTCCATTGTATAGTTGTTAGGCAGCGGTTCCCCATCGTAGTCCGAGAACACCAGAACCGTCCCTGCCGCAGGGACTGCGGGCGGCTCCTCTGGTTCTCCGGTTTCAACCTCTTCTTCCACCGGTTCAGCTGGTTCCTCCGACAGTGTAACTCCAAATTGGGACAGGCTGGCATAGTGGGCGGTCCAGTCCGCCGTGGTCCCAGCTTGGCTGAGAAACTCCAGTTCGGAGCGCAATACCCCCGCTGGCTCTGGTGGGGTAAATTCCGTTTGTACAGGCGCAGCCTCATCCTCCTGCATCCCTCCGCCAAATACCTCCACGCAGAAATCACCAAAATCAGACAATATAGTGCCCTCTCCCGCCAGCGAATCGCCCAAATTGGACAGTGCCGCTTTGAAGTCATAATCTGTGGAAATCAAACTGAGCAGTTCTGTCCGTACCTGTACCAGCTTTTGGGGAAACACTCCTTTCCAAAGAAAAATTGCCAAAAACAGCGCCAAACACACCGCTAGCTGAAGTAATCGGGTCTGTTCCTGGCTTTTCGTCCGCCTCTGCCGCCCCGCTGTTCCGCTGTAGTATTGGACATTCCTCCTGCGGCTTGATGCCGCCTGTGCGCTCTGATTGTACATAGATGCCCCTCCCATTCCTGTTTTTGTCAGTCTATTCTACACCGTCGAAAAATATTACTCTTGACAGAAGCAGGGAAAACACATATAATGAATAAGCTAACCAATCCGGGCGTGGCGAAGCTTGGTATCGCGCTTGGTTCGGGTCCAAGAGACCGTGGGTTCAAATCCCGCCGCTCGGACCAAAAATCCGCTGAAATCAAATGGTTTCAGCGGATTTTTGCAACCTTTTAGCGGGTTAACTTTTCTGACCCATTAACTGACCCATTCAGCAAATTGTTCACTAATATGGTGTGACGTTCCAAATCCAGATCGGCCCACAGCAGAGCCAGCAGTTCTCCCCTTCACTTTTTCGCTCCCTCTTTCGATTTAAAAAGTCTACTCTAAATGAGCAAAATTAAAAACTGCCCCAAAGGGTCCTAAAACGACGAATAGCGGCAGACAAAGGCAGAGCTGCATCAAAAGGACAATAAAAAACAAATGGGCCAAGGGAAGGATGACAAACAGGCGGTCAATGGCTATTGCAGAACGAACCATAAAGGATTTGAGGCCCAAATAC
>JAAWIE010000032.1 GCA_022796195.1 Lawsonibacter sp. | reverse complement strand
GGCAAGACCATCTATATTCTGGACGAGCCCACCACCGGCCTGCACTCCGCCGACGTCCACAAGCTGATTGAGGTGCTCCAGCGACTGGTGGAAGGCGGCAATACTGTAGTGGTCATCGAGCACAATTTGGATGTCATCAAGACCGCTGACCACATCATTGATCTTGGTCCCGAGGGTGGCGACGGCGGCGGGAACATCGTCTGCACCGGCACTCCCGAGGAGGTCGCCGCCTGCGACGGCTCCTATACCGGGCTGTACTTGAAAAAACTGCTGGGATAAACCCGAGCCTTCCTCCCTGCGGGGGGAAGGCTTTGGGTGCGCACTTATCCTTTCTGAAACCAGCGGGCCAGCTTCAATCCGAGGCGGAAACCGTGGACGAAGGACAGGAAGTTGCTGGTGTCCAGAAGGTGAAACAAGGGGGCGGGCATATCTCCCCCTTCCCAAAGGGCCTCTGCCTGTGTATAATAGGTCTGGTATTCGGGATCGCGCTCGAAGTCCAGATGGGCCTGGGTGATTTCCTGGATGTAAAGAGTTTTAAGTTTTTCTTTCATTTCCGGCTCACTCCTAACGAACTGTTATGCCGTTATTATGTCACGAATTAAAATGATGTCAATAGAAAGCTGGAAAAAAATGGAGATTATTTTGCCAAGCCTTGCAGACCGCTTAAAGCCGTTAAGAAAAGGCAAAAACATGACGCAGAAAGCCATGGCGGAACTGCTGAACTGTACTGACCGCCACTATCAGAAAATTGAGTACGGTCAAATCAACGTTCCCGCAACAACGGTGATTCTTCTGGCGGACTACTTTGGCGTAAGCGCCGACTATCTGCTGGGCCGGACCGATACAACGGACTAGGAGACTTCCATGGAACTGTTTGATTTTTTAACCTCCACCACCGGGGGCAAATGCCTGTTTACCATGCTGGTGTCCATGCTCCCCATCATTGAGCTGCGGGGGGGCCTGCCCTTCGGGGTGGCGCTTGGCCTGCCCTACTACCTGGCCTTTCCGGCGGCGGTGCTGGGGAACCTGATTCCCGCCCCCTTCATCATCGTCTACATACGCCGGGTGTTTGAACTGATGCGGAAGTATCTGCCCAGCCTCAACGGAATTGTGGACAAGCTGGAAAAAAAAGCCCACCTCAAGGGCAAGAAGGTACAGAAATACCAGTACATCGGCCTGTGGCTCTTTGTGGCCATTCCTCTGCCTGGAACCGGAGCCTGGACCGGGTCTTTGGCGGCGGCTTTTCTCGGGATGCGGCTGAAAAAGGCCATGCCCGCCGTGGTGCTGGGGGTGCTCACCGCCGGGTGCATCATGTTGGGGCTGACCCATGTGGGGGTCAACCTGTTTTCCGGCGCGGTGTAACGGACTCTTTTCAAGGGGGCACCATCTCCCATGCCCTGGCATAGGATATCCCGGAGGTGTTGCCCTATGGGTGAGTTCTGGGAAATTCCGCTGGCCCTACTCTGTGTGTGCGGGCTGGCTTTTATCCTTTGGTGGCTGTTCGGCCTGCTGCTGCGTCCTCTGCCGGGGCGGGCGGCTAAAATTGTCCTTTCTGGACGGGGGAACGGGGAACATCTGGAACAGATGGTTCGTTCCTTCGTCTGGCTGAGGGGAATGGGGCTTCTGCGCTGCCCCATCGTGATTGCGGACATGGGCCTGACCCCCGCCGGCTGGGAACTGGCCCTGCGGCTGACCGCCCGCTGGCCCGAGGTGATTCTGTGGCCGGCGTCAGATGTGGGGGATTATATTTCTCGGACATAAGAACGCTTCGCAGGGCGTTCCGCGTGCAAAAACGAGTATTTTATGATGCGTACCTGCAAAAATTGGAAAGGAGACGGTGTCCTTGTCAGAACAGGAATTGGAGCTGCTGGAGGGGACCGTCTCCGCTGTCATTTTCCAAAATGAGGAAAACGGCTACACCATCCTGAAGCTGGACGTCCATGGGGAGGAGGTCACCGTAGTCGGCCCCATGGCCGGTGTGGCTCCGGGAGAATATCTGTCTGTCCGGGGGCGGTGGACCCGCCACCCCACCTATGGCCCCCAGCTGAAAGCGGAGGCGGTGGAGCGCCGCCTGCCCCAGGGGCTAAAGGAGATCTACCACTATCTGTCCTCCGGCGCAGTGAAGGGGGTGGGCAAGGCCACCGCCCGGCTGATTATCGAGGAATTTGGCGAGGACGCGCTCACCGTGATCGAAGAGACCCCGGAACAACTTACAAAAATTAAGGGCATCACCAAAAAGCGGGCTGTGCAAATCGGCGAGGTATTCCGGCAGCAGATGGGCGCCCGCCGCCTGATGGAATTTCTCACCCAGCATCAGCTCCCCATGGAGCTGGCCGCCCTGCTCCGGCGGGCCTACGGCGACGTGGCACTGGAGGTGGTGAAAGCCAACCCCTATCTGCTGGTGGACCGGGAGTTTGAAGTGGAGTTCTCCCAGGCCGACGCGCTGGCTCTGTCGCTGGGGGTGGGAGCGGAGGACCCGCTGCGGCTGGAGGCCGGTTTAGCCTTCGAGCTGGTCCACAACAACTACAACAACGGACACACCTTTCTCCCCCGGCGCAAGTTGGTAGAGGCTACGGCCACTTTGCTGGAGGTCTCCTCAACCCTGCTGGAGGAGAGCTTGGATGCCCTCATCCGCCGTGGAGAGGCGGAGTGCGAACCGGTGGCGGGCCAGGAGGCGGTGTACCTCCCCGCTCTGTACGAGGCGGAAACCTTTATCGCCCAACGGGTGCGGGAAATGAGCCAGAGCGAACTGGTCCCGCCGGAGGGACTGGACCGGCTGATCCGGCGCATCGAGCAGGACCAGCACATCGCCTACGCTCCCCAACAGCGGGCGGCGGTGGAACTGGCGGCAGGGCGGCAGATTATGCTGCTCACCGGCGGGCCGGGTACGGGTAAAACCACCTGCCTGCGGGGGGTTTTGGCCCTCTTCGAGATGATGGGTCTGGAAACCGCCCTGACGGCTCCCACGGGCCGGGCCGCCAAGCGGCTGGGCGAGCTGTGCTACACCGAGGCTTCCACCATCCACCGTCTGCTGGAGACCGGTTTTGATCCCCGGTCCGGCAAGCTGGTGTTTACGCGAAACTCTTACAACCCTCTGCGGGCCAGGGCGGTTATTGTGGACGAGACCTCTATGGTGGACGTGCCCCTTATGGCTGCACTGCTGGACGCCCTGGAGGGGGACTGCCGTCTCGTGCTGGTGGGCGACCCGGACCAGCTGCCCTCTGTAGGGCCGGGGGCTCTGTTTGCCGACCTCATCCGCAGCGGCGTGGCCCCCACCGTCCGTCTGACGGATATCTTCCGGCAGGCCGCTCAGAGCGCCATTATCCGAAACGCCCACCTGATCAACCAGGGACAGGTGCCCGATTTGCGGCGCAACCAGGGGGATTTTTTCTGTCTGGCCCGCAGAGACCCGGAGGAGGTACTGGAGACCATCGTGGATCTCTGCCGCCGCCGCCTGCCCGAGCGGATGGGAATTCCCGCCGACCAGATCCAGGTGCTCTCCCCCACCCGCCGGCGCGGGACAGGCACCCGTGCCTTGAACCAGGTACTGCAAGCAGCTCTGAACCCGCCCCTGGAGGACAAGGGGGAGCGGCGTTTCGGCGACTGGGTGTTTCGGGCTGGTGACCGGGTGATGCAGGTGCGCAACAACTACGATATCCTCTGGCGGGAGGAAGGCGGTTCTGACTCCGGCATGGGGATGTTCAATGGAGATATCGGCGTGATCCGCACCATTGAGCACGAGGTTATTACCGTGGATTTTGACGGCAAGGTGGTGGAATACGCCCCCGACATGCTGGGAGAGCTGGAACCTGCCTTCGCGGTGACCGTACATAAGGCCCAGGGTTCCGAGTACCGGGCCGTTATTCTGGCCGCTTTGGAAGGCGCACCCATGCTCATGACCCGGGGGGTGCTGTACACTGCGGTTACTCGAGCCCGGGAACTGTTTATTGTAGTGGGCGATACCGCCTCGGTGGCTGGAATGATCCACAATAACCGCCAGACAAGGCGGTATTCCGGCCTGCGGGCCAGACTGCTCGAGATGTAGCAGGTGCTTTCCCCTTATGGACTGAAGTCCCTATTCCGCAAAAAGCACTGGCATCCCAGCGGGAACTGTGCTAGGATATGGGGTGAGAACAGGACATAGGAGGATAGCAATGGCAATCTACATCACCGGCGACACCCACGGGGAGTTCGCCCGGTTTACGGAGGAATTTTTCCCGGAACAGGCGGGAATGACCAAGGCGGACTGTGTCATGATCTGCGGCGATTTTGGCGGCGTTTGGGACGGAAGTGAGGAGGAGGAGAGCTGGCTGGACTGGCTGGAAACCAGGCCCTTCACCACGTTGTTTATTTCCGGAAACCATGAAAATTTTGATCGATTGGCCCAATACCCTGTGGAACAGTGGAACGGCGGAGAAGTTCAATTGATCCGCCCCTCGGTCATCCACCTCACTCGGGGGCAGGTATTTCACATTCAGGGCCTCACTTTTTTCACCATGGGCGGAGCCAGAAGCTACGACATTACCAAGGAAATTCTGGACCCGGACGAGCCCGGATTCAACCACCGGCGCAAGCTGCTGGAAATCAAGGGAATCGCCTACCGCGTGAAGCACCACTCCTGGTGGCCGGAGGAAATGCCCAGCCACCAGGAATATCAGGCCGCCTTAGACAACCTGGAGGCTTGCAGCTGGAAGGTGGACTATGTTGTCACCCACTGCTGTCCCACCTCACTGCTGCAAAGTGTATCGGACCGCCCCCGCCAGCCCGACCAGCTGACGGATTTTCTGGAGGTGCTTGCTGGCCGCTGTCAATTTCGATACTGGTTTTTCGGTCACTACCACGACAACACATCCCCCCGCCGGAAATTCGCTCTGCTCTATGAGCAAATTTGGCGGTTGAAATCATGAGCGCCGTATATTTTGTTTGATACGCATTGCAGGGGCGGATTTCTTCCGCCCCTGCAATCGTTTTCTGTTCAACGTTTCACCGTCTGTATGTTTGTTATGTTTTTTCCTGCTCCGCTTTCTCCTTCAGTGCCTTGATGGCGTAGTCCAAAGCGGGAATCGCTTTGGCGGTACTGTATTGCTTCATGTGCTCCAGCTCCCGAATGGCCTCTTTTGCGGTCATAATACTCACGCTCCTTTTCTATTGTTATTTTACCACAACAGCGGGTGAACGCGCAAGAGAGAGTTTTCGCCGCTCTGGCCGCCTTGACTTTCCGTCCGGAAAGGGGTATACTGGCTGTTAACGTGTTAAAATAATAAAAAATTGGAGGATTTTCCCATGTCAAACGAGAAAAAAGGAATCCGAAGGGTGCTGTCTGCCGCGCACCACACCCTGCGGCGCAAGCAGACGGTTGCGGCGGTCTATTTTACTCTGCGTATTCTGGTCATTGCAACTATGGTGGCCCAGTTCTTCAACGGGGATTTTGAAAGCGTCTTCCTGTGCGGCCTGACCCTGGTGCTGTTTCTGCTTCCTACGGTATTTGAGCGGGCGCTGATGATTGACCTGCCCAACACCTTGGAGATTATCATTATGCTTTTCATTTTCTCGGCGGAAATTTTGGGGGAAATCAGCGCGTTTTACACCACCTTCAAGCACTGGGACACCATACTCCACACCATTAACGGCTTTCTCTGCGCCGCAATCGGCTTCGCTCTGGTGGATATGCTCAACCGAACGGAAAAATTTTCCCTCTCCTTGTCGCCAGTGTTCATGTCCATTGTAGCCTTCTGTTTCTCCATGACCATCGGCGTACTATGGGAGTTTTTCGAGTGTTCCATGGATCAGATGCTTTATCTGGACATGCAGAAGGACACCGTAGTCAACACCATTTCCTCCGTTATGCTGGACCCCACAGGAGGGAATAGACGGGTCATCATTCCCAACATTGTGGAAACAATTGTGGTTACCGCCGACGGGCAGGAAATCCCGCTGGGTCTGGGCGGTTACTTGGATATCGGTATTTTGGACACTATGAAAGACCTGTTCGTCAACTTTATCGGAGCTGTGGTGTTCTCCTTTATTGGATACTTCTATGTGAAGAGCCGGGGACATGGCAAGTTTGCCCGCCGGTTTATTCCCCAGGTCGTGGATGCCATTCCAGAAGATTCCGGCCTCCCTGTCCAAAACAAATTCAAAAAATAAAAAATCAGGCATGCGCACGAATAGCCTAAGCAGAACCGCACCATACTAAGGCCATCCGATATAAGGAGGTTTTCGTAATATGAATCAGCAAAAGACCTGTAACACCAGTATCCGCTGTTCGGTGGACACCTGCGCCTATCACTCCGGTGCGCAAAACTGCTGTTCTCTGGAGTCCATCAAGGTGGGCTGCTGCGACTGCTCCCCCACCAAATGTGAAGGCACCGAATGTGCCTCTTTCAAGCTGGGCGCACAGTAAAACGCAAAAAACGGCTTCGCTGATTTTGCGAAGCCGTTTTTACATCCGTTGATCCTTTCAATCGCTCTATTCCAGATACAGGCCATAGTATCCAACCAGGGCCATTGCCATCAGTCCGGCGGTAATCAGCTGAATCGGAACACCCCGGAAGGATTTGGGACAGCGTTCCAAGTCCACCTCTTTCTGAAGGCTGGCAAAGCTGGCCAGCGCCAGGGTTGCGCCCACGCCGCCGCACAGGGCAAAGATCATCGCCGCACCAAGACTATAGCTGCGCTGGACAACCAGCAGAGCGGTACCCAATGCGGCACAGTTGGTAGAGATGGAGGCTAAATTTTCATCGACCCGCCGGGACAGCTCCGGTACGCAGGCGCTCAAAAACCGGCGCAGAAGGGCCACCAGTCCAGGAATGAGCAGGGAGAAAGCCAGCACCTGAAAATGGGTCAGATTGAACTGAGTCAAAACCAGAACGTTGATCAGCCACGCCCCCAGCGCCCCCAGAATCATCACAGCAGTCAGGCACAGACCGGTGCGGATGGCCTCTTTGGGTTCCTGAAAGGACGCCCGGTGGGTACCGATGCCCATACAAGTCACCAGCACTAGATTTTCAGACAGCAGAGCGGCCAGAGCTACCCCCATCAGTTCCAATACGGTGTTCATCGGGCAAGCCTCCCTTCCCGGCGGGGAGCGGCGTTATTGAGAATCTGCATAGTTGATCTCCCCTTCTGTGTTCAGATTAGCCATAATATGCAGGGCCCGGTTGACTCCGGCCGTGATGGCCTTGGAGGTAGCGGTGGCGCCGCTGACTGCATCCACCGAGTTATTTCCGGAGGCGCGGATGGTGCCCGACCGGCCTACATACCGCTCCAGTGCCTCTGGAGTCATGGCCTCGGTGCCAACCCGGTTGGTTTCGCTGTGGCTGTTGATGGCCACGCCGGTGACTGAGCCGTTCAAGTCCACCCCCACCGTCATGGTGATGGGGCCGCCGAAGCCCTGGCTCTGCACCTCGATGCAGTAGCCCAACAGCTGGCTGTCTTTGCCGTATCCTGCCGTGATCGACAGCGCCCCGTTGGCATGATAGGGAGTTTCGGCCCCCACCACAGCCTGAGGCATCGCTTGGGCCAAAATCTCCTGCTGGGCCAGAACGCCGGCCCGGGCCGCATCTAGGTCGGTATACCGGTGGACGGTAAAAATGACAGCGCAGGTCAGTGCAACTACCCCGGCCAGAGGGCCGGCGACCCGGAGCATGGAGCGCATCAGGTCCAGATATGCCTCGCCGGGGGCCTGCCCCTCCTTGGGTTTGGGAAGCTGAACATTGAACTTGGGCCAGACAAATTTAATTTCAGACAGGCTGGCCCAGCCCTGCGCCAGGGCGTCTCGGGTAGCGGCAAAGTTGCCGATACCAAACCGCCGGGGCAGGCCCAGCCGGTCCAGCAGCCAGACCATGCAGTTCATTGTGAGGATGGCCCACCCCACCCCCTCCGGGTAAGGACTGGAGGAGCGCAGAAGCATGGTGAGCAGTCCGCAGCCGACACCGAACATCACCTGTCCCCGGGGGGTAACCGGGGAGGTTGTGGGGTCGGTGGCAAAGAAGATGGCCCCCATAAGCAGACCGCCGCCCATGAGCTGGCAGGCAGTCCAGTCGAGAGGGGATACCCCTTCGGGGACCGAGAACAGGGAAAGCAGGGCCACTGTGCCCAGATACCCGGCGGGGACCCGCAGGGAGATGACCCGGCGCAGGAACAGATACCCCAGCCCCAATAGGAGCATAAAGGCAGAGACCTCTCCCATACAGCCCCCCCGCCGGCCCAGGAACAGCAGATCCAGGGTTTGGGGGGGCAGAACCCCCTCGTGGAGGTAGGACATGGGGGTAGCGGCGGACACCGCGTCAACAGCGGTGAGAGACAGCTTCTGCATGGGCTGGGGCCATGTAGTCATCAAGATCGGCATAGTCCCGGCCAGCATCCGCCCAGCCAAGGCGGGGTTCATAAAATTCCGGCCCAGTCCGCCATAGAACTGCTTGACTACAATAATGGCAAAGGCGGCGCCCATCACCGGCACCCAGTAAG
This sequence comes from Lawsonibacter sp., assembly GCA_022796195.1. Lineage (GTDB taxonomy): Bacteria > Bacillota > Clostridia > Oscillospirales > Oscillospiraceae > Lawsonibacter. The sequence goes on along the minus strand of JAAWIE010000032.1, from coordinate 12,401 downwards.
GGGTGCTGGCGGGCAGGCTGAGGGCCAGCAGCATTCCGGTGACGCAGGCAGACAGGTCCCCTACTGATCCCCGCTGGCGGGTGAGCAGGCGGTAGAGGAACTCAAACAGCACACAGGAGACCATGGAAACGGCGGTGAGTGTCAAAGCTCGGGGGCCGAAGAAAAAGACCGCCATCCCCAAGGCGGGGGTTAGGGCCACCATCACATCCAGCATCATGGCCCGGGTAGTGGAGGGCTGGCGCAGCTGAGGCGACAGCCGTTTCGGGCCGTAACTTACGCTCATTGCTCCACCTCCCCTCGTCTGACCAGACCGGCGGCCTGGGCAACCGTCTCCACCAGAGGAATTTGTGCGGGACAGATAAACGAACAGCAGCCGCAGGCGTTGCAGTCTTCCAGGTGATATTGGGCAAGCCGTTTCAGGTCCCGGTCCTCCAGGGCCCGGCGGATAAAGGTGGGCGCCAAGTGCATGGGGCAGGCGGCAACGCACTTTCCACAGCGGATGCACACCCCGGCGGGGATATCCGGCTTATACTCCCAACCAGTCAGGCAGACCAGACTGTTGGTGTCCTTCATCACCGGTGATTCCAGATCCAGAAGGGCCACCCCCATCATAGGACCGCCAATAAGCATTCGGTCCGCCTCCTCTCGAAGTCCCCCGCAGGCATCCAGCAGATAGCGCAGGGGCGTACCGATGGGAACCCACAGATTTCGCGGCCGGGTAACCGCTCCGCCGGTGATGGTCACCGCCCGGTGGGTAACCGGACGGCCCTGAAAGAGGGCGTCTTGAATGGCATAGACCGTGGCTACATTGAACACAGCACACTTTACATCAATAGGAGTGCCGCCGGGAGGGACCTCCCGTCCAGTGACGGTCTGGATAATCTGCTTTTCCGCCCCCAGGGGATAACAGGTGCGGACGGGGAGAATCTGGACCCGGCTGCTGCCAGAACGGCGCAGCCGGCGCTCCACCGCCTCCACGGCGTTGAGCTTGTCCCCCTCGGTTACCAGAACAATCCGCTCACACCGCAGACAGCGGGCCAGAGCCTGCGCCCCCCGAAGAATATGCTCGCTCCGCTCCAGCAAAAGCCGGTAGTCAGCAGTAACGTAGGGCTCACACTCAGCCACATTGACGATCAGGGTATCCACTTTTCCCGCAGAACGGGCCATTTTCTCCCAGGCGGGAAAGGAACCGCCTCCCATGCCCACCACTCCGGCCCACTCCACCCGCTCCACCGCCTGTTCCAGGGTGAGGGTACGAGGGTCCAGGGGGGCGGGACGGCCCGCATACAGCTCGCCCCGATCGTCGTTTTGAATAATGATGGCCGGGGAACGTCCGCCCCAGGGATGGGGCCGCAGCTCAATTGCGCTCACCCGGCCCGAGACGCTGGCATGAAGGGCCGCGCCTTTTCCGTCCCGCTTGGCTATGGGCTGGCCCACGGTGACCGCATCGCCGGGCCCTACCACAGGGGTGGCGGAACCGTCGGCGCACATCATCAGGGGAATTACAATCTCCTTGGGGGGCTTGGGCAGGCGGGCCATCGGCTTTCGCCGCGTAATATCTTTTCGGGTGGCGGGATACACCCCGCCGAAAAAGGAGTGGGTCATAGGGGAAAACCTCCGGGCGGCTGAAACCGCGTTTTGACAAAATGAATGTGTTCTCACAACAATACAGCATACATAATAATCCAATTCACGCCGCCTGTCAATGTAATTGTGCTCAAGAAAAGGGACCGCCTGCATGGCGGTCCTTGCTCTTTGGCTGCGGTACACAAACACGGAACGGATTACAGCGGGCGGCGCTTAGCGGCGTCCCTGCCTGGACGGTTCCGGCTTACGCTGGATGCCCAGCCGGGCGGCATAGGCAGACACCTCCGCCCAGGGCGCCAGAAAGGTGTGGATGTTCAGCTGCCGGGCCACGTCCAGCTTGCGCCGCAGGGTGTCGCCGTCGTCAAAGAGGACGAAGTGGGCGCCGTTTTCCCGGCTCATGTAGGTAAAGTACCGGGCGCACAGCTCTCCGGAGAAAAAAACCGAGGGTCTCAGCCGGTCCATCAGCCCCGTCAGCTCCTGTTCACTCAAGGCGGTGCCGCTGCCGGTGGGGGAGGGCAGGCGGAAATCCTCCGCCCGTTTTTCCAGGGCCAGCACAACCCGGCTCTCCCCAAACCGCTCCAGCGCCTCCTCCAGCCGCCGCTGGAGGGAGCCTCCGGACAGCGCCGAGGGGATCATCACTCGGGCCTGCGGAGCTTTGGAGGCGTACCGCTCGGTGACAAAAAGGTTCCAGCCCCGGCGGGCAAACTGCTCATTGAGCGTCCCGGCAATCTGCTCCAGTGGAGGCAGTCGGTTTTCAAAGTCCAAAACGGCCCCGGAGAAATTCCGGGCCTGACACTCCCGCAAAATTTCCTGACACAGGGGTCCGGTGGACCCCAGACCGTCGAATTCCCGGTCATCCACCACCATCAGCCCGCCCCGGGGGGCCGTGTGATCCGCCCGGAACAGATGTGGACCCGGACCCACACGGTAGGCCAGATGGGCGGGTGTAACCCGCCAGAGCTGTAGGGCGGGCAATTGCCGGGGCGGCAGAGTAATAATAAAGGTGTCCTGCGGCATGACGTATCCCCCTTGTCCAAAGCGTTTGCTTGTGCTATACTAACATGGTACAACCTATGAGTCACAGCATAAGAATAGAACGCGGGACGGCCCCAGCGCGCCCTGTTCGGGCGGCGGGCCGTCCCGCCCTACCTTGAAAAAAGGAGCGTTTCTCATGTCTTTCTCACCCATTCCCCGGGGGGTCTACCCCTCGGTGACGGATATCTCCCCCCAAGTGCTGGCCGCGAAGGGCATCAAGCTGGTGCTTGCCGATTTGGACAACACCCTAGCCGCCTACAAGGTCACGGAACCTCCGGCAGAGGCCGCCGCCTGGAAAGAGGCGCTGTTGAACAACGGAATTCAGCTGTTTCTGCTCTCCAACAGCCGCAAGCCGGGACGGGCCCGGAATTTTGCGGAAAAGCTGGGGATCCCCTTTCAGGGACATTCCGGCAAACCCAAGAAAGCCGGGTATCTCCGGGCCATGGAGCGTATGGGCGCAAAACCAGAGGAAACTATAATGGTGGGCGACCAGATTTTTACCGACACCCTAGGGGCCAACAACGCCGGGGTAACGCCCCTGCTGGTAAAGCCCATCCGCCTGGCGGGCAACCCCTTTCGCTATGTGCGCTACGCCATTGAGACCCCTTTCCGGGAGATTGGCAAAAGGAGGCCCTTTCTGTGAGTGCGAAATTTGGCCCCGCAGGCAACTGCGAACGCTTTTCCAAGGTCCATAAATCCTCTCTGGACGCCCCCCAATGGATCGCGGACTTCAGCCTGGACTGTTACGAGTACCAGTGCGGCAAGGGGGTCCGGGTCAAGAAGGAAACCGCCGTCCGCCTGGGCGAGAACGCCCGGGCGGCTGGGATCACCCTGTCCCTCCACGCCCCCTATTTCATCAATCTAGCCAACCCGGAGAACGTAGCGAAAAATAACAGCTATGTGCTGTCCTCCTGCGCTCTGGCGGACTGGATGGGAGCCGCGCGGGTGGTGGTCCACACCGGGGCCCTGATGGGCCGCACACGCCGGGAGGCGCTGGATATCGCCAAGGGAGGAATGCAGGTTCTGATGGAGGCGGTGGACGGCGCCGGCCTGGGGCACATCGCCCTGTGCCCGGAAACTATGGGCAAAATCAACCAGCTGGGCGACCTGGATGAGGTGCTGGAGCTTTGTACTCTGGACGGGAGGCTGATTCCCTGCATCGACTTCGGCCACCTCTACGCCCGCTCCCTGGGGGCGGACAATGGACGGGAGGCGTTCTGCCAGATGCTGGACCGGGTGGAAACTGTGCTGGGTCCGGAGCGGGCCAGTACCTTCCACAGCCACTTTTCCCACATCGAATTTACGCCCAACGGCGGCGAGAAGTGCCACCGCACCTTCGACGATGACGGCGGCTACGGTCCAGACTGGGAGCCTCTGGCCGCTGAGGTGGCCCGCCGGGGATGGTCCCCCACCTTTATCTGCGAATCCGCCGGGACCCAGGCAGAGGATGCCCTGACCATGAAACGGCTCTATGAGGACCTCCAGATACAAAAGGAGCTTGCATCATGGACCACATGAAAAGAATGCTGTGCCGGAGCAGCCGCTTCCCTTCGGAATCAAGACCAGCCGGCTGTCCGGCCGGGAGGAGCATACTAGCCGGCTTGAAACTAGGAAGGATTGATCTGCCATGAATCATATTAAAAAAATTGCCGCCCAGCTGCTGGAACACGACCTGGACGCCATGCTGATTACCAGCAAATCCGGGGAACGGTACGCCTTGGGATTCCATGGGGAGGGCCTGCTTCTGGTCACTCGGGACGGGGCGCAGTACTCCACCGACGGACGGTATATCGAAGCCGCCCGGGAACAGCTCCCAGGGCTGGACATTTGCCTCACCACCACAAAACAGGGCCATATGGCGTTTGCCAAGGAGTATGTTGAGGCAAAGGGTTTGAAGCATGTGGGATTCGAGAGTGGAGCTATGACGGTAGACGCCCACCTGCGGTACAGCAAGGAACTCCCCTGCACCCTCGTCCCCGCCCAAAAGCTGCTGGACGGTCTGCGGGCCTCTAAGGACGAAGGAGAACTGTCCCTGATGCGCCGCGCCCAACAGATCACCGACGAAGCCTTCAAGGCCATTTTGAACTACATCCGCCCCGGGATGACCGAACGTGAAATCGCCGCCCGTCTGGTGTATGAACTGCTCAGCCGGGGCGGGGAACGGGTATCCTTTGACCCCATTGTGGCCGCTGGGCCCAATGGTTCCCGGCCTCACGCGGTTCCCGGTGACCGAACAGTGGAGAAGGGCATGTTTATTACCATGGATTTCGGCTGTAAGGTGGGGGGCTACTGTTCCGATATGACCCGTACCGTGGCGCTGGGCCACCCCACCGAGGAGATGGAGGCGGTTTATAACGCCGTCCTGGCCGCCCAAAAAGCGGGGATTTCCGCCGCCCGGGCCGGGATCACGGGAAGGGAGATCGACGCCGCCGGACGGAACGTTCTGGAAGCGGCGGGCTACGGGGCGTATTTCTCCCATGGTTTCGGCCACTCTCTAGGTGTGGATATCCATGAGGGCCCCTCCGCCAGCTCTCGAGAGGAGCGGATTATGCCTGTGGGAGCCGTCATCTCCGCTGAACCAGGGGTCTATATCCCCGGAACGCTGGGTGTACGCATTGAGGATGTGCTGATCCTCAACGAGAACGGCTGTGAGAATATAACTCGCTCTCCCAAGGATTTAATTGTGCTGTAATGGGGAGGCCCGATGATGATGGACCGCGAAAAAACCTGCTGTTTTACCGGCCACCGCCCCGACAAACTGCCTTGGGGAGAAAACGAGCGCGACCCTCGGTGCGTCCGGCTGAAGCAGAGCATTGCCCAGGCGGTAGAGGACGCCTACACCGCAGGAATCCGCCATTTCATTACCGGTATGGCCCGGGGGTGCGACCTGTACTGCGCCGAGGCGGTGCTGGAACTGCGGAAGACGGAAGCAGATATCACGCTGGAGTGCGCCCGCCCCTGCGAAACCCAGGCGGACAGCTGGCCTGCATCGGAACGGGCACGCTACCAGTCCATCTTGGAGCAGTGCAATTTCGAGACGCTTGTCCAGCACAGCTATGACCGCTTTTGTATGCTCCGCCGCAACCGCTACATGGTGGACCGCTCGGGGCGGCTCATTGCCGTTTACAGCGGCGCACCCAAGGGCGGAACCTTCCAGACTCTGGCATATGCCATGAAAAAAGGGTTGGATACCCACATTCTGGATTTGGAGGATTTCTGTCAATGAACACCCTGATGCACATTTGCTGTGCCCCCTGCGCCAACCGGCCCATCGCCCAGCTTCGGGAAGAGGGTTTCTCGATCGCCGGTTTCTGGTTCAACCCCAACATCCACCCCTACACCGAATATCAGGCCCGAAAACGCACCTTGGAGGACTATTCCAAAGAAATCGGCTTGAAGCTGATTATCGGCGGGACCTACGACCTGCGGCCCTTCATTACCGCTGTGGCAGAGAATCTCGACGGCCGGTGCGCCTACTGCTACCAGGTCCGCATGGATGCGGCCGCCCGGTATGCCGCAGAAAATGGGTACGACAGCTTCACCACTTCTCTGCTGATCTCCCCCTATCAGAATCACGAGGCCATCGCGGCGGCGGCCCGGGCGATGGGGGAACGGTACGGCGTGAAATTTCTCTATCGGGATTTCCGTCCTCTGTTTCAAGAAGGCCAGCAATTTGCCCGGGAACACGGCTTTTATATGCAAAAATACTGCGGCTGCATATTCAGTGAGGAAGACCGCTATATGGCCCAAAAACGAAAGAAAAAGGAACGCGCCTCCAACTGAATGCTGGAGGCGCGTTCCGGCGGAGCGGCGGCTATCTACCTGCGTGAAAAAGAAAGTCTGATTTCCAACATATCCCCCACAATCTGCGCGGACACCTGCCCACCCATACGCTCCATCAACTCCTGCACGATGGACAGTCCCAGACCAGCCCCGCCCTTTGCCCGGGCGGGGCTGCTCTGATAGAAGCGGTCAAACAGGTGCTCCGGGTCGGGCCTGGGGCCGGGAGGCAGAGAGTTGGAAAAGCAGATCACCCCATCCCGGCCAGAGACAGTCAGCTCCCCGCCGCCGTGGCGCAGGGCGTTGGCAATCAGGTTCCGGTATACCCGGCCCAGAGCTTCCAGACTGGCCCAAACCGCCATATCCTCCCGGTCAAACCGCAGTTCCGGCACCACCCCCGCCGCCTCTAACTGGGGGTAAAACTCCGCCAACGCGTCCCACAGGGGCGGCAGGGCCGCCATTTCCCCACATTCCAGAGGAAGGGAACCACCCTGTAAACGGGTGTAGAGGAACAATTCCTCTAACAGCTCCTCCAATTCCTTCAGCCGCTTGCCCACGATGTCCAGATACTCCGCCTGACGTTCCGGCTCACTCTCCAGCAGCTGCAAATAGCCCATAGCCCCGGCCAGAGGGGTACGGATGTCGTGGGAGATGCAGGCCATAGTGTATTTTAGCTCCTGCTCCCGTTTCCGAGTTTCCAAACGAAGCCGCCGCCCTTCCTCCAGCCGGGCATTCATGGCTTGGCACAGCCGCCGCGGCGCTGTACCGGACATCCCCACCGTCAGGCAAAGATTGCTCTCTGCGGGCGTCTCCTCCAGCACCCGGGCCATCTCCAGCAGTTGGATGCGGTAGGCCCACAGGCGCAGCAGAGCAATCCCCAGGGCGGCAAGGGTAAGGATCAGGGCAGGCAGCATGGAAATTCCTCCTTAAATATCCCGCTTCTCCATAGACAACAGGCTTCCGATTCCGTAGACAGCCGCCCAGACGGCGGCGCAGGCCAGGACCATTTCCACATGTGTCATACCACTCCGGGGCATGTAAAGACCTTTTACCACAGCGGCAAGCAGATACTGTTCCAGGTGAGGCCAGTGCAGCAAGTTGCTCAGCGTTCCCAGCAGAACGGCGGTCAGTCCACCACCGGCCACCAGGGACAGGATAATCCCCAGGGTAGTGCTCCGGGTCAACAGAACCAGGGCCAGGGCCATCAGGCCGAATGCCCAATGGGGCAGCCACATCCAGAACAGATATTGCAGAATAGCGGGGATGGGACTTGGTGCCGGGTGCAAACTGAACAGGTTGGGGGCCAGGAGAATGAGCACGATACCTAGAAGGGTGATGATACCGCTGTAGACCCCCACAGCCAACGCCTTGGACAGAACATAACGAATCCGGCGTGGCTGGACACAGCAGGTATTTTTGATGAAGCCGCTGGAAAAATCCCCATGGACAAAGAGGGTAACCCCTATCCCAACGATAATCAGCAGAAAACCACCGCCCAAAGTCTCATGGGCCAGGTCAAGTTGGGTCATATTGCGGATTTCTTCTGACATCTGGCGGTCGATCTCCTCAATCTCCGCACCGTGAGCGCCCATGTCATCCAGCGTCTCTGGGTCGGAGACAACGGCAGTCATCAGGGATACCATCAAAATCAGCGCCGCAGTCACCAGCAGAATAATCTTAAAACTACGGCTTTTGAACAGCCGCTGTAAGTCCATACGCAGCATATTAAACATGATCCGCACCTCCCATGCGCTCCAGGAAATAGCTCTCCAAATCCTGTCTATGCAGGCCCATCTCCTCCACCGCGATACCTGCCTGGGTGAGAATCTGCCCAACGGCTTTCGTGTCCACAGCCTCGTAAATTCGGAGCTCACCCTCCGGCCGCATTTCCCAGCGGCTCAGACGGAGTTCCCGCTCCAGCAGGGCCGCCGCCTTCTCCGGCTGGTCCGCCTGTAGATGCAGAGAGTCGGTGCATTTCTGCGCAAGTTCCCCGGCGGTGATCTGCTCCACCATCCGGCCCTGCTGGATAATGCCATACCGGGTGGCAATCTTGCTCAGCTCCCCCAGGATGTGGGAACTGACCAGGATGGTTAGGCCCCGCTCCCGGTTCAGTCTCAGAAGCAGTTCCCGCATCTCTCGGATACCCTCCGGGTCCAGGCCATTGATGGGTTCGTCCAGCAGTAACAGATCAGGCCCGCCCATCAGGGCCAGAGCCACGCCCAACCGCTGCTTCATACCCATGGAGTAGTGGCGTACCGGTTTTTTCTCTCCGGGAGCCAGGCCCACCGTTTTCAAGATTTCCTCCACCTGCCGTTCCGGGCTGTCCAGCCCCAGAAGCATAGCATACAGCCGCAGATTCTCCCGGCCGCTCAGGTCGGGGTAAAGGCCCGGCTGTTCAATGAGAGCCCCCACCCGCCGGCGGGCCACCGAGTCCCGGACCGGCTTGCCGAAAATCAGGGTCTCCCCCTGGGTGGGCCGGGCCAGCCCGCACAGGAGCTTTAGCGTGGTGGATTTGCCCGCTCCATTCTGACCGATAAAGCCGTAGATATCCCCCTGGTCCACCCGCAGGTCCAGGTGCTTCACCGCCCATCTGTCTTTGTAGCGTTTGGACAGGTCCATGGTCTGTATCACTGTCATTCGGAAAACCTCCTTTTTTGTTTGCAGGATCAGTCTAACAGACAAGTGCCCAAACATCGCAAAGGAAGGGTAAAGAAAGTACAAAGTTTACTCATTGTTACGCCGCGTTTGACGGCCCGGCGCGGCTAAGCTACGCTTCTGACAGCTTAAACCCGATGCCCCACACGGTCTGGATGTAGCGGTCCGTTCCACTGGGCCGCAGCTTGGCCCGGATGTTGCTGATATGGACGGTGATGGTTTTGTCCTCCACGGCGTACGCCTCCTGCCAGACCGCCTCGTAAATCTGCTGCTTGGTAAAGACCCGCTTGGGACGGCCTGCCAGCAGTTCCACAATCTTAAACTCATGGGCCGTAAGATTGACTGGTTGACCGGCGGCCGTGAGCGTCATCTCCTCCAGGTTCAGAACCCAGTCCCGGCAGCGCAGAAGGTTTCCCCCAGGTGCGGCGCTGGCGTGGCGGAGCTGAACCAATATTCTGGCCCATAGCTCCTCCAGCTGATAGGGCTTGGTCAGGTAGTCATCCGCTCCTAGGCCCAGCAGCTCCACCTTGTCGGACAGCTCCGTCTTGGCGGACAGGACAATTACCGGCGTCCGGCTGGACTGGCGAATCTCGGCAATCAGCTCGCCGCCGGACAGCCCCGGCAGCATCAAGTCCACCAGCAGCAGATCAATGCCGCCCGCCTGCCAGAGCATCCGGCCCTCTGTGCCGGAAAACGCCTGGACACACTCGCAGCCCTGCCGGTGCAGATACTGGGCGGTGGAGTTGTTAATATCGGTATCATCTTCAACAATCAGGATGCGGGGCATGAGACGGCCTCCTCAATCAGTTTTGACCATTATAGCGCATCCTGGAATTTATGAAAATACTTCCGCGTGAAATCTCTCCTCCGTGTCACAAAATGTTTTGCTCAGTACCCATACCGCTTCCGGTATTTCAGCAGCAAAATTGCCGCCATGACGGTTCCCAGCAGCTCGGCCACCGGCGTTGCCAGCCACACACCGGTAACGCCGCCCAACAGGACAGGCATGATCTGGATACTGGCAACCGTGAACAGGAAGGACCGTGAGAAGGCCAGCACAGCGGACACCACGCCGTTGGACAGGGCGGTGAACATTCCACTGGCAAAGACATTCAGCCCCACGAACAGCAGCGCAATGGAACACAGGCGGTTCCCTGTCACTGCCAGCTCATAGACCGGGCTGTCCGTCCGGGTGAAAATGCCTACCAGGGGGACAGTCGCCAGGACAGAGACCACCACACATAAGGCCGAGGCCCCGACAATAAACCGAACACTGAACCCCACCAGCTTTTTCAGCTTCTCATGGTTCCGCTCCCCGTTGTAGTAGGAGATCATGGGGGCCACACCGTAAGAGTAGCCGATAAACAGTGCGCTGACAAACATAAGTACATACATGATGATAGTAATAGCCGCTACGCCGTCCTCGCCCACGTATTTCAGCATCGCCATGTTGAACAGCAGGGTGGTAATGCCCGACACCAGAGAGGTCGCCAACTCCGACATGCCGTTGGTGGAGGCGTGGAACAGGACCCCTCCACGAAAGACCGGCTTTTCAAAATGAAGCAGATTTCTTTTCTTCCGAAACACTTAGGGCAATGGCCGGGGCGGTGAGGTTGATGGCAGACAGGGCCTCCATGCCGATCAGGTTGGAGACAAACAGCCCGTCCACCATGGTGTAGAAGGTGTTGAACACCGTCATCACAATGGTAGGGAAGGCGAAGCGCAGGATATTTTTGCCCGTAACGGGCAGGTGATAAGAATCCAGCTTTTCCATAATGTCCTCCTAATTTCTCCAGTCGATGTCCTGGCTGTCCCCCAGGTCAAAATACTGCATCTCATTCCCCTGCGCTGGAAGCCGGACGGCGGAAATACGCCGGTTCCAAGCAGGAGCGAAGTAATACACACCGCTCTCGGCGCACATAACGCTGGTGCAGAGGGTCTGTTCGTACACGTCATAGTCCGGGTCGGCTTTTGCCAGCCCTTCGGGGATGTCCACCGGAGCGAAGGCCCGGAACATCCGGGAGATTCCCTCCATCTCGTCCTTTCCCCGGACGGCGAACTCCTTCATAAAGGCCAGCCGTATAAAGCGGGAGGGCGAGGAGTAGTCCCCCGGCAGACCGGAACCCCCTCCCAGCCGCTCCCCAAACTCCCGAATTTCGTGGCCCGCGATGGTCTGAGGCGCTTTGGGCAGGTTGGTGACCCCTACGAAGTTACGCAGATTGGTCCGGTGCCACCGGTAGTTGGGGCTGTTGGTCAGCACGCCGATGGTATTCCGGCAGACGGACAGGCCGCCCTCGTCCGGCTCAATGATAATTGCCTCTCCCCTCCCGTCGCTGAGGATATAGTGGGCGGGAAGGGGCTTGCCCTGGATGGGTTCATCCACCAGAGTCAGGCGGGACAACTCATCCACCGCCTCCTCCACCCCGGCGCACCGGCCCAGCAGCCACGCCAGCAGACGGCCGGGGTGGACCAACCTGCTTCCCTCCGCCGGCCCGTCCTGGTAGACTGCGTACCCCGGGTAGTGGAGCAGCGCCCCCATCAGGCCGGCGGAGTTTACCCCGTCCACCAGAATGGGCTCCCCAAAGCCCAGCACCGCCATGCCGGTATAGCCATACCGGCCCTTCTCATTGCCGCTTTCCGGATGAAGTCCCGGGGAACAGGGATACCCCTGGGGAACACTGAGAATACGGTTGGCGGCCAGATCCCCAAATTGATCGTAGGTCCGCCCCAAAAGGTGAAGGCCGTTTTTCGTCTCCCAGGAAAAGCTGCTGCATCCAAAGTCCATGTGAAAAACCTCCTGTTTTCTCTTATTGTTGCCCTGCGAGCTTGCAAATATTTCTGACAGGGGGTATCATAAACTATGTGGTTACCACGCAGTCAAGAGGATTTTTCATAATATGGAGGAAATTTTATGGAACGGGAAAAAGGATGGCTGGCCTCCGGGGCCTTCGCCGCCCTGTGCGGCACCACCAAGGAGACGCTGCGGCACTACAAAGACATCGGTCTCCTCTCCCCAGCCCACCAGGGGAACAGCGGACTTCCCCTATTACATGGAGAAGCCCGCTGGGCACTATTTATATCTCTGCTGCCGGGGCCGCTGGGACATTTCCGCAGGTTATGCCGCCGAAGGGAACGGGACAAACGCCTTGGGCCCTGGCGTTTGTCCCGTTTGATTGCTTCGCAGCGGTCCGCTTATGGCAATTGAAATTCTGTCATACGCGACAGCTTATCCTCATAGATTGTATGGAAATACCGGCTGACAGTGAGGCCGAAGGAGGAATTGCAGTGGAAGATCGCAAAATCTATGAGGATATTGCGCTCCGTACCGAGGGCGATATCTACAT
>JAAWIE010000031.1 GCA_022796195.1 Lawsonibacter sp. | reverse complement strand
GCCCTGTTCGCTGCCCACTACGGGGCTTAAATCGGCGTAGAAGATGTCGCCTCGTTTTACGCTGTTATCCAAGTACATTCACACTCCGCTGGAAGATAGCACGGTGCTACAGCCGGCCGGTCTTATGTAGCACGGTACTATGATTCTCCCACGGGGCGGCGGGCATTATACCAGAAAAAATAAATTTTTGCCGGGAACAGGCATTTGAGCCGGTTCATAAGCCGGAACAGACAAAGTCCGCCGCACCCTGCAAGCCCCGGGGAATTTCAATTCCCCGCGCTCCAACTCATCCTATGTGGGGATGAGCCGGGCGGTCACGGCGGAGGACAGGGAGGCGATGGGGTTGTCTGAAGCGTTTTGGAAGGAATTTTATGAAATTACGGCCCCGCCCTCATAATAGAGACGGAGAACCCGGGGAGTGAGCTGGCATAACAATTCGTAAGGGATGGTTCCGGCCAGCGAGGCCGCCCGGCTGGTGAGGCCGGGGCCGTAGATCACTGCCGTATCCCCTGCGTGGATGTCTGGGATGCCAGTGACATCCACCATGCACATATCCATACAGACCCGCCCTACAATGAGGCAGGGAACGCCTTGAATCAGCACGTTCATCTGATTGGACAGACAGCGGGGGTATCCGTCCCCGTAGCCGATGGGTAAAACGGCCAGCTGGGAAATCCGGTCCAGAACAGCAGTACGCCCATAACTGATACAGCTCCCAGCGGGGAGAGTCCGTACCGCCGAGATTCGGCTTTTGACGGTCATGACCGGCTTTAAGCCAGGGTTGTCCATTCCAGGAGCAGGACAATAGCCGTAGAGGGCGATGCCGGGGCGGATCATGTCTATACTGGTACAGGGATAGTTTAACACAGCGGCGCTGGCGGCGCAATGGCAAATTTTAAATTCCCGGCCAGCCCTCCGCAGGGTTTCAACCGCGTCTTCAAATTTTTGATTTTGGGAGCGGGTGTATTCCAAGCTCCCGTCCGCGTCGGAGAAGTGGGTAAAGATGCCCTCTGCCTTCAGACCGGGCAGGGCGCATAGAGCCAGGATATCCCGGCAGGCTGTCTTCTCTTGGCCCTCCGTCCATATAAAGCCAAGCCGGCCCATGCCGGTATCCACCTTCACATGGATGGTCAGCGTCTTTCCCGCTTCAACGGCGGCGGCGGACAGCGCCCTGCCCGTCTCCAGATCGCCCACCATCTGGGTAACGTCATTTTCCAGTAATTCGGGGGCCAGTTCAGCCGGGGTCTGCCCCAGACAGAGGATGGGGATGGAAATTCCGGCCTTCCGCAGTTCGGCAGCCTCGTCCAAGCAGGCCACCGCCAGCATGTCCGCCCCCAGCCGCTCCAGTTTCCGCCCGACGGGGACCGCGCCGTGACCGTAGGCGTTGGCCTTCACCAGGCCGAGAAACCGGGCGTCAGGCGCAAGGCTCCGCAGAAGATGGTAATTGTGGGCCAGCGCGTCCAGGTCAATCTCTGCCCAGGTGCGGGCCGTTCTTCTGTCTGTCATGATAATTCCTCTTTTTGATGTAGTGTGCCGGAGGGGCCCTGGGTGGTCAGCCGGCGGTGAAACCGGAAAATTCACAGGAGATGACCCGGAATCCGTCTACGGAGATTTCCCCCCTGACCAGGGCATGGGAGGAGGGGTCAAACCACAGCACGGTCTCGGTGCCGGACCCCGGTGCGCCCTCCGGACTGCCGCAGTCCACCCGCAGGACGGCGCCGTCCTCCTCCAGGCCGCAGGCGGTGATGTAACCCGAACGGGCCGATTCCAGCAGCGCCGGGATGGAGGAGACCGGGGAGAGTCCCTGTCCGTCCAGCGGGCCGGTCTCCACCGAAACGCCGTCAAACTCCAGCCGGTTCTCCTCTCCGGTGATGCGGGCCGTCAGGCCCGCGACGGTCTCCGGAGCGGTGAGGGTCAGGACCGTCTCTTCCCCGGTGACTGCCGCCGTCAGCTGGTATTCGTACACCCGCTGGCCGTAGTCCGCCGTGACCGCCGCCTGAACCGCGCAGTTTTCCATGGAGAGGTACTCCCCGCGGATGGTCAGGGCCAGTTCCTCGGCTTCGCTTACCCCCGCCCCGCCGCACCCGGCCAGCAGAAGGGTTGTCATTAGTACGCAAATCAGTCCTTTGCGCACAGTGCTACCTCCAGAATTGAAATCAGTGCGGGGCCTCTACTCCGCGTCCTCCGACCACTGCCGCAGGATTTCCGGCAGGGTGTCCAGCAGGTCGGAGGGCAGCATGGCGTATTCGCCCAGTCTGCGGGCACAGGCGTCCCCGGCCAGGCCGTGGAGACAGACTGCAAGCCCGGTCAGTTCCGCCGTGTTGTCCCGGGGGCCGCGCAGATGCTTCTGGCCCAGCAGGGCCGTAATCATCCCGGCCAGAACATCCCCCGACCCGCCTTTGGCCATGCCGGGGTTTCCACTGGTGTTGATGCAGGCGGAGCCGTCCGGGGCTGCGGTGATGGTGCCCGCACCCTTGAGGACCAGAATGCAGTGATGCGCCCTGGAAAATTCCCGGGCGGCGGACAGCCGGTCCCGGATGGGCAGCGCAGCCCCCGTCAGCCGGGCAAACTCCCCCTCGTGGGGGGTGAGCACGGTGATGCCGCGCCGTCTGTCCAGTACATCTATATGCCCCGCCAGCGCGTTTATGCCATCCGCGTCCAGCACAACCGGGATGGTCAGGTTCTCCAGCAGGGACAGGACCAGCTGTTCCGTCTCCGGGGCCCGTCCCAGGCCGGGCCCGATCAGGGCGGCGTCGCAGCCCTGCGCCCTCTCCAGAATGGCAGCGTAGTCCCCGGGGAGCGGGAAGGGCATGGCCTCGCCGCACTGGACCGCGACGATGGGGTAGATGTCCCGGGGGACCCCCAGATACACCAGGCCCGCGCCGGTGCGCAGAGCGGCCCGCGCCGCCAGAACGGGTGCGCCGGTGTAGCCCTCGCTGCCCGCCAGTAGAAAGAGTTTTCCAAAATCTCCCTTGTGGGCGCTCCGGGGCCGGCGGGGCAGCTGGCTGTCGGGCTGGTGCATGACCTCCAGCCGGGGCAGGGTCCGGAACATCTCAGATTCCAGTTCATGGGGGATTCCGATGTCCGCGATCCGTACCTCACCGGCCCGTTCCGCCCCGGTTCCGGTGTACAGCCCCGGTTTGCCCCGGGTGAAGGTGACGGTCACCTCCGCCCGGACCGCCTCCCCCAGGATTTCCCCGGTGTCGGCGTTTACGCCGGAGGGGATGTCGCAGGCCACCACCGGACAGGCGTGCCGGTTCTGCATCTGAAGAACGGCGGTGCGGAACACCCCATCCACCGGGCGGCTCAGGCCGACGCCGAAGAGGGCGTCTACCATGCAGTCGCAGGTGGAGAGCCAGGCCAGAATTTTCTGCTGTTCCCAGTCCATGGTGGCCTCCAGGGTTTCCCGGCTGGTCATGTCAACGGAAAAATCCTCCAGACGGCCTCCGGCGGCAATCAGCCTGTCCTCCATGGCCTTCCCGTCCGGGGTCATTCCGGCCCGGTCCCCCACGAAAAAGACCCGGACCGTTATGCCGTCCCGCTCCCTCAGCAGGCGGGCGGCGGCAATGCCGTCCCCGCCGTTGTTGCCGGGACCGCAGAAAACCGCAATCCGGAGGGCGGGGTCGGTGTTTTTGGACTCGATGATCTCCCGCAGTTCTTCTGCCTGCCGCTCCTCTTCGTCTGTGGGGGGCGGGCCGTCTTTTTTGTGCATGATAACGGCGGTAGAAAAGCTGTGGCCGATTGGCGAAAAGCCGTCCTCCTCCGGATGGAGCAGGTCCCAGACCGCGTCCGCCACAGCCCGGGCTGCGTGTTCCATCAGGTACAGGGAGGGGATTCCCCGCTCCTCCATGGCCCGGTGGTCCAGCTCCTTCATCTGTGCGGCGGTGGCTAAGGGCAGCATGAAATCCCTCCTACTTCAAAAACCCGTTGACAATCTGTTCCTCGGCCTCTTTTTCGGTGAGGCCCAGGGTCATCAGCTTGGTCAGCTGTTCCCCGGCGATTTTGCCGATGGCGGCTTCGTGGACCAGCTGGGCGTCCAGACAGTTGGCGGTGACCTCCGGGATGGCGGACACCACCCCCTCGTCCATGATGATGGCGTCGCATTCGGAGTGGCCGTAGCAGGCGGCGTTGCCGTTGATGCGGGCCAGGAAAATCTGCCTGGACTGCCCCCGGGCCACCGAGCGGGAGATCACATTGGTGTGACAGCCCTCGCCGTTTAGGTCCACGGTAAAGTCGGACTTTGCCAGCTGTTTGCCATGGGTCATAACCTTCTCTTTAATGATGAGGGTGGCGTTAGGGCCCAGTTTGGCCGTGGTGGCACGAACGGTAGAGTCTACCCCCTTAATCTGGGTGGTCTCCATCTCCATGTAGCCGCCCTCGTCCACCTCCACCACGGTGGTGGGGTTCATGATGTTCTCTCCGGTGCCGTCGCCCTCGGCGTAGTGGCGTTCCACATAGCGGACCCGGGCGTTTTTGCCCACGTGGAAGGTGTGGATGCCCGAGTGTTCGGAGTTCTGCACCCCGCAGTTGTGGATACCGCAGCCGGCGATGATGGTAACGTCGCTGTCCTCACCGATGAAGAAGTCGTTGTATACCATATCCTTCAGCCCGCTCATGCTCAGGACCACAGGGATGTGGACCGACTCATTTTTGGTGCCTGGCTTGATGATGATGTCAATGCCGTCCTTGTCGGTTTTGGTGACGATGTCGATGTTGGCGGTGGTGTTGCGGCCCGCTTTCTGGCCGTTGGCCCGGATGTTGTAGGCTCCTTCGGGGACCTCATGGAGTCCGGCCACCTGCGCCAATAAACTCTTTTGTATCGCGTCCATGTTTGTTCCTCCTCGGAATAAATGATAAACCTTGTTAACTTTGTATCGTTTGCTTCGCGGCATGCAATCCGCCGCCGCCGCGGGACGGGGGTCACCGCACCTTGTCCGTCAATGCGGAGCATACCCCTGGCGCTCCGCCCAGAAGGGTGGGCAGGATGTCCTTCCGGGGGCCGTCGTTAGCGACCCGCCCGTCGGCCAGGACGATGATCCGGTCAGCGATGTTTAAGATTCGCTCCTGGTGGGAGATAATCAGGATGGAGCCGTTGATTTTCTCATGAAGATGTTCAAAGACCTGGATCAGGTTGGAGAAGGACCACAGGTCGATGCCGGCCTCCGGCTCATCGAATACCGACAGGCTGGTGCTGCGGGCCATAATGGTGGCGATTTCAATGCGCTTGAGTTCGCCGCCCGATAGAGAACCGTCTACCTCCCGGTCAATATAGTCCTTGGCGCACAGACCCACCTCGGAGAGGTAGTTGCACGCCTCGGGCACGCCGATGTCTTTGCCGCTGGCAAGGGTGATGAGGTCTTTCACGGTCAGCCCCTTGAAGCGCACCGGCTGCTGAAAGGCGAAGCTGATGCCTTTCCGGGCCCGGTCGGTGATGGACAGCCCGGTGATGTCCTCGCCGTCCAGCAAAACCCGGCCCTGGGTGGGGGGGATGATCCCGGCGATCACTTTGGCCAGAGTGGATTTTCCTCCGCCGTTGGGGCCGGTAATGGCTACAAAACGCTCACTGATGGTGAGGTTGATGTCTTGCAGGATGCCTTTGTTGTCGCCGTCCTGCTCTACGTCATAACAGATGTGCTGTAATTCCAGCATGGGGGATACCTCCCTGTACGATTTGACCCTATTCTACCATAGAGCACTAAATTTGTCCAGATTATTTTCCTATTTTTTTGATAGGAAAATCAAATTGCCATTTTTCTGGATTATACCCCATTTCCTCTTGCATTACAAGAAAATGTGTGGTATAAAATTTAGATAGCCCGTGTAGGATAGCGGGGTGTCATATCAACAATGCGTGGAACGGGAAAATAGGGAAATGACCGCTGAAAAAGAGAGGACAGGCCGCCGGCTGAAAGCCTGTCAGAGTAGGATTCCCTTCGTTCGCCCGGGAGCGGCCCCTGAGAGGGGGACGGAGGCTCCCCCGTTATGGGAGCATGGAGTGCGCGTCAGGATGGAATGTCCACGCGAATGCGGGTGGTACCGCGGAAGGCCGGCCTTTCGTCCCCAATGGTGGGGCGGAGGGCCTTTTGTATCTGTAAAATTATTCCAATAGAGAGGTTGTGAATTAAAATGATGATGCGGGCTGTATTTTTGCCAATTATTTTGCTGTTTAACACTCTGGCGCCCCTGGATTCTGCTGTGGGAATGCCGCCGGCCACGCCCCCAGCCGGGGCCGTGATTGAGGAGGCGGTCTCCCCGGAACCGGAGGGACCGCCTAATACCACCCTCTATGTTCTGATGTACCACCTCTTTGTGGACGACGGCCTGCCCTGCAACGAGTGGACGGTTACCAAGAGCCGGTTCCGGGAGGATGTGCAGTGGTTGACCGAACATGGCTACACCACCGTTCTGCCCCGGGAGCTGGCGGCGGGAGCGCCTCTGCCTGAACGGGCCGTGATGCTCACCTTTGACGACGGCTACGACAGCAATTTCTGGGTGGCTTACCCCATATTGAAGGAGTTTCAGGCCAAGGCGGTGATCGCCCTGATTACCAGCCACATCGACGATGAGGAACTCTATTACCTGAACTGGAACAAATGCCGGGAGATGAATCAGTCCGGTCTGGTGGAGTTTGGCTCCCACACCCACGCCGTCCACGGCAGCGAGTACGGCGGCATTTCCCGGGGCCCTTGGGAGTCCATGGATGAATACGGGTGCCGGGTGCTGTGCGATCTCCAGACCAGTATGGACCGTATCCAGGAGAATTTGGGGAGCACCCCCCTCTTTTTTGCGTATCCCCTGGGGAAGACCGAACCCTGGGCAAAGGATTTTATCCAAAAGAATTTTTCCGTCACGGTAACCACAAAGCCTGGGGTGGCCGATACCGGAAGGGGACTGTACAATATGCCCCGGTACACCGTGGATATGGAGACCCCTGTGTGGCGTATTCTTCCCGGCTGAACATGGACATTCCTAGGTTTTTCCAAAACGTTTGAAGGAGTTTTGATGATGAAAGAACAGTTAGCGAAAATCGAACGCGAGGCGTTGGAGGCGATCACCGGCGCGGAGGACCCCGCCGCCCTGGATGAGCTGCGAGTAAAGTATTTGGGCAAAAAGGGTGAACTCACCGCTGTTCTCAAGCAGATGGGCAAGCTGTCTGCCGAAGAGCGGCCCGCTATGGGCGCCTTGGCCAACGAAGTCCGGGCGGTTCTGGAGGAGACCCTGGAACTCACCGCCAAAAAGCTGGAGGCCTCCGCCCTGGAGGCCCGGCTCAAGGCGGAGGCCATTGATGTTACCGTTCCTGGTAAGACAGTGAAGCAGGGGCACAAGCATCCCATGTACAGCGCCCTGGACGAGATCAAGGATATCTTTGTGGGTATGGGCTTTACCGTGCTGGACGGCCCCGAAGTGGAACTGGCCGAACTGAACTTTGACCGGCTCAACGCCGAGGAGGGCCACCCCTCCCGGGACTGGAGCGATACCTTTTATTTTGATGAGGACAGCCGGGTTATGCTGAGAAGCCAGACCTCCCCCATGCAGGTGCGGGCCATGGACACCATGTCCCTGCCCATCCGCATCATCGCCCCCGGCCGGGTTTACCGCAAGGACGAGGTGGATGCCACCCACTCCCCCATGTTCCATCAGGTGGAGGGGATGGTCATTGACAAGAATGTCACCATGGCTGACCTGAAGGGAACCCTCAACCTGCTGGCTGAGGAGCTTTTCGGCAAGGGCACTGTGACCCGCTTCCGCCCCCACCACTTCCCCTTTACTGAGCCGTCCTGCGAGATGGATGTGCAGTGCCACAAGTGCGGCGGCGCAGGCTGCCCCACCTGTAAGGGCGAGGGCTGGATCGAACTGCTGGGCGCGGGCATGATTCACCCCAACGTCCTGCGCATGGCCAACATCGACCCCGAGGAGTGGTCGGGCTGGGCCTTCGGCATGGGTCTGGAACGCACTGCCATGCGCCGGTTCAAAATCGCCGACCTGCGGCTGATTTTTGAAAACGACGTGCGGTTCCTGGAGCAGTTTTAAGAAAGGGGTGCAGACAAAATGAATTTATCCAGAAAATGGCTCAACGAATTTGTTGAGATTGACGCCGGCGACAAGGAGTTCGCCGAAGCTATGACCCTGTCCGGCTCCAAGGTGGAGCTGACCCATAACATGGGAGAGGAGATTTCCAATGTGGTGGTGGGCCGCATCCTGTCCATGGAGCGCCACCCCGACTCCGACCACATGTGGGTGTGCCAGCTGGATGTGGGCCAGTCCGAACCGGTCCAGATCGTCACCGGGGCCTGGAACATCCATGTGGGGGATCTGGTTCCCGTGGCCCTCCACAACTCCAATCTGCCCGGCGGCAAGAAAATCACCAAGGGCAAGCTGCGGGGGGTGCTGTCCAATGGCATGCTGTGCTCCCTGAAGGAGCTGGGCCTGGACGAGCGGGACTTCCCCTACGGCGTCATCACCGCCGCCGCTCTACTCAACGACTACCGCCCCATCGACCCGGAAAAGCCCTCCATTCCGGCGGACATCAAACCGGGGGATAAGGTATTTGGGCCGGTGATGTGTGCAGGCGTGGCAGATGTCTCCCCCTCCGGAGACGGCAAATGGGAATGCACCCTGATTCGCACGGAGGATGACGGCCCCTGCGCCACAACTCTGCTGACCGACTGCCAGAACCTCCACAAGTGGGATCTGGTGGCTTACAATACGAAGACGAATACCATCTGTACCCTGGCCGACCTCCACGCGGAACAGAAGGAGTTTCCCCACTGCATCCCCGACGGCATTTTTGTCCTTCAGGAGGACTGTAAGCCGGGGGACGACATCAGAACGGTCACCGGACAGGATGACCATGTGGTGGAGTTTGAGATTACCCCCAACCGGCCCGACTGTCTCAGTGTGATTGGTCTGGCCCGGGAGGCTGCGGCCACCTTCGACCGGCCCTGCCGGTTCCATCAGCCGGAGGTGAAGGGGGGCGGAGAAGGCGTCCTGCCCGAACTGCTGGACGTGGAGACCCCGGACCCGGAGCTGTGCCCCCGGTACACCGCCCGGATGGTGCGCAATGTGAAGATCGGTCCCTCGCCTAAGTGGATGCGGGAGCGTCTGCGGGCCATGGGGGTCCGGCCCATCAACAACATTGTGGATATCACCAACTATGTGATGCTGGAGTACGGCCAGCCCATGCACGCCTTTGACTACCGCTATGTAAAGGGCGGGAAAATCATTGTCCGCCGGGCCAGGGACGGCGAGGAACTCACCACCCTGGACGGCAATGTCCGCAGGCTGAACAGCAATATGCTGGTCATCGCCGACGACACCCAGGCCGTGGGTCTGGCGGGCATCATGGGCGGACTGAACTCCGAGATTGTGGAGGACACGGTCGACGTGGTCTTCGAGTCCGCTAACTTCGATGGCACCACCATCCGCAAAACCGCATTGGCCCTGGGGATGCGTACTGAGGCCTCTGCCAAGTTCGAAAAGGGGCTGGATATCCTCAACACCCTCCCTGCCGTCAACCGGGCCTGCGAACTGGTGGAACTGCTGGGGGCCGGTGAGGTGCTGGACGGGGTGATTGACATCCTCAACTATGTCCCACAGCCCACCGTCCTGAAGGTGGAGCCGGATAAGATTAACGCCCTGCTGGGTACCGATGTGGCGGAGAATGTGATGTACACCATCCTTCAGAAGCTGGGCTTCGAGACCACGAAGGAGCGGGGGATGGTGAAAGTCCCCTCCTGGCGGGGGGATGTGAAGGAGATGGCCGACCTGGCGGAGGAGGTGGCCCGGTTCTACGGCTACAACAACATCCCCACCACCCTCATGCGGGGACAGACCACACTGGGCGGCTATTCGGAGGAGCAGAAGCTGGAACAGAAGCTGGGTGCGGTGTGCCGGTCCTGCGGCTGCGATGAGATTATTACCTACTCCTTCATTTCTCCCACCTGGTATGACAAAATTGGCTGGCCCAAGGAGGACTTCCACCGCAAGTCCTTTAAGATTCTCAATCCCCTGGGGGAGGATACTTCCATCATGCGCACCACCACCCTGCCCTCTATGCTGGACATTCTGGCCCGGAACTACAACTACCGCAACAAGGATGTACGGCTCTACGAGTTGGGCCGGGTCTACGCGCCCGGCGGAGAGGACGGCCTGGCGGTGGAGAGCAAGGTGCTGACCCTGGGGGCCTATGGTGAGAACTTCGACTTCTACGATTTAAAAGGGGCCGTCGAGGCTATCTTGAAGGCCATTCGCGCCAAAGATGTCCGTTTCGAGGGCACCTTGGGCGCACCCTCCGATGCATCTTACCACCCGGGCCGCTTTGCTGCGATCTGGTGCGGAAGCAATCAGGTGGGCGTAATGGGCCAGATTCACCCCAACGTGGCGAAAAACTTCGGCGTGGACGGAGAACTGTACTGTGCTGAGCTGGGGTTTGACGAGCTGATGAATGCCCAGGGGGCCGGGGCGGAGTATGTCCCTCTGCCCAGGTTCCCCTCGGTCACTCGAGACATTGCTGTGGTCTGCGACGAGGCCGTGACCGTAGGCAGGCTGGAAGCCGCTATCCGCCAGGGGGCTAAGGGTCTGCTGAAAGAGGCCGCACTGTTTGACATCTACCGGGGCAAGGGCGTCGGTGAGGGTAAAAAGTCGGTGGCGTTTAATCTGGTCCTCCGGGCAGATGACCGCTCCCTCACCTCCGAGGAGGCCGACGAGGATGTAAAGTCCATCCTGGAAGCCCTGGAGCGGGACTGCGGGGCCCATTTGCGCTGACGGTACACCGCATGGGCAGCCGCAGGCCGCCCATGCATATCAGGAGAAAGAAAAGGAGACCACCATGATCCGATTTGAATGTGATTATACCACTGGGGCCCACCCGAAGATTCTGGAGGCGCTTGTAAACACCAATACAGAGGCGTGTCCTGGCTATGGGGTGGATGCCCACTGCGAACACGCCCGGGCCATGCTCCGGGAACTGTGTCAGGCCCCTGAGGCGGGGGTCCACTTCCTGGTGGGGGGCACCCAGGCCAACACCACCATCATTGCCGCTGCTCTGCGGGCCCACCAAGGGGTGTTGTGCGCCGACACAGGGCATATCAACGTCCACGAGACCGGGGCCATTGAGGCCGCAGGACATAAGGTGCTGGGCCTGCCCAACAGCAGCGGCAAAATCGAGGCCCGTCAGATTGACGAATACTGTCAGGACCACTTTGACAATCCGGCCTGGGAACACATGGTCCAACCGGGGATGGTCTATCTCTCTTTCCCAACCGAGCTGGGCACAGTGTACACCCGGGCGGAACTGGAAGCGATCTCGGAAACCGCCCGCAGGTGGAATCTGCCTGTTTTCGTGGACGGAGCGCGGCTGGCCTGCGGGCTGGCGGCGTCGGATATCACCCTGCCCGACTTGGCCCGGTTGTGCGATGTGTTCTATCTGGGCGGAACGAAAGCGGGCCTGCTCTTTGGCGAGGCGGTGGTGATCAACAACCCCGGACTGAACAAAGATTTTCGCTACCACATCAAACAGCGGGGCGGAATGCTGGCCAAGGGGCGGCTGCTGGGGGTCCAGTTTGAGGCGTTTCTCACAGACCGGCTGTATGAGGAGATCGGAAAAAAAGAGGTGGCCCAGGCCATGCGTCTGCGGGAGTCCTTTGTAAAAAAGGGGTGGCCCCTCTTGGTAGACTCTGCCTCCAACCAGCAGTTCCCCGTACTGCCCAACGGGGTGATGGCGGCGCTGGAAGAAAAATATTCCTTTGAAGTCTGGGGCAAGGTGGACGAGACCCACACGGCGGTCCGCTTCTGTACCAGCTGGTCTACCGCGGATCAGGATGTGAATGCGCTGATTGCTGATATTCAAGGGCTATAAGACGGTTTGAACGGACAGGGCGGGGGTGGTTTCCCGCCCTGTTTGGTCACAAGGAGGAGGGCCATGAAGCCATATTTTGTACCGGTGCGGCTGGCGCTGCTGTTGGCGCTGGTTTTGCTGCTGCCAGGGTGCGGAAAAAAAGAGGATGCGTCCACGGCTCAGGATGCTGAAACGATCCTGCGGGTGATGCTGGCAGAGCTGGCGGAGTACGGGGAGGCGGACGCTTTGCGGTGGTATTTGGAACCGGACGATGTAGACGGCTACCTAAAGGACTGCTACAAGCTGGGGGATATTCCCTGGGTTGATGGAGCCGTTGTCCGGATAGAAGGCGCCCGGGCTTTTGAACTGGCGGTTCTGCGGGTGGATGAGGACAACGTAGAACCAGTGGTTAAGGCCCTTCAGGAATATTTGGTGAGCCGGCAGGCTGCGTTTACTGGCTATTTCCCAGAGCAGGCGAACATGGCGGAAAACGGACAGATTCTCACCCGGGGCGGGTGGATTGCGCTGGACGTGTGTGTTGAGATGGAAACGGCAAAAAACGCCTTTGAAAGCTGCTTTGGAAATGGGGTCAACGCGGTGGGCATTCCAGCTGTCCTTGGTCCGGAGCAGGAGGAGCTGTGTTCTGACGGGCGGTTGGCCTATGTGGACCCCAGGACCGACGACATGACCGTGTTTGACAGCGCGAAAATCCTGGCCGCATGGGAGAGCGGGGACCACTCAGGTTTGACCCAGGAGGAGGAAGCGGTGCTGGACGCCGCCGGGCAAGTATTGAAGGAGTGGACCAAGCCGGGCATGGGGGACTATGAGAAAGAGCTGGCCGTCTACTGCTGGCTGACCACCCATGTGGATTACGACTGGTCCCACTACACAAAGCGGGGCGCACCCCGCACCTCCTATGAGCCCTATGGCCCGCTGGTGGAGGGCAAAGGGGTGTGTCTGGGCTATGCCACCACCTTCCAGCTGCTGATGGACATGGCGGAGGTAGAGTGCATGACAGTAGTCGGGGCCTCATTTCGGAACCAGGGAAATCATGCTTGGAACATGGTCCAGCTGGACGGGACATGGTATTGCCTGGACCCCACTTGGGACCACATTAACGTGGACCAGGACTATCCTCCGGAGGAGCTGAGACCGATGTACCGCTATTTCAATGTCACCAGCGATTATATGGCGTTTACCGATCACCAGTGGGACTACGACAGCGTTCCCGAAGCCGCGGCGGAGGACTACGGACAAGGGACATAACAGCCGGCTCCCCCGGCTTTTGCCGGGGGAGCCGAATGATAAAACATGATTGAAAGAAATAGATTTGCGGTCCAGAGAACCGGACCGCGGCAAAATAATGCTTGCTTAATTGAAGGAGATGCGCTACAATAGGGCCACAAGGCAAATTGAGGCAGGACGCGGGGGACTTCCACTCCCCCACGCCCCTATGCGGGAGAGATCAGCTCCTACACAATAGCTATTGCTACGCCAACCCTCATTATAACGGATTGACCGCTATTTTGCAATAGCGGTTTTGCGGGGTTTGTGTCTGACAGCGGCGGTGTGGGGTACTATATCCTGCGCCGCTTTTGTTTGCCTTGACGGCAGTGCCCTACAGAGGCGGAATCCTCCGCCCCTGTAGGGTGTACCGTTGAGGACCCCCTTGATAAAATGGTTAGAAAGAGAGGTTGTAAATTTTTCATTCTGCTATTGACAGAGGGAAGTGAGTTTGGTAGAATCTACAAAGAATAGTAATAATTCCTGATATTGAAATTTCAGCCATTGGCCAATGGCTGCTTGTTCCTGCTTTCCAGACAGGAACAAGAAAGTTCAGAAGCATTTGCTCATATACATAATAAAATGGAGTTGCAGTGTAAATCAGAGCGGTTACACTGCAACAGGTGTAATTTGGTGGGGCAGATGTCTGATGCGCAAGGCGGCTGCGGCGGAGCAGTACCCTTGCGAAAACGAATGTTCAGAAAGGAAGGTTACGATGAAGAAGGGGAGTAAATCAAAGTCCATTCGGAAGCAGATTATGCTGGGGTACAGCCGGATCATCCTTATGGTCTTTCTTCTGGTCGCGCTGGTGCTGGTCTCTTTGTTTTTGATTCGGAAAGATTACCTTGCAGTTTCCCGCAGTCAAGACAACCGGGCCAGCACACAAACTGCATTGGCAAAGCACCATGAGTGGATCCAGCTGTTCAGTGAGAGCTTGCAGGAGGGCACAACTTTTCAGGGAAGTCTGGACCACAACACCTGCGTCCTGGGCCAGTGGATGGCTGGGACAAGAGCGGAGGATCTGGCCGATACTCAGATTGCCCGCGCCCTTGATGAGATCAAGAGCCCCCATGAACAGATGCACACCTATGCTTCCGATATTTTACAGCTTGCTCAAACCGACCAGGATGCCGCGTACAGCCGCTTTCTGACCCAGGTTAAGCCGCTGGTGACAGAGGTAATCAGCGGGCTGGAGACCATCTCAAATCAGTATCAGACGATTGCGGTGCACACCTCAGAGCAGTTGGAACAGCTGATTATGATTGTGCTGGTGGTATGCTTGATAGGTGCGCTGCTCGGATTCGTCATCGCTGGATTTTATGGCAATCGTTCTGCCAAGCAGATTTCCGGTCCCATTACCGCTGTGGCCGATTGGACGGAACGGCTCGCCATGGGCGCCACCAAGATCGATTTTGATTCATCCCTGTTAGAGAACAATCAGGACAACGAGATTGGCGCGATGATCCGGGCCTTTGAAAAGATGGTGGACAGCGTGCAGGAGAACGTTCGGGTGGTCCAGCGGCTGGCCGACGGCGATATGACCGTGTTCGTCAACATCCGTTCGGATGAGGACTCCTTGGGCAACAACTTGTACCATCTGGTTCAGTCCAACGACTTTTTGCTGGCAAAGATTATTAAAATTGGCCTGTCTGTGGCGCAAAGCTCCCGCCAGATTGCCGACGCCAGCCAGGTTCTGGCCGATACCGCTATGCAGCAGACTGCGGCGGCGCAGCAAGTGACCGACTCTATGGAGGAGACCAGAGGGCTGGTCCGCCAGAACGCAGAAGAAATGGAGCGCGCCACACGGATTTCTCAGTCCATCCGGCAGAATGTGCAGGAGAGCAACGAAAAAATGTCTCAACTGGTGCAGTCGGTGGAGGATATCAGCAAGTCGTCCCAAAAAATTGCTAATGTTATCAAGCTGATTGATGATATTGCGTTCCAGACCAATATTCTGGCTCTGAATGCCGCGGTAGAAGCGGCCCGCGCCGGTGAGGCGGGCAAGGGCTTTGCCGTGGTGGCGGACGAGGTTCGCATGCTGGCGCTGAAGAGCGCCGATGCGGCCAATGAGAGTAAGGACCTGATTGAAGCCACAGTTCGGGCTTCGGCGGAGGGCAGCCGCACCAGTGTGGAGGCGTTTGAGACCTTCCAGCACATTGTAAGCGACCTGGATCAGATCACAGAGGTGATTTCCGGTATGTCCGACTCCTCGGAGCGGCAGGAGAGTGCCATCGCCAACATCCATGTCCAAATTGCACGGATTCAGGAATCCATTACCTCCAACGCTGCGGTGAGCGAAGAGGCGGTGGCTACGAGCCATGAAATGAAGGACGATGCCAAATTGCTGGAAGATGAAATGAAGCAGTTCAATCTGCGCCAGCGTCAGCTGGGCCGCGCCTATATCCCGCCCGAAAAGGAAGGCGACAAGGACTTTATCCGCGAAGCCAACGAAAATTATCAGAAGTCGGTTCAGGGCGGTCAACTTTAAAGCGATGAAAATTCCCGCAGAAAGCAATATGCTTTCTGCGGGACGATTTTTTATTGGGACATCAGCAGGCACATAACCGCTTTTTGGGCGTGGAGACGGTTTTCTGCCTCGTCAAAAATCTCATGGGCGTGGTCCTCAAAGACCTGGGCGGAAATTTCCTCCCCCCGGTGGGCGGGGAGACAGTGCTGGACCATACAGCCGGGGTGTGTGAGGGCCATCAGGCTGGCGTCGACGCAGTAGCCCTGAAAGGCTTTTGCACGTTTGGCTTTCTCTTCCTCCTGGCCCATGGAAGCCCAAACGTCAGTAAATACCACGTCGGCCCCGGCGGCGGCGTCCTGGGGGGCGCGGCAGAGGGAGAAATGGAAAGCTGGGTCGCTCTGGGCAAAGGCGAGGACCTGAGGGTCCGGGTCGTAGCCCTCGGGACAGGCGGCGGCCACCTCCATCCCCATTTTCAGACCGCCCGCAATCAGAGAGTTTGCCATATTGTTGCCGTCGCCGATGTAGCACAGCTTCAGCCCCTCCAGAACTGCTTTGTGCTCCCGGATGGTGAGCAGATCGGCCAGCACCTGACAGGGATGGCAGAAATCGGTCAGCCCATTGATGACGGGAATGGAGGCGTACTTTGCCAGCTCCTCCACCTCAGACTGGGCAAAGGTGCGGATCATGATGCCGTCGCAGTAGCGGCTGAGGACCCGCGCGGTGTCCTCCACCGGTTCGCCCCGGCCGATCTGACTCTCTTTGCCGGAGAGAAACAGGGCGTGACCACCAAGCTGGTACATTCCGGTCTCGAAGGAGACCCGGGTCCGGGTAGAATTTTTTTCAAAGATCATCGCCAGAGTTTTGCCCTCCAGATACTTCTGAGGGATGCCGTGCTTTTGTTCATATTTCAGCTGGTCCGCCTTGTTTAAAATGGCTTCCATATCCTCTTTGGACAGGTCCAGCAGCTTTAATAGGTCCTTTTTCATGGTCATTGCTCCTTTTTATGCCAGCTTGGCGCCGTGCGGCAGAGTTTTAACCCAGAGTTTCCCGTATTATGGCCAAGCCCTGATCCATCTCTTCCTGAGTGATGGTGAGCGGGGGGAGAAAACGCAGGCCAGAACCGGCGGTGAGGACCAGCAGGCCACGATCGATGAGCAAAGCGGCCAGTTCCCGGTTTGTCCGTCCGCCTTTGACCTCAATGCCGATCATAAGGCCCAGCCCTCGAGTAGCACCCAGACAAGGAAGGGCCATTTCTTCCACTTGGGTACGGAGGTAATGCCCCTTCTTCTGCACCGAGGCAAGAAAATCTTCGTTCATTCGCTCCAGTACATGACAGGCCGCCGCTGCGGCGATAGGGTTGCCGCCGAAGGTGGTGCCGTGGGTGCCTGGGGAGAAAACGTGTTTGCATTTCTCATTGGCCAGTATGCCGCCGAAGGGCAGGCCCCCGGCAATTCCCTTGGCGAACGAGACCACATCGGGCTGAATCCCATACTGTTGGAAGGCGAAGAGCGTGCCCGTGCGGCCCACGCCGGTCTGTACCTCGTCAATGAGGAGCAGCCAGTCCCGCTTGGCGCACAGATCGGCGACCTTTTGGACAAAGTCCCGGTCCAGCGGCAGAACGCCGCCTTCTCCCTGTACCAGTTCCAGCATGACTGCGCAGACGTCGTGACCGGCCACCGCCTCCACGCTGTCCATGTCGTTGGCGTCCGCATAGCGGAAGCCCTCGGTAAAGGGAAAGAAGTAGTCGTGGAACTTGTCCTGCCCAGTGGCGGCAAGGGTGGTGATCGTGCGGCCGTGGAAGGAATTGTGAAGGGTGATGACCGTTCCCCGGCCCTTGCCGTATTTGTCAAAGGACCACTTGCGGGCCAGTTTGATCATGGCCTCGTTGGCCTCGGCGCCAGAGTTGGCAAACATGGCGTTGGACATCTCCGTCCTCTGGCACAGCTTTGCGGCGGCCTGGGCATAAGGGGCGGTGTAAAACAGGTTGGAGATGTGGGCCAGCTTGACGGCCTGACCGGTGACAGCTTTTAGCCAGCCCTCGTCGGCGTGGCCCAGGGAAGCCACGCCGATGCCGGAGGTAAAGTCGATATACGCTTTGCCGTCGATGTCCCAGAGGGTGGCTCCTTTGCCGTGATCAACGGCTACCGGGAACCGGCTGTAGGAGTGCATCACATATTGTTCATCCAGATTTTTTATCTCTTCAAAGGTCATGAAGATTCCTCCTTGTCCGGGGTAATGCGCCTCCCCTCTGGGGGAGGCGCTGGGGGCGTTCAATTGGTTAGCATTGTCCCGATGCCCGCGTCGGACAGCAGCTCCACCAGCAGGGAGTGGGGCACCCGGCCATCTAAAATGACGGCGGATTTTACACCGGAGCGGACGCTCTCCACACAGCAGTCCACCTTGGGGATCATGCCGCCGGAGATAATCCCTTCCCGCACCAGGGCGGGGACGGAAGAGAGCTGGAGGGCGGGGATCAGGGTGGATTCGTCCTTGGGGTCCCGGAGCAGGCCGCGTACATCGGTGAGGAGAATCAGCTTCTCTGCCTCCAGGGCGGTGGCCAATTTGGCGGCGGCGGTGTCGGCGTTGATGTTATAGGCGGTCTCGCCGTCAGTTCCCTGGGCCACAGTGGCGATCACAGGGATGTATCCGTTGTCCAGCGCGTCCACCACCGGGGCGGTGTTGACGGTATGAATTTCCCCTACCAGGCCGTATTTTTCATCCAGCTTTGCGGCCTGGAACAGCCCGCCGTCCAGGCCGCAAAGGCCCAGGGCGCGGCCCCCCATCCGGTTTAGGGTAGCGGCCAGATTTTTGTTGGTCTGCCCACAGAGAATTTGCTGGACAATCTCCATGGTCTCCCGGTCGGTGTAACGCAGGCCGTCCACAAATTTGGACTCCTTGCCAATTTTTTTCAGCATCTGGCTGATTTCCGGGCCGCCGCCGTGAACCATCACCACCCGGATGCCAACCAGGGAGAGCAGGATAATGTCGGAGATGACTGCCTGACGCAGTTCCTGAGAAACCATGGCGTTGCCGCCGTATTTGACTACAACGGTCTTGCCGGTGAATTTCTGGATGTAGGGCAGGGCCTCAGCCAGGACCTGCGCCCGGTCAATTTCATGGAAGGACATATTGCATACCTCCAGATTAGGATGTAGGGCCGGTCTGCGGCGGTTCGGCTCAGGTCCGGTAGTCCCCGTTGATTTTTACATACTCATACGTGAGGTCGCAGCCCCAGCACTCGACGCTCTCACAGCCCTCGTTCAGGTTGACGGCGATGATCACTTCCTTCTGAGAGAGCACCTTTTTGGCTAGCTCCTCATCGAAAGCCAGCCCATCCCCTTGGCGGCAGACCAGGATGGACCCGGCGGTGGACTGGAAGGAGATGTCCACATGCTCCGGGCGGAAAGGGGCCTTTGAATAGCCCATGGCACACAGGACCCGGCCCCAGTTGGCGTCTGCGCCGAACATGGCCGCTTTTACCAGCGCGGAGGCTACCACCGCTTTTGCCAGCCGTTCGGCGGACTCCTCGCTCCGTGCGCCGGTCATGTGGCAGGTGACCAGCTTGCTGGCTCCTTCGCCGTCCCCGGCGATGGCCCGGGACAGATGGCGGCAGACATAGGACAGTGCGGATTTGAAAGTTTTGTAGTCCTCATCCTTCCACTCGATCAGCTCGTTGCCTGCCATGCCATTAGCCAGCACTACGGCGGTGTCGTTGGTGGAGGTATCGCCATCGACAGTGACCCGATTAAAGGTCTTGGCGCTCACCTCCCGCAGGGCGTCCTCCAGCATCTCTTGGGTGATAGCGCAGTCGGTGGTAAGGAATGCCAGCATGGTACCCATGTTGGGATGGATCATGCCGGAACCCTTGGCGATAGCCCCCAGTCGGACTTCCCTGCCTCCCACGGAGAAGGAGACGGCAATTTCTTTTTTTACGGTGTCGGTAGTCATGATGGCCGCCGCCGCGTCGCCGGAGCCGTCAGAGGACAGGGCTGCGGCAGCTTTGGGCAGGCCGGTCTGGATGGCCTGAATATTGATGGTCTGGCCGATGACCCCAGTGGAGGCCACCACAAAATCCTGAGCCTCCCGTCCGGTGGACTGGGCGGCAAAGAGACACATTGCCTCCGCATTCTCATGGCTCATGGGACAGCAGGCGTTGGCGTTGCCGCTGTTGGCGACAATGCCCCAGGCTACTCCGTTCTCCAGGTGGTCCATCGTCACATAGATGGGAGCTGCCTTGACTCGGTTCAGGGTGTAGACCCCGGCGGCGGTACACTCCTTTTCAGATAGAATCAGCGCCAAATCTCGTTTCTCCGGACTGCTCTCCGCCTTGACCCCGCAGTGTACTCCGGAGGCTTTAAATCCCTGGGCGGCGCAGACGCCGCCGGAAATTTCTTTCATCATACCGTTATCTCCTTACAAATTCAGACCTTTTGTCTCCTCAAAGCCCAACATCAGGTTCATGTTCTGCACTGCCGCGCCGGATGCGCCCTTACCCAGGTTGTCGAAGAGAGCGGTAATGGTAAACTGGCTGTCGTTCCCAGCGACAATCAGGGAGAGGATGTCTTTGCCCTGCCACATATTGGCGTAAATCTTAAAGCCGCTGTCGATACCGGTCTCCGGGTCGGTGGGGTCGCCCTCTACCCGGACGATACCACCCTCACCGGCGATCTGGAGATAGAAGCCGTGGAGTTTCTTCCACAGGTCATGGAGTGTGGATACGCCGGTCAGCTGGTCCATGTGCAGGCAGATGGTGGCGGCCATGCCCTTGTAGTAGTCATCAACAATGGGAACGAACACCGGAACCGTATGCAGGCCGCATACCGCTTTCATCTCGGGTAGATGCTTATGGTTTTGCAGCAGGCCGTAGAGCGCGGGGCTGGAAAAGGCGGGGGGACGGGGTTCCTGTTCGTACTGAGCAATCATGGTCTTGCCGCCGCCGGAATAGCCGGTGAGGGAGAAACAGTTGAGCAGGGTGTCCGGGGGCAGCAGACCCATCTGGACCAGGGGGGCGGCGATGCTGACAAATCCGGTGGCGTGGCAACCGGGATTTGCTACCCGCTTTGCGGTCCGGATGGCGTCTTTTTGGGTTAGGTTCCGTTCCGGAAAGCCGTAGACCCAGTCCGGCTTGGTACGGTGGGCGGTAGAGCAGTCGATGACCCGGGTGCCGCCGTTTGTAATGAGGGATACCGCCTCCACGGCGGCGGCGTCGGGCAGGCAGAGAAAGACCAAGTCGGCCTCGTTAAGGAACTTTTTCCGCTCGGCAGTGTCCTTCCGCTTGGCCTCGTCGATGAGGAGCAGCTCAATATCCTCCCGCTGGGCCAGCCGGTCATAAATTTGCAGGCCGGTGGTGCCCTCTTTGCCGTCGATGTAGATTTTGGGTTTATTCATAGGGGTTCCCTCCTTATACACGGTGTTGGGATACGAATTCCTCAATAAGGGAAATCTGTTTCTCCACAGCCTCCTTGGCGGGGCCGCCGTAGACCTTTCGGCCATTGACGCAGGTTTTCAAGGCAAGCGCGTCGTAAACATCGGAGTCGAAGAGGCTGGAGATAGCTCGGAAGTCCCGGAGGGTGAGGGTGTCCAGTGTGTCGCCGGTTTTGATGCACAGGTTGACCAGCCGGCCTACAATCATATAGGCCTCACGGAAGGGCATCCCCTTGCGGGTGAGGTAGTCGGCGCAGTCGGTGGCGTTGATGAAGCCGCCCGCCGCTGCCCGGGCCATATTTTTGGGCCGGAGGGTGAGGGTATCCAGCATGGCCCCGAAAACGGGCAGGCAGATCTCCACCGTGTCGATGGCGTCAAAGAGGGGTTCCTTGTCCTCCTGGGTGTCCTTGTTGTAGGCCAGAGGCAGGCCCTTCATAACAGTGAGCAGGGTAATCAGGGAGCCGTAGACCCGTCCGGTCTTCCCCCGAACCAGCTCAGCTACATCGGGGTTCTTTTTCTGGGGCATGATGGAGGAGCCGGTGGAGTATGCGTCATCCAAATCCACATATTTGAATTCCCAGGAGCACCAAAGGACAATCTCCTCGGAGAACCGGGACAGGTGCATCATCAGGATGGACAGGGCGGACAGCAGTTCAATGGCGTAGTCCCGGTCGGACACCGAGTCCATGGAGTTGTCGGTGGGTTTTTTAAAGCCCAAAGCCTCCGCAGTAGCGAACCGGTCGATGGGATAGGTGGTGGTAGCCAGTGCACCCGCCCCAAGGGGACATTCGTCCAGCCGTTCCAGGCAGTCCTCCAACCGGGTCACATCCCGCTTGAACATGTTGGCGTAGGCCATCATGTAGTGGGCGAAGGTGGTGGGCTGGGCCCGCTGGAGGTGGGTGTAGC
>JAAWIE010000001.1 GCA_022796195.1 Lawsonibacter sp. | reverse complement strand
ATCTCTTCCAACAGGGAGACCCATCGCTCCCCGTCCAGAAAATCGTGGCTGAGCTGCAAGGTATTAAGCTGGTCCATGGCTTGGGTCACCCCAGGAGCGGCCTGGGCATCGCAGACACAGGCGTCCTCCAGGGTGAGGCAGGCCCGCAGATAGAGCTGCTGCACCAGTGGGACGACCGGCGCAGGGTCAAAGCGGCGCAGGTCGCCGTAGCGTACCACGGCGGACAACCGGACGGCGGTTTCGGCCACATGGGGCAGGGCGGCAGAATCTACGCTCAGCTCCTGCAGCACGGACAGGGCATGGCTGGCGGCGGCAGGCATCCCGCACAGGAAGGCGTCCTGAAAGATCGCGGCCGCTTCGGAAATGGAGGCACTGTGGTCCGCCCGCTCCTTCAGGGCAAAAGCC
This sequence comes from Lawsonibacter sp., assembly GCA_022796195.1. Lineage (GTDB taxonomy): Bacteria > Bacillota > Clostridia > Oscillospirales > Oscillospiraceae > Lawsonibacter. The sequence continues at coordinate 131,976 of JAAWIE010000001.1, read as the reverse complement.
GCTGCCCCCGCGATGGTATCGCCCATGAGCGCGGACTCTACAATCTCAATTTCTGTCTCCGGAGTCCAGCGCAGTTCCCAGTATTCCCCCCAGTTTGCCCCCTCCTGACGGGAGGGGAGCAGCGTGGCGAAGCGGATTCCCAGCACCCGCAGGCGGTGGAGGAAAAAGGACCGGCGCAAACCGGCCAGCGCCGCCGCCTCCGACTTTACGTTCAGATTTTCCCGCAGATCCAGGTCCAGCCGCTGAAGCTCCGGGGTACGGAACTTTTCCAGCCGCAGCTCCTTGAGCTGGCGGTAGAAGTCCTCCTGTACGCAGGTGCGGCTCACGCCCTCGGGGAGAAAGCCGATTTTCTTGCCGATTTCCGTGTCCGCCGCGGCCAGGGCCAGCTGGGAAAACTGTCCATGGCCCATGGTGGCGACACAGGCGTCCCGCAGGTCGGCGAGGATGGGCAGTCGGCTCCCCCTCATTCCGGCCAGCGTGGAGGCCAGCCGTGCCGCCTCGATGACTTCGGCGGAGGAGACCAGATTGCCCGCCTTCCGGTGGGCGGCGGCCAGCTGGGTCAAGTAGCGGAGGGGAGCCTGCTCCAACCCGCCGCCGTTAAGGGCATCCCATAACAGCTCAAAATAGGCGGGGGCCCGGTTCCCCGCCCCGTAGCCTGAGCGGGAGGACAGCCTATAATAGGAATAGGGCATCAGGGTGGCGCAGGAGTCCTCATGGGGGAGCGCGTCCGCCTCCTGCGGGGTCATGGGGGCGTTTTGCTCCAGACCGTTCACGTGGTAGGCCCCGCAGACACAGAAGATTTTTTCGGCTGGAAGCCCGCTGTCCATGGCCTCTTGAATCACTTTCTTCATGTATGCCTCTCGCACGACTGTCTCGGCGGCGCGGCGGGAATGTTCGCTGGCAGCTCCCCGAAGCTGACAACCAAACGTATTGCAGGCGGATTGGTATTCCAAAAAGTTTTCAATCTGCTCAAAATTTCGCTCCCAGAAAGCCTCGTGGCCCTCTCCTGTGAGGGTCTCCAACCGGCGGTACACCCATTCCGTGGTACATAGGGGCTCCTCCAGCTCCTCCTGACCGGCCGTCTCTCCGTCCCGCTCCTCAAAGGCCAGAAATACGGAGGAGGGCAGATCCATAAACCGGCAGGGAACGCCATGCTCGCGGGCCCACAGAATCGCCTGGAGCTCCGGGGAGTAGATGGCAAAGGGCCATAAAATGGTGCGCACCGGAGGCGTTTTGGTGTAGGCCAGAATGGCGGCAGGAAACTGGGTCTCGGGGTGGCACAGCCACTGCATCTGGCCGTTCAAATCGCTGGGACCCTCCACCAGCACCAGCTGGGGTTGGACCCGGTCCAAGGTCTGGCGCAGGTGAAAGGCGGCCGCCGGAGACAGGTGGCGCACGCCGAACAATGTCACTCCACTCATTTCCCGTTCAGCTCCCGGCAGGCCCGGTAGAGGGGGAGCCAGGCAGACCCCCGCTTCTTCATCACGTTCTCTAAATACTCCTTCCAGGACACCTGATCCTTGTCCTCGTCCTTGACCACCGCTCCCTGGAGGGCGGCGGCCAGGTCGCCGGCGGTGATGGAACCGTCTCCGAAGCTTCCGGCCAGGGCCATGGAGTTGGCCAGCAGGGAGATGGCCTCGGCGGTGGACAGCACTCCAGAGGTGGGCTTCAGCTTCTGCTTGCCGTCCAGGGTTGCCCCGGCCCGCAGTTCCCGGAAAATGGTAACCACCTTCTCCACGGTGTCCCCATCGGGCTGACGGGCGTTCAGGTCCAGCCCTGCGGACAGCTGGGCCACCCGGGTGCGGACAATGTCCAGCTCGGTCTCAATGTCGGAGGGAGTGGGCAGGACAATGATGTTGAACCGCCGCTTCAGAGCGGCTGACATATCGTTGACACCCTTGTCCCGGGTGTTGGCGGTGGCGATGACCGAAAAGCCCTTGGCGGCGGGGACTTCCAGCCCCAGCTCAGGAACACTGAGCCGTTTCTCCGACAAAATGGAGATCAAGGCATCCTGAACCTCACTGGCACAGCGGGAAATCTCCTCAATCCGAGCGACAGACCCCGTCTCCATAGCCCGGTACACCGGACTTTTCACCATGGCCTCGGGGCAGGGGCCTTTGGCAATGAGCATGGCGTAATTCCAGGAGTAGCGGATCTGCTCCTCGGTGGTGCCCGCCGTTCCCTGGACCACTTTGGTTGAGTCGCCGTTGACAGCGGCGGCCAAATGCTCGGACAGCCAGCTCTTGGCGGTGCCCGGTTCGCCGATGAGAAGCAGAGCCCGGTCAGTGACCAGAGTGGCAATGGCAATTTCCACCAGCCGCCGGTTACCCATGTATTTTGGGGTGATATCCACCCCTTTCACCGTCACGCCGCCGGTGATGTAAGTAAGTACCGACCGGGGGGACATCCGCCATCCGGTAGGGACGGCCTCGGTTTCCGCAGAAATGAGGACGTCCAGTTCTTTCTGAAACAGCTCCTCCGCTGGGAGGCGCTGTACATTTTTGTCTGACATGCTTGATTCCTCCGAACTATTTGTCAATTTTCTCCCAGGCATCCCACTCCGGGAACGGATTTCCCGCCCGAAGCTGTTCCACCGTCCAGGGAATGGCCTTCTGGAACTTGGCCAGAGCCTGTTTCCGGCCCGCCCCGGCCTCCAAAAATTCTTCCAGCAGGGCAATGACCTCCTCCGGGGGCAGAACCTGACCGGCGTCGTACATCAGCTGCCACACCACATAGAGATGGTTGGCCGATGGGTTTTTGGCCATGGTTTTGCCGAATATCCCTCTGGGACTGCCGCCCAGCTGGATCAGCCAGCGGCTGTAATGATAGGGCAGGCCGGTCTCCTCCAGACGTTTCCGCAGATAGGGGATCACCAGCTCCCGGCACCGCTCGTCTTCCGGGTTGACCAGCCGCATGAGGGTCCGGTCAAACTCGGGCACATCCTCCCAGTAGTAGGCGAAGGGGGAGGCGCCAGCCCTTCTGGGCACATTGGGGCAGGCCGCTTGGGTGAGCCGCTCAATCCACCGGATATCCAGAGGTTCTGCAGCGGACTGGCCCCCATAGAGGTTATACCGCTTTCCCTGAGGATACCACCAGACCTCCCCCAAGGCCCGGAGCAGGACGGTATTCAGGGTCTTTTTCCGCTCCGCGTCCTGGTCCGGCTCTTCCGTCAGAATATAGGGTGCGTACTGATCAAAGACCTCCGCCGCCGGACAGGAGAGAAGGGCAGCCTGAAAGCTGATGTACAGATACCGGGACAGCTCAGGCCGCCGGTCCCAGAGCGTCAGGCAGTAGTCCCGCAGGGGGCCGGGGCCAGTGTGCTGCATAATCTCCAGCAGCCGGTCGGTCAGCGTAACACCCATAAATGGCGAGTGTCCGTTTTCGTCCCTAATTTGATCAATGGCCTCCATATGCGCCTCGGTCCACTTCCAGAAGTCCAGCATCGCGGGGGAGTCCTTCCGTCCGATGGACCAGCACCAGCTGTTGAAGGCTTGACATTCCTCTTTGGTCGGGCGCGTGTTCAGATGCTTTTCCAGCTGTGCCCGCAGGCCGGACGTTACCAGCTGGATGGCCCACTCCGCGTTAGAGGGCTCTAGAAGCTTCACCAACTGGCTGTGCTTTTCCAGCTCCTTCTCCCAGAAAGCGGCCACCGCCTCTCCGTCCTGGCCCGACAGGGCTTTGAGCACGGCATCCCGGTTAGCGCCCTTCTCGGACTGGGCCAGCTCCAGCAGGAGGGGGATATTTTCCGGGTCCGCACCCAAGGCGGTAAGAACGGCGGCACGTACATCCTTCTTGGCCTGGGGGAGAATTTCCCGCAGCCAGGGGGTGGCCTCCGTCCCCTCAATGGCGGAGATCACCTCCACCCGGCGAACCATAGCCCGGTTTCCGGCGGGATCAAAGTCCTTCTTCAGCAGGGGCAGGGAAGTGGGACCAAGTTTCTTCATAATTGTGGTGTTGAGCTCGCTGATCTCCCCATAACTGTCCCCCAGACCGGCAGCCAGGGCGGGCAAAACCCGGTAGTCGGTAAAAAATTCCGGGTGATTCTCCCAGACAGTCTGGATGATCTCCATCCGCCCGCCTCCGGTGGTGGTGAGGGCGGACAGCAGCGGGTGGAGCTGGCTGTAGGACAATTCCAGATACCGTCCCTGTCCGGCAGGCATGGGGGACAGTTCCCCCTCCACACCGGTTCTGCCCTGGGTGTAGGCCACCGCGTCCACCAGAGCCAGCAGGTCCAGCAAAAGCCCGGCCCGCTCCGCTGCCGGGGCGGACAGCAGCTGGGTAAGGCCCGCGTCAATCTTTCCAAATACCGGGCTGGCCCCGGCCAGAGGCTTTAGTCCCTCCGCCGCCCGCTGGAGACGGAAGTCCTCCCCCAACAGACCGGCCCCGGCAATCGCGGCCTGTTCCAGCCGCTCTTTGACGTCGTAAAGAGGTTGTAAATTCACAAACGCCACCCCCTTAATACTCCAGCCGGAGAATCTCCGACCGGGTCACAACGCTGTAGGGATGCAGGCAGAGGGAACGGTCCCTCTCGTCGTAGAACATCAAACCAAAAAGGGCGCTGCCCGCCGGTACTTCCCGGGGAAGCGCGGCCAGCCGGGCAGTACAGCAATTTCCCGCTCCAGGCCGGTCCCGCAGGACAATCCGGGCCCCAGCCGGGTCCTCCAGTACAGCGGTATCCCCGACGGTTCCCAGCCGCCCGACGGGCAGCAGGAGCCCCAGAAATTTGGGGGCCAGGGCATTTTTAATGCTTCCCTTGGTCAGCTTGACTGCCGCCGCCAGACCGGGCTGGGCCAGGGCGGGCAGAGCGGCCTGTTCCTCCGCCGCGAGGGGCCGGGCAGAGGCGGTTTCCCAGCGGCAGCGCCGGTTTCCCTCCCCAGGGTAGAGGTATAGGGCGGGGGTCTCCAGCAGACCGAAACGGCTGTCGTCCCCTTTCACGTGTTTCAACGCCTTGGCTGGGCGCAGATTTAGGGTCTGGAGGATGTCCCCGCCCTCCAGATTGAGCCACCAGCCCCGCTCCACATACTCCTTTTTCGCCTCGTCAAAGCTGACGTCAAAGGACAGCTGAACCAGCTGGGCGTTTTCTTGAACGGAACCGGCGGCCCGCAGATCCTCCAGCTTCCACACCCCGCCCAGGGCCTCGAACAGGGTGGAGTCCTCCGGGGCGAAATTGCCCGCCTCCAGCTTACTCTGGAGAAATACCCGAGCCTTTTTTATGGTGGAGCGCAGAGCGACCAAAATACGCAGCGCCTCCCCATAGGCGGTATCCGCCCGGTCCGGCTCTTTCTGCACCGTACGCACCGCCAAGGCAATGCGGGTAAATGCGGCCTGGGGGCCGGTGAGGTAGCAGCTGCCCAGGTCCTTGGCCAATTTGTCGTAAGTCTGAGCGGAGCTGCCTGCCAGCGCGCCCAGGCCGGCGGCGAGCAGATCATCCGCCATCTGTTCCGCCCGCTCCAGCCCCTCCAGCTGTTTGGTCAGCTTTTTCTTCTGTGCGGCGGCATTGACCCGCTTGGGCTTTGGCGGACTACCGGCGCTCTCCTCCTTCTTGGCGGCCCGGGCCGCCTGTTTGGCCCGTTTTTCCGCAATATCCTGGGGAATTTCCGCCGTTTCAAAGGGTTTCCCGGCCAGCTGCTCAAACATCAGGCCCAGGGCGTGTTTACAGGGGAACTGGCGGCTGGGGCAGGAGCAGCGGCACACCGGAGCCTCTGGGACCGTCCAGTCGATGGACACCCGGTAGGGCGTTTTGCCGCTTCCGGCGCACTGGGCCCAGTATAAACCGCCGTCCTGGGTCTGGCAACGGAGGGAGAAACTGCCCTTTTTCGACAGCTTCCGTCCATTTTCCGCCGCCGCGGGGTTGGGCGCTTGCAGCAAAATCATCTGTTCCGTCAACGTCATAAACCATACACTCCTTTTGTGACGGTAGGCAATAGACTGTTTTTCTATTTTAGCACAGGGGATGTCAGACTTCAAGACAGATACAGCTGGCCTGCGCCGGGCCGGTTCACCTTAAATTGAATTTCTTCTACCCCTTTTCTGCGCGGGTTTTTCATGCTATAATGGGCCGGAAGTTGAAAAACACCTTGGTACCACTGGGAGGAAGAAAAATGGGTGAATTCAGAGGAAGTAAAAATTATGTGGCCTCGGAGGAGCTGCTCCGGGCGGCCAACATCGCCATGGTGCTCCAGAAGCCCCTGCTCATCAAGGGCGAACCGGGCACCGGCAAAACCATGTTGGCGGAGGCCATTTCCCGGGCTTTGGGCAAAAAGCTCATCATCTGGAACATCAAGTCCACCACCAAGGCACAGGACGGCCTCTATGTCTACGATGTGGTCCAGCGCCTGTATGACAGCCAATTCGGCGGTCAGGGGGTAGACGACATTGCGAAATATGTCAAACTGGGCAAGCTGGGGGACGCCTTCACCAGCGAGGAACCGGTCATCCTGCTCATTGACGAGATTGACAAAGCCGACCTGGAGTTCCCCAACGACCTGCTGTGGGAACTGGACCGGATGGAATTCCACATCCCGGAGACGGGGCGGACCGTTAAGGCCCTCCACCGTCCGGTGGTTATCATCACCTCCAACGCAGAAAAGGAACTGCCTGACGCCTTTCTGCGCCGGTGCGTCTTCCACTACATCGAATTTCCGGACCGGGAACTGATGGGGGAGATTGTCCGGGTTCACTACCCGGATATCAGCAAAAAATTGCTGGATCAGGTGTTGGAAGCCTTTTATAAAATCAGGAATCTGCCTCAAATCAAAAAGAAGCCCTCCACCAGCGAAATCATCGACTGGATACAGGCCCTCCAGCACGGGGGCGTGGATGCCAGCCGCATTGGAAAGGAAGTGCCCTATCTTGGGGTTCTGCTGAAAAAGAACGAAGACATGGAAGTGCTCCGGCGCGGCTGGCGGTAAGTCTGCCGGATGCGGGCGGCGCTTTTACGGAGAGGGGGCAGAAGGATGATTCATGTTTTAATTGCAGAGGACGATCCCCAGTGCTTCGGGCAGCTGGAGCAGTTTTTGAGCGACTACAGCCGTGAGACCGGAAGGACCTTCCACATCACCCGCTATGACAACGGGGAGGACCTGGTGGAGCAGTACCGGCCGGAGTATGACCTATTGCTGCTGGATGTGGATATGCCCTTTTTGGACGGCATGACCGCGGCGGGACACATCCGCAGGGTGGACCCGGAAGTGGTCATCGTCTTTGTGACCAATCTGGCCCAATACGCCATCCAGGGCTACTCGGTTAACGCGCTGGACTACATCTTGAAGCCGCTGAACTATTTCTCCTTAGCCGCGGACGGCGGGGCCCCTTTCTGGACGCCCTGGCCGACTATGTGGGAGGGATCAGCGGATGAATCAGGAAACTCGGTGTTGGATACGGTCCTTACCGGCAAAAGCCTGTACTGCGCCCGCCACGGCGTTGAGCTGACCTGTGTGGCCGACGGGGCACGGCTGGACTTTATGGACATTGTGGATATCTGCTCCATCTTTGGCAACCTGCTGGACAACGCCATTGAGTGCGAGCTGAACATCCAGGACAAGAAAAAGCAGCTGATCCATCTGGCGGTATACGCCAAAAAGGACTTCTTAATCATCCAATGCGGCAACTACTGTGAACAAATTCTGGAGTTTCAAGATGGTATCCCCATATCCACCAAGGGGGATGGGGCCTACCATGGCTTCGGCGTCAAATCCATCCGCTACACGGCGGGCAAGTACGGCGGCACGGTGACCATCCACAACCAGAACAGCTGGTTTGAGATGAATATTGTCATTCCCGTCAAGACCCCGGTTGTTTGAACTGTCAAACAACCGGGGTCTCTTTTGTAAAAATGCACATGAATAGAAGCAGTTTGTGCGGAAAAACAAGCAGTTTACGCGCTCGTCGTGCTGGGAACAATAAAATATGCTATCATGCGTTCTGAAAAGACCGGGGCGCGGCCGGCCCTGGCGATAAAGAGAAGGAGGAAATCTGTATGCTTGCTATCAACATGGATGATGTCATGAACGTACTTGGCATGATCAAAACCCACCTGATTGTCCTTGGAGTGTTTGCGGTGCTTGCCATCGCCGCTATCGTGGCTTGTGGAAAGCTGCCGAAAGACAAAAAATTCCTGGTCCGCACCCAGGCCGGCCTGGCCCTGTTCCTGGCCGTGGTCATCATTGCCAACCTGATCTGCACCGGCCCCATGTCCAGTATGCTGGACCTGGTCAGCGAGACCTCTTACCTCACCGAGGCCACGACTGCTGAGGCCACCGAACTGGTGACCCAGATGGCGGAAGTGGAACAACTTCGGCGACTTCAAATACACCAACATGAGCGATATGGACAGCGACGCCAGCAGCTTTGACCCTGCCGGTTCCTCCGCCTCCTTTGTCAACTATGTGGAAGGCATCTATGTAGGCTATAAGTTCTATGAAACCGCCGCCGAGGAGGGCCTGATTAACTACGACGACGTGGTCCAGTACCCCTTCGGTTACAGCCTGAGCTACACCAGCTTCAAACAGGAGATGGGACCCATCTCCGAAAGCAATGGCACCATTGCTTTCGAAGTCACTGTCACCAACACCGGCAGCGTGGCCATCTCCTTCCAGCTGGAAGATCTGGCCTCCTACGACATGAGCGGAAAGGGCCGCTATCTGCTGGAGGCTGGGGACTATGTCATCTCCGTCAACCGCGATTCCCACACTGTTCTGGATTCGGAGACCTACACCGTCTCCTCCGCCGTGGATTACAGCTCCGGCCGGTCCTCCGACCAGACCGCTGCGGTGAACCAGTTTGACTTTGCCGAGGGCGACGTGACCTATCTGTCCCGTGCCGGTGGCTTCGCCAACTACGCCGCCGCCACCGCCGCCCCCGCCAGCTATGAGATGAGCGCCGAGGACAAGGCGGGCTTCTACAACAAGAACAACTACCTCACCGCCGAGGCCACCGCAGCAGACGAGGACCCCAACGCCCAGCCCGTCACCACCGGGGCCAAGAACGGCCTCCAGCTCAAGGACCTGCGGAGTCTGGCCTACGACGCCCCCAAGTGGGACCAGCTGCTGGACCAGATGACTCTGGACGACATGAACGCCCTGATCTCTCTGGGCGGCTACCAGACCAACTCCGTCAGCAGCATCGGCAAGGTGCGCACCAACGACAACGACGGCCCCGCCTCCATCAACAACAACTTCACCGGCGTGGGCTCGGTGGGCTTCCCGGCAGGCGTGCTGATCGCCGCCACTTGGAGCAAGGACCTGGCCCTGTCCTTTGGTGAGAGCATCGGCAAGATGGCCGACGAGATGAACACCTCCGGCTGGTACGCCCCCGCCATGAACATCCACCGCACCGCCTTTGCCGGACGGAACTTCGAGCATTTTGCCGAGGACGGCCTGCTTTCCGGCGCGATTGCTGCCAACGCCGTCGCCGGAGCCAAGAACCACGGCGTATACTCCTATATGAAGCACTTCGCCCTGAACGACCAGGAGGGCAACCGCAACTCCATGCTGTGTACCTGGTCCAACGAACAGGCCATCCGCGAGATTTACCTCAAGCCCTTCGAGATGTGCGTGAAGGATGCCGGCTGCGAGGCCGCTATGTCCTCCTTCAACCACATCGGCAACCGCTGGGCCGGCGGCTGCGCCCAGCTGCTGAACAACGTCCTTCGGGACGAGTGGGGCTTCGACGGCTTTGTCGTGTCCGACTGGGGGGCTCCAACGAGCATATTGAGGGCGTCCGGGCCGGTTCCCACCTGGAAATGCCCACCACCCGAGGGGACTCCGACCTGGAACTGGTCCAGGCGGTGAAGGACGGAACCATCGGCGAGGATGTGATTGACCGCCGGGTGGACGAACTGCTGGACGTAGTACTGTCCGTCACCAAGTCCATCGCACCGCAGAAGGACCGGCCCTTCGACGCAGACGCCCACCATGCGCTGGCCCGGAAAGCCGCCGGGGCATCCATTGTCCTGTTGAAAAACGAAGGGAGCCTTCTGCCCCTGGAGAAGGGGACCCGTGTGGCGGTGATCGGCGAGTTTGCCCAGAGCGCCCGGTATCAGGGGGCGGGCTCTTCGGTGGTCAACGCCACTAAAGTTGATAACACCATGGATATTATTGGGGACTATCCACTAAATGTAGTGGGATTTGCGCCCGGCTATCCCCGTTCCGGCAAAGGCGACCCGGCCATGCAGGCCAGGGCTGTGGAGCTGGCAAAACAGGCGGACGTGGTCCTGCTCTACATCGGATTGGATGAGATCAGCGAGAGCGAGGGCCTGGACCGTCCCCATATGCGTCTCCCCCAGAGCCAGACCAGCCTGCTCCAGGCGGTCAGCGCCGTCAACCCCAACATCGTAGCGGTAATGTCCGCCGGATCGGCGGTGGAAATGCCTTGGCTAGACCAGTGCAGGGCTGTCATCCACGGCTACCTCTGCGGGCAGGCGGGGGCCGGGGCCATGCTCCAGGCCATTTTGGGAGAGATCAACCCCTCGGGCAAACCGGCGGAGAGCTATCCCATCCAATATGAGGACGTCCCCTCAGCCCCTTACTTTCCTGCCAAACAGCGCAATGCCGAGTACCGAGAGGGCCCGTTCGTGGGCTACCGTTATTACGAAACGGCGAAAATCCCCGTGTTATTCCCCTTCGGATTTGGCTTGAGCTACACAACCTTCGTCTACAGCGGCTTAACGGTGTCGGAGAGCGAGGTGGTCTTCACCCTGACCAACACCGGCACGGCAGACGGAGCCGAGGCGGCGAATATCAAATTATGGTCGGGGCTTCGGCAGCGGACATCCGCCTCACCGGAACGGTATCCGTGGCGGGAACCGGGGCAGAGAACCCCTACAACGCCAGAGAACTGGCGGACTACTACAGCGGCACAATCAAAGCGGTTTCCGACCGGCAGTTTGAACTTCTGCTGGGCCGCCCCATCCCCGACGGGAGCTGGAGCGGCACCCTCACCATGAACGACGCCATCTGCCAGATGTACTACGCCAAAAGCGGGCTGGCCCGCTTCGTCTACCGGCGGCTGACCGGGATGCTGAACAAGAGCCTGGAGAAGGGCACTCCAAACCTGAACCTGATGTTCAACTACAATATGCCCTTCCGGGGAATCGCCAAGATGACCGGCGGGATCTGCACCGCAGAGTCGGCCGGGGGCATCCTCACCATGGTCAACGGTCATTTCTTCAAGGGCTTGGGCCAGATCATCAGCGGCTTTGTCCATGCGGGCAAGAAACACAAAGCCGCCGACGCCATCCGGTAGACGGGCCGGGTAAGGAGGAATAAACCATGAAATTTTGGAATGATTTCGCCCGAAACCACCCCGGAGCGGCCAAATGGATCCGGGAGGGCGGGCTGTTCGTCATCGTCAGCAATGTGATTACGGTGTTCAAATATCTGCTGCTCACCTTTCTGCCCGCCGCCTTTGCGGGACTGGGAAACCGCTCCTTTGGCTGGCCGGGCATTCCGGTAACGCTGTTTGGGGAGACCTTCCAGTGGAACATCCTGGGCTACGACCAGGACCACGGCGGCTTGGCCTACTTCTGCGCCTATATGGTGGCCATGGTCATTGGCGAGGTTATCAACTTCCCCATTCAGCGCAACGTTGTGTTCCGCAGCCACGGCAATCTGGGCCGGCAGATCGGCTGGTATCTGGCGGCGTTTCTGGTTATCACCTGTATCGTCAACTCCATCAACTGCATTTGGGTGGCGGTGGCCGGCCAGTTTGTCCCTCCTGCCGTTTATAACATCGGCTCCACCGTTCTGAACGGCGGGATCTCCATGATTATCTTCTTCTTTGTCAACAAAATCATCTTTCCCGAGGGAGAGGCCAAATAACTTCACGTAAAATGCCGGACAGAAAGGTTTTCCTTTCTGTCCGGTTCCTTTAAAGCAGTCCGCGGACGAACTGTGAGATTGTCTGATAATCCACGGCCAGATTCAGGTTCTGTCCGTCGTCGTACCCGGCGGTAATCAGGCCGATCAGTTCCCCATACAGATCCAGAAGAGCTCCGCCGCTGCTGCCGTGGGACACGGGGGCGGTAAACTGAATCATCGAGACCCGCTCCAGCTGGCGGAATCCGGAGATGATGCCGTCTGAGACCGAGTTGAACAGGCCCAAAGGACTTCCAATAGCGACAACCTTCTGTCCCCGCACCAGCCCCCTCCCGCTGCCGGATATGGGGATGGGTGCTCTCCGCTTCTGCATCCGGAGGACAGCCAGATCATAATCCTGGTGGTACTTGATCAGCTCATCGGTGTAAAAGACATCCGTCTCCTCCTCCAAAAGGATTCCGTAGTAGCGTCCGCCGTTGACCACATGCAGGTTGGTGAGTACATAGCCCTTGTCGCTGATGATAACGCCGGAACCAGTTTTAAAGCACTGATCCTTCTGGTCAAACACCTTCAGCATGACGACAGAGGAGGCAAACTTTGCCAGCTCCTCAAACTCCAGGGGCATCCGAACCGCCCCCTGGACAGGGGCGGCTGGATTGGGCGGCGGGGCGCTTGCAAGGGAGGGCCTGTGCCGCTCGGGCCGCTGAATTTGGTTTCTGGAGATGACCACCCGTCCTGCAGGTTCCGGACGCCGCTGCGCCTGGGGGGCATCGGAGGCGGCGGGGGGCGCTTCCCGCACGGGAAGGGACAGCGCCAACAGCTGAGGACTGTCTACCGGCAGGTCTCCGGCGGGACTGATGTAGAGTACGTCGCAGCCGAGGAGAAACAGCAGATACATAAACAGGTATTCTGCCAGCTTTATGCCTCCGCCACAGGCGAACTTGGGAAAATGGTTCATCTTGCCAGTCTCCAGAAAGAGCCGCGGAAAGTAGGTGTCCATCCAGTACAGAAGTTTGACCGCAAAATTTTTGACGATGGAGTCCTCACTGCGGCCCCGTATCTGCTTGAACAGCTCCACTACCCGTCCGAAGCCGGTTTCCATCCCCGCCTGCCAGATGGGATTTTCAAACCGGAAGGGGAATGCGATCCTACCCTCCCGGTACAGGGCGGCATACTGGCTAGACTGGGCCACGGGAGGCTGGGGACTCAGGGCGGGGATGAAGATATATCCCTGGGCTCCGCCCCGCTCCGTCCAGGCGCGGAGCCGCTGCGTATCCCGCTCCCAGTTCTGTCCGCTGGCCCATCGGAGAAAGAATGTCTCTTTGACAAAGTTGGCGTACCGCCCGTTCAGAAGCATAAATTCTTCCAGCGCATCGCCGGTCGGGGTACGCAGCGCAGTCTGAAAGGTCCAATGGTTCATATATGACGCCCCCTCCATCAAACAGATCCTTGTGGTTCATGCGGAAAATCCTGGAGCGATGGACTTTTGGGGTCTTTGAGGCTGTCCTTCACGCCATAAGTCCGGGCCAGCCGCAGGACGCGGTCTGCCCAACGGAAATGGGTATTGTACTCGTTCATGCGCGTGGACTCCGCGCTGGAACACACCAGCCGGGGATTGGTCGGGTCCCAAGCCAAAATCTGGCGCGCATCTTGATAGTCGGCGGCCGAGACTTTCAGCCCGTCGTTGACCACGGGAATCTGGTTGGGGTGGATTACCGTCTTGCCAATCAAGCCGCATAACCGGTCCAGCTCCAGCTCCCGCCGCAGGCCGGTCTCCCAGCCCTCCCCTCTGTAATATTCCCAGACCGGGCCGGAAAGGATATATTGAGGGGCAAAGGTGGTCACCAGATCGGTCAGCAGTCCGGCCACAGGCCGGATATCATAAATGGTATGCGCCGCATCCCGCCGCAGACCAAAGGCGTGGCAGAGGTCGTTTCCCCCCACTCGGATATTCAGGATCTGCGGTGAAACCGCCTCCAAGCAGTCCTTCACCTGGGCCAAATGGGCGTACCTCTGGTGGAGGGGAAGCATGGAGGGGGACTCCAGAATGGGCATATAACGGTAGTCCAGACCGGTATGGCGGCGGATGTCCTGGATGGCCCCGACATAGGCGCCGCAGTTCTCGATGGAAAATTTCGGCAGGATAAAGCCGGTGAGCAGTTCCGCAAAGCCGCTGAACGCAGAGGCCAGCTTCCGCATCTGCTGCGGGGAGCGGACCCGAACGAAGATCAGCGGAAGGTAAAATGGGGTCTCCCTCCGGGCGGCTGCAATTTGCGCCAAGGTGCGGTGCAGCATCTGTTCCGCCTCGGCCACCGCCTCCTCCCGTACCGTGTCCTCCAGACAGAAGGCCAGGGAAAAGGGATGGGGAATCCGCTCGTTTTTCAGCGCGTCCACAATGGTGCCGTGGGCGTTAGCGGGAGAGTACATCAGCGCACCCACGTCATAGCCGGTTGGGCTTTGGTCCATCTTTCTCACCTCATTTTCTCCGAATCCAGATGGTTCGGACTGAAGCGATTATAGCACAAAAAGCCAGAGTTTGAAACAGGCAATCTCCTGTTTTGAGGAAAAAGGTGCATAAAGAGGGGTTGTGTATTATTTTGTTGAAAATGCGGGAGTTTTGTGGTACAATCTTATGCAAGGCTTACAGACACAATCGCAAAGAGGGACTTTGAAGATTATGTTTCAACAGGCTCCATTGAAAAAATTGGATGATTATTTTGTCCCGCTCCCAGAGCGGCCGGAAAAGTCTGTCTATTTTTACCGCTTTGCCGGAAATTCGCCGGAGGTGACCGCCTTTTTGCGCCGGTACTACGAGGCGGCAAGGCAGGGCGGCGTCATCATTGACGGCCGGCTCCCCAATCCAGACCCCGGCCAGCTGGCCTATTTCGGCGAAATGATGGGAACGGACTTCCAGCGCGACTGCGGTTTTCTGTCCCAGCGGCTTGCCAAATGGCTGCCCCGCATGTCCCCCGGACAGAGAGAAGCGGTGGCTTCGGCCATGGCTTCTACCCTGGAGGACATGCTTCGCCAGGGGAAAAATGAAAATATGCTTCGAAATGCCTATATCAAGTATATGTGCTGGCTCTATTACCGGTTTGAACGAATTGTAAACCGGCTGGGGACGGAAGTTCCCCCCAAAATTCTGTATGACGGGGCAATCAGCGTCTATGAGCTTCAGCTTTTCCTTGTGCTGTCCAGAGCGGGGGCCGATCTGGCGCTGCTGGAGCGGGAGGGCGACGAGGGCTATCGCAGGCTGGACCCGTCTTCCCAGCTCTCCCGGCTCTATCAGGCCGAAGGGCTGTCCCCCTTCCCCCCGCATTTCAGCTTGCAGCGGCTCCGGGAGGAGCTTGCCCGGGACGTCAACCGGCGCAGGCTGTATGGAGCGCCGCCCAAGCTGGAGCCCTGCACAAACGCCTGGATGGAACGGCCGGAACTGAACCAATTGCTGACCAGTCCCAGCCTCCGAGGCGGCGAAGGGCGGTTCTTTTATAACAGCTTCCTGGCGCAGTACGGCGTTCCTGACCGGCTGACCTTCTCCGCCGATCTCTTTGGGTTTTACCAGCGGCTGAAAAGCGAAGGGAGGCGGGTCTGTGTGGTCAACGGCAGCATCCCAGTTCCCACCCCGGAGGAGGTCGCCGCGGTGCCGCGAAAAAACTATCGGAACCTTGAGCAGATGGCGGGCGATCTGGCCCAAAACATCCGCTGTCCCGCCAGCGCGGAACTGCAAAGTCTGATGGTAAAAGGATTCCTCGACCTTGTATTGGAAGAGGGGGGACCGGACCGGAATGTGTCCAGGGCGGCAAACCAGGCGGTTTACCTCCTGTGCTGGCTGAAACGTTGGCAAAAGGAACTGTTTGAGGGCTGGAAACCGCCGGAGGTGCCGGTTTTCCTCCTCTTTGGTGGAGGCACGACGGAACATGAGGCCCGTTTCCTGCGGCTGCTGGCAAAGCTCCCGGTGGACGTGGCGCTGCTCCAGCCCAGCCTGGACAAGGGGAGCTGTCTGCGGGACCCCGCCCTGCTGGAGCTGCGCTATGAAGATTCCCTCTCTATGGAGGCGTTCCCGGCGGAGAGCGGTCAGCTGCGGGTGAGCACGGCGGCCTACCAGGCGGAACGGGACTTGGACGGCATGATGTATCAGGACACGGGACTCTATCGAAACCAGCAGTACGCCAAGGCAGAGGCCATCACCCTGCGGACGATGTATGAAGAAATTGCCATTCTGTGGGACCAGGAACTGAAATACCGGCCCTCCTTTCAGGTGAACAACGGTATGGTAACCCTGCCTGTACTGCTGGAAAAAATATGCGGTGTGAAGGACGGGGATGTCGGGCGGTACTGGCTGGAAATCAAGAAGCTGATGACGCCGGAAACCCTGGTAGTGCCCAAATTGCCCTGGACCAGTCCCCTGGACGAAAATCCCATGCGAGCCGGCGCAACCCAATTTTTGCGAAACGGCAGACTGCTCAAGGATAAGATTAAGGCCCACAAGGCGTACCCCTATGGCATTTTGCGGGGGGAGATGCAGGATTATCTGCTGGACAAGCTCCAGCTCCTGCTGGACCGGCGGACCATCGCAGGCACCTACCAAAACGGCACGGAGTATACCGTCATTGCCGCGGCCCTGAACTTGAAAAAGGAGCTGCTGCGCCTGCTCCAGAAGTTTGATTTTACCAAAAAGAATCCGAAACTGATTGTGATTCACACCTCAGAGGAAATACTATCCCTGGAAGACGGCATCTTGTTTGCCTTCCTAAACCTGTTGGGGTTTGACATTTTGTTCTTCGTCCCCACAGGCTACCAGTGCATCGAGCGGTACTTTACCGCCCCCTTCGCCAATGAACAGCAGATTGGCGAGTACCTTTATGACCTGCCGCCCCCGGATTTCACCCGGATTTCAGAGCGGGGGCGGGGTTCTATCAGAAAATGGTTTGGAAGGAGTTAATGAAGTATGGGATTAGATTTCGGCCGGCCGGCCCCCGGGCAGGCCCCGTCTCTGGAAATTGCCCCGGTCCAGGAACCGGAGGTGGTCCAGCAGTACGACGTGCAGGCGGACCGGGACCAGATGACTCTGGCCCTGGTCAACTCGCCGGAGGTAGACGCTCTGGCAAGCCAGATTGAGGTGTACAATCTGGAGAGCATTGTGTCCTTTGGCAGCGGCGCGGCAGAGGAGATTTCCAAATGCTCGGACGTGATTCTCAACAGCATGAACCTGTCCCAGCTGGACAACTCCAGCGCCATGCTTACCACTCTGGCCAAAATTATGGATAAGTTTGACATTGAGGAGATCAAAGACAATCCGGGCCTGTTTGGAAAACTCTTTGGCAATCTGCGCAAACAGCTGGACAAAATTTTGGCTAAATACCACACCATGGGCGAAGAGGTGGACAAGATCTATGTGCAGCTAAAGCAGTATGAATCGGAGATCAAGCAGTCCAACCGCAAGCTGGAAGAGATGTTCCAGGCCAATGTGGACTACTATCACCAGCTGGTAAAATATATTTTGGCCGGCGAACAGGGGTGCCGGGAGCTGGAGGACTACATTGCCCAGCGCCGTGGAGAGATGGAGGCCACGGGAGACGCCTCCATCCAATTTGACCTGACGACACTGGAACAGGCGCTGATGATGCTGGAACAGCGTACCCAAGACCTGCGCACTGCCGAGAACGTGGCGATGCAGTCCATCCCCATGATCAAGACCATGCAGTTCAGCAACATGAATCTGGTCCGAAAAATCAACTCCGCCTTTATCATCACCCTGCCCGTCTTCAAGCAGGCGCTGACCCAGGCCATTATGCTCAAGCGCCAGCGGATTCAAGCCGAGGCCATGTCCGCCCTGGACGCCAAGACCAACGAGATGCTCATCCGGAACGCCCAAAACACCGCGGAGCAGTCCAAGATGACCGCCCGTCTGGCTTCAGGCAGTTCCATAAAAATTGAAACGCTGGAAAAGACCTGGCATACCATCGTGTCCGGTATTGACGAAACCCGGCAGATTCAGGAAAACGCCCGCAAGCAGCGGGTGGAGGACCAGAAGCGGCTGGAGGCCATCAAAGCCGACTTTAACCATCGATACCATGTGCCCAATCAACAATAAAATGTGAAAAACGGAGGAATCAACTATGGCGATCAATCTGAGCAAGGGACAAAAGGTAGATTTGACCAAGGGGAACCCGGGGCTGTCTCAAATCGTAGTGGGTCTGGGCTGGGACGTCAACATCTTTGACTCCGGCGCGGCCTTTGACCTGGACGCCGCCGCCTTCATGGTGGGCGGAAACGGCAAATGCCCCACCGAGAAAGAATTTGTATTTTATGGAAATCTGGAGCACCCCAGCGGCGCGGTAAAGCACATGGGTGACAATCTCACCGGCGAGGGCGACGGGGACGACGAGCAGATTGTGGTGGACCTGGCTAAGGTCCCCGCCTCTGTAGAGCGGGTGGCCTTCACTGTAACCATTTATGATGCGGAGACCCGCCGGCAAAATTTCGGACAGGTGTCCAACGCCTATATCCACATTCAGGACAGCGTCACCGGCGCGGACCTGATCCGCTATGACCTGGGAGAGGACTTTTCCATTGAGACGGCCATCGTGGTAGGCGAGCTGTACCGCCACAACGGCGAGTGGAAGTTCAACGCCATCGGGAGCGGCTTCCAGGGCGGCTTAGCGGCCCTGTGCGGACATTATGGAATTGAAGTAGCGTAAGGAGGATGCAGCATGCCAATCAGTTTGAAAAAGGGGCAGAAAGTCAGCTTGACCAAGGACGCGCCGGGCTTGACCAGGGTCGTGGTGGGCCTGGGCTGGGACGTCAACCGTTTTGACACCGGCGGCGATTTCGACTTGGACGCCGCGGCGTTTCTTCTGGGAGACAGCGGGAAAACCACGGGGTCTGGAGACTTTGTCTTCTATGGCAATCTGAAACACAGCTCCGGCGGGGTGGAGCACATAGGCGACAACCTCACCGGCGAGGGCGACGGAGACGACGAGCAGATTAAAGTTGATCTGACCAAGCTGCCCGACACAATCACCCATATCGCCTTTACTGCTACTATTTACGAGGCGGAGACCCGCCGGCAGAACTTCGGGATGGTGAACAACGCCTTTATCCGAATTGTCAACGAGGCCAGCGGCGAAGAACTGCTGCGCTACGATCTGGGGGAGGACTTCTCCATTGAGACCGCCGTGGTGTTCGGCGAGCTGTACAAGCACAACGGCGAGTGGAAGTTTAACGCCATCGGAAGCGGCTATCAGGGCGGGCTTGCCGCCCTGTGCGCCAACTATGGCGTCGATGTTGAGTAACAAGGAGGATTTGTTGTGGCAATCAGTCTGGAAAAAGGAAAAAAAGTCAGCCTGAAAAAAGGAACTCCGGCAGGATTGGGAGAAATCCTCATCAATCTGAATTGGAATACCAAGCCCGCCAAAAAGGGCCTGTTTGGCATGTTCAGCGGCGGACAGGGGATTGACCTGGACCTTGGATGCCTCTTTGAGTTCAAAAACGGACAGAAAGGGGTAGTCCAGGCGCTGGGCAACGCCTTCGGCTCCCTGCGTCAGCCGCCGTACATTGCGCTGGACGGCGACGACCGCACCGGCGCGGTAACCACGGGGGAAAACCTGCGCATCGACGGAAACCAAATCGCCCTCTTCAAGCGGATTTTAGTCTATACCTTTATCTACGAGGGGGTCGCCAACTGGCAGCAGGCGGACGCCACGGTCACCATCAAGTATCCGGGCGCCGAAGACCTGATTGTTAAAATGGATTCCTACAACTCCAACGACGTTATGTGCGGGTTGGTTCTGCTGGAGAACCTTAACGACGAGACTTTCAGCGTGGAAAAAATTGTCCAGTTTTACCCCGGCCACCCGGCGCTGGACGCCGCGTTCCACTGGGGGCTGCGCTGGCAGGCTGGAAGAAAGTAATCACGATTTGAGGAGGAACATACTATGTCTGTCAGTTTGCAGAAGGGGCAAAAGGTCAGCTTGACCAAAGACAACGCCGGCTTGGACACCGTGGTGGTGGGCCTGGGCTGGGACGAGGCCCAGAAAAAAGGGCTGCTGGGCGGCCTGTTGGGCGGCGGACAGCAGGCGATTGACTGCGACGCCTCCGCACTGCTGCTGCGCGGGGGCAAGATCACCGACAAAATGGACATCGTTTTCTTTGGAAACCTGACTCATCCGTCGGGTACAGTCCGCCATATGGGCGACAACCTTACCGGCGCAGGGGAGGGAGACGATGAGCAGATTGTAATTGATCTGGCCCATGTTCCCGCCGAATATGACCGGATTGTCCTGGTGGTCAATATTTATCAGGCAGTTCAGCGCCGCCAACATTTTGGCATGATTCAAAACGCCTTTATCCGCATTGTGGACGCGCGCACCAACCAGGAACTGTGCAAGTATAACCTGAACGAAAATTACACCAATATGACGGCGATGATTTTTGGCGAGGTATACCGCTACAATGGGGAGTGGAAGTTCAACGCCATCGGACAGGCCACCACCGACCCCGGATTAGGAGAACTGGTTGGCCGGTATGTATAAGCGCCGCGTTTATGGCTACCATGTATAGAAAGGCCGGCGTCTGAGAACCTGCATTCCGCTGCAGGAAGAAGAGGTCGAAATTACCGGAAAGAGAGGAGGGCCTCTGCGCCCCCCTCTCTCCTATGTACGAAGGAGAATTTCTCATGCACTTCAATGGATTATCTGACCGAGAGGCTGCCGCCTCGCGGGAACAACACGGCAGTAACCTGATCCCTGACTCGGAGCCCACTACCTTTTGGGCGGAGTTTAAAGAAACCTTTGGCGACCCTATGATCCGGATTCTGCTGGCAATCGCGGTACTGATGATTGTTATGTGGGCCCTTGGCTATGCGGATATCTATGAGCCGGTGGGCACCATCGCTGCCATTTTGATTGTCGCCTTTGTCTCTGCCAAAACCGGAGTAGCCAGCGACAGCAAGTACCGCGAACTGAAAGACAGCACCAAAAAGGATCAGTGCAAGGTCTACCGGAACGGTGTGATCTCTGTCATCGACGTGGACGACGTGGTGGTAGGGGACAAGGTGCTGCTCCAGTCCGGCGACAAGATTCCGGCGGACGGCGTGCTGGTGTTCGGCACACTGAAGGTGGACAACTCCGCCCTCAACGGAGAGGCGGAGGAGTGCCGGAAGACCGCAGCGGAAGACGGCTTCCAGCTGGCCGGGGAGATCACAGGGGACACCTTTGTGGACCAGCACTCCCTGTTTCGTGGAGCAGTCCTGTTCGACGGCGAGGGCGTTATGGATGTGCAGAAGGTAGGCGTATCCACCATGATGGGCAGAATGGCCGAGGAGATGCAGGATGAGGAGCCCGACTCCCCGTTAAAGGTCAAGCTGTCCAAGCTGGCAGGGATGATCTCCACATTCGGCTACATCGGCGCAGTTGTGATTGCGGTGATGTATATGGGCTACTTTGTGGTGTCCGCCGGTGGGGTTGGACCCTACCTGGCGGCCGGAACCACAGAAGTCATCAAGGACGTGATTGAGGCGGTGTCCCTTGCTATCGTCATCATCGTCTGCGCGGTACCCGAGGGCCTGCCGCTGATGATCTCCCTGGTACTGATGCAGAACACCAGCAAGATGCTGGACCATAATGTATTGGTGCGCAAGGCGGAGGGCATTGAGACCGCCGGTTCTCTGAATATCCTGTTCAGTGATAAGACAGGTACCATCACCAAGGGCCACTTGGAGGTGGTGGAGTTCTTCACCGCCGACGGCATTTCCATCCCCCTGTCAGAACTGCCCAGCCACGGGAAAATCAAGGGCCTGCTGGACCTGGCTATCGGCAAAAACACCCAGTCCATGTTTGACGCGGAGGGCCGGGTGATCGGCGGCAACGCCACCGACCAGGCTCTGGTAAAGTATCTGGGCGCGGACATCTTGAAGAAGCTGGATGCAACCTACACCGTCACCCAGTCCCAGAGTTTCAACTCCGCCAACAAGTTTAGTCAAGCCCAGCTGAGAGAACTGGATAAAACCTTCTACAAAGGCGCACCAGAAAAGTTTCTGGCGGTGTCCGGCAAGTATCTCAGCCTCAACGGTGATATTCATGTGATCGACGCCAAACAGCTCAGCGCCAAAATTGACGAGCTGGCGGGCCGGTCTATGCGTGTGCTGGCCTTCGGCTACTCCGACAAAGAGATGACCCAGGACCAGATCAATTCGGACACCACCGTCATCGGCTTTTTCGGCATTCGGGACGACGTCCGCCCCGAGGCCCGAGAGGCCATCGCCGAAGTGCAGAGCGCCGGCATTCAGGTGGTCATGATTACCGGCGACCGGCTGGAGACTGCCGTGGCCATCGCCAAGGATGCCGGACTGTTGAAAAACCAGGATGATGTGGCGCTGACTTCCAGCCAGCTGAGCAAGCTGTCTGACGATGAAGTAAAGAAAATCATCCCCCGCATCCGGGTCATTGCCCGGGCTCTGCCCACAGACAAATCCCGCATGGTCCGGCTCTGCCAGGAGATGAATCTGGTGGTGGGCATGACTGGCGACGGGGTCAACGACTCTCCGGCCTTGAAACGGGCAGACGTAGGGTTTGCCATGGGCAGCGGCACCGAGGCGGCCAAAGAGGCGGGTAAGATTGTCATTCTGGACGACAACTTTAAGTCCATCAAAGACGCCATCTGGTATGGCCGGACTATTTACCACAACATTCTGAAATTCTGTAAATTCCAGCTGGTGATTAACGTGGCCGCCGTTGTGGTCAGTGCGGTTGCCCCCTTCTTCGGGGTGGAAGAGCCGCTGAAGGTGACCCATCTGCTGTTCGTCAACTTGGTCATGGACGGCCTGGGGGCCATCATGCTGGGCAATGAGCCCGCCCGGGAACATTATATGGCGGAAACACCCCGGAGAAGAGACGAGAGTATTGTCAGCAAGGCTATGATGGTGCAGATCGTCACCATGGGCATATGGCTGACGGCCTTGAGCTTCGCCTTCCTAAAGCTCCCCTTCTTCAACCAGTTCTTCGCCACCACGGAGCAGAAGCTCTCCGCCTACTTCGTTCTGTTCATCTGGTGCGCACTGTTTAACGGCTTCAACGTCCGGGATGAGGGCTTTGCAATTTTTAAGGGTTTGAATGAAAATACCGGATTCTTAAAGGTGTTTGCTACCATCATCCTGGTTCAGGCGGCGATTGTCAATGCGGGGCTGATTCCCGCCACAAGTTGGGTGGGCAGTATGTTCAGCTGCGTACCCTTCGGCCCAGCAGGCTGGTGCGTGGTGGCCGTTCTAGCGGTTACCATGATCCCGGTGGACCTGCTTCGGAAGGTTTTATCCCGCAGCGCATAAGGACCGGGGGCTTCCCAAGTTCTGGGAAGCCCCTTGTTAAAACAGTCTTAGATGGTGGAACGATATGAAAAAATTGCAGTATAATTCTCCTGTCATCCTCAGCTTTTTTCTTCTGTCTCTGCTGGCTCTGGCCCTGGGTTACCTGACGAAAAACTGGACCACCTGGCACCTGTTTTCCGTCTACCGGTCGCCCCTGTCAGAGCCCCTTACTTATGTGCGCCTGTTCGGCCACGTGCTGGGCCACGCCGGCGCCAGCCACTTTTTAGGGAATATGCTTCTTCTGCTGGTGGTCGGCCCGCCCATGGAGGAAAAGTACGGCAGTCCAGCTTTGCTGGCAGGCATCGCGCTTACGGCCCTGATTTCTGGACTTTTGCAGTTCGTGTGCTTCCCCGGTTCCGCCCTGCTGGGGGCCAGCGGAATCGTATTTATGTTGATTATGCTGGCCTCTCTGTCCGGCATGCAGGACGGGAAAATTCCCTTGACTATGGTCCTTGCGGCCCTGCTCTATCTGGGGCAGGAGGTCTACGCCATCGTCTTTGTACAGGACAATGTGGCCAATTTCATGCACATCGTAGGCGGGGCCTGCGGTACATCCTTTGGATTTTTATCGGCCAAACGCCGTAAATGAATGGAGGGAATCGCTTGCGCTATGTTCAAACTGACATCCTGCGCGTCGCTAAGCGGGTCAACAACACCAAGCGGTCCTATCTGCTGGTAAACCCCCTTCAGGCCAAGCATATCCCAGTATCTCCCACCCAGGCGCTGGAGATGATGGAAACGCTGGGCGGCCAGCTGGCTCAAAAGTACCCTGGGACCAAATTGGTCATCGGTTTTGCCGAAACAGCAACGGCCATCGGCGCAGCGGCTGCCAGCCGGCTGGGGCCGGAATGCCTGTATCTGCATACAACCCGGGAGCCGGTGCCCGAAGTGGAAACCTGGGCGCTGTTTTCCGAAGAGCACAGCCATGCCGTAGAGCAGAAGCTCTGCGGCGACCGCCTGGAGGCACGGCTCAAGGAGACCGAGTGGGTAATTCTGGTGGATGATGAGATCTCCACCGGCAAAACCTTGCGAAACATGGTCCGCAAGCTCCGGGAGCAGTACCCCGGTTTCGGGGAAAAGCGGCTGGTTGCGGCCTCTCTGCTCAACCGGGTTTCGCCGGAGGATGAACAGAGAATGCTGGAGGCGGGCCTGCACAGCGAATGGCTGGTCAAAGTGACCGGGGAGGACCCCGCCGGAACTGCAGCAGCATTCCAGGTAGAGGAGGCGGAACCGGCGAAGGGGGCAGAGAATACGTTCTCCCACGGTGAGCTGGACAGTCCGCCCCTGCCCGACCCCCGAAGAGGGACCCCCATCCACCGCTATCAGGAACACTGCCAGAAGATGGCCGGCGCTTTTTGGACGTTCGCCGCTTCTGCTCTCCGCGGCCTGGAGCGCATTGTGGTGCTGGGGACCGAGGAGTGTATGTATCCCGCCCTCGTGCTGGGCAGGGAGCTGGAGCACCGGGGATATTCCGTCCAATGCCACGCCACTACCCGGAGTCCCATCGGGCTCTGCGCTGCCCCTGGCTATCCCATCACTTCGGGGAAAAAGCTTAGCAGCTTTTATGAAGCGGAGCGGGACACCTATCTCTACAACTTTGCCCCATGCGATGCGCTGATTGTGGTGTCGGACGCCCCAACCTACCGGCAAGAGGCGCTGAATGAATTGACCGCCGCTTGGGCCCCTTGGGGGTGCGGGCAGATTTACTTGTTACAGGGAGGACGCAATGTTTGGTACCTATCAGAGCTGTGACGTGACCATCCTATTGAAGGACATTACCGGTCTGGTGGAGCCTATGGGAACTCGAGAGCGGGAAGCAAAAATCCAGAGCGGTACCCACTACTCCGAAATGCTGCCAGTAGAGTATGAGCCTTCCTCCGCCTATCTGGCCGCATACCAGGACGCCTTGGACCGGTACGCCGGCATGACGGCGGAGGCGGTGGCCTGCGTGGCGGAGAAAATTTGGCGAGATAAGGGCCGGGATGTAGTCCTTGTCTCGCTGGCCCGGGCAGGTACACCCATCGGGATCCTGATTCAGTGGTATCTCAAGTTCCGATACGGCACAGCCGTGGAACATTATACCATTTCCATCATCCGAGGCAGAGGGATCGACCATGCCGCCATGTCCTATATCCTGGGGCGGCACCGTCCGGAACAACTCCAGTTCGTGGACGGCTGGACGGGCAAAGGCGCCATTCAGCAGGAGCTGAGACAGGCGGCGGCGCAGTACCCCGGCGTAGACGGAGGGCTGGCCGTACTATCCGACCCGGGCTGTCTGGCCGGAAAATGGGGCACACGCGACGATTTTTTGATCGCCAGCTCCTGTCTGAACGCGACAGTGTCCGGACTGTTGAGCCGCACCTTCTACCGCTCAGACATCATTGCCCCTGGTGAGTTCCATGGAGCAGCTTTTTACAGCCAGTGGAGGGAGCAGGACCAGACATACGCCTTTCTGAATACGGTGGCGGACCGTTTCCCGGATACCCGCCCCCGGCAGGAGGAGGAGCGGACCTTCTCCCAAAGCGCGGCGGAGGAGGTATCCAGTATCTGCGCACACTTCGGGCTTCAGGATCGGAACCTGGTTAAGCCGGGCATTGGCGAGGCGACCCGGGTACTGCTGCGGCGGATGCCTTGGATGATTCTGGTGCGCAGTCTGCACGACGCGGAACATTTAGGGCATCTCTACCAGCTGGCGAAGGAGAAGGGCGCCCGTCTGGTGGAATACCCGCTGGAGCATTACCGGGCCTGCGGTCTTATCCAGGCTCTGGCAGATAATTGAGCCATGGGATCTATCCTGTTCGCCAGCGATTTGGACAACACCCTGTTGTTCTCCTACCGGCACCGGCAGGAGACGGACCAGTGTGTGGAGCTTTTGGAGGGCAAAGAACAGAGTTTTTGTACGGTGCGTTCCCTGGAACTGCTGGCCCAGGTGAACCGGAAAACTCGCTTTGTCCCGGTGACTACCCGGTCGGTCAGCCAATACCGGCGCATCCACTGGCCGCCGGACTGTGTGCCCCAGTACGCAGTGACCACCAATGGCGGGATCTTACTGGACAACGGGGCAGAGGACCCGGCCTGGCACAGCCAGACGCTGGAACTGACCGCCCCTTGGCGCGAGGAATTGTCCAACCTGGCCCGCCGCCTGCCGGAGGCCCCCATGCTCCGGCGGAGCCGGATAGTTGATGGGCTCTATCTTTTTGCGGCCTGCGACGACGGGGAGAGCGCCCAGGCAGGCGGCGCGTTTTTTGCGGGACAAACCAGCCTGGAAATTGCGGTATCCGGGCGGAAGGTCTATTTCTTCCCGCCGCCCCTGAATAAGGGGACTGCGGTCCGCCGTCTGCGGGAAAAATTCCGACCGGATGAAGTGATCTGTGCCGGGGACAGCGTCATAGATCTCCCCA
Source organism: Lawsonibacter sp. (assembly GCA_022796195.1). Classification (GTDB taxonomy): domain Bacteria; phylum Bacillota; class Clostridia; order Oscillospirales; family Oscillospiraceae; genus Lawsonibacter. Next base: position 105,397 of record JAAWIE010000001.1, on the reverse strand, counting down.
TGTTTCCTATGGCCGGCCTTGGGCTCCTGCCCGACGGAGCTCTGCTGAGTGCCGCCGCTGGAATCCTGCGGGTCCACAGGGGCGCAGGCCGCTTTCCAGACTTTGTACTGGAGACGGTCTTGGATGCAGCCGGAGCATTTGAGCGGCTATGAATACATATCGCGAACATTTGTTAAGGGGGATTTCACCTGATGTGAAATCCCCCTATAAGCTGGAAATTATATTACAGAAGATAATTCTTTCTTTTGAGTACTTCGAACAGCTCCTCATCCGCCAGGACGCAGGAGAGTATCCCATTGATTCATCGTCGACGCCACATCTATGGCCGCACCTTCTAAAACTTCGCTCCGCCGAACTCAGCCAGCTTCAGGCCCTTGTTCCGGTCGGTGACCCATTGAATGGACCACTGGGAGGCAAACAGAAGAAGCTGATTTCCCTTGTAATCCTCCACCAGCTTGGCGTCGTTGGGGAGCAGCAGGTCCTCTTCCTTCCGCGGCGGGGCGTCCTCATCTTCCTTGACAATCCACCGCAGATATTCAAAGGGAAGTCCCTCCTTGTACAGCTCCACATTGTACTCCGCCCGCAGACGATACTCTAGTACATCAAATTGCAGGGTGCCCACCACCCCCACAATCACTTCTTCCATGCCGGAGTATGGGGTCTTAAAAATTTGGATGGCGCCCTCTTGGGCAATCTGTTCCACGCCTTTCAAAAACTGTTTGCGCTTCATGGTATCCACCGAGCGGATGCGTTCAAAGTGTTCCGGGGCAAAGGTTGGAATCGGGTCAAACCGGAATTTCTTCCCAGGGGCACACAGCGTATCGCCGATGGAGAAAATACCGGGGTCAAACACACCAATGATGTCTCCGGCGTAGGCTTCCTCAATCATCTCGCGTTCCGCCGCCATGAGCTGCTGGGGCCGGGACAGGCGGATTTTTTTATTCCCCTGGAGGTGGTAGACCTCCTTGTCCGCCTCAAACTTGCCGGACACCACCCGCATAAAAGCAATGCGGTCCCGGTGGGCCTTATTCATATTAGCCTGAATCTTAAAAACGAAGGCAGAAAAATCCTTGTCAAAGGAGTCAATCACTTCCTCCCCGGCCTTCCGGGGCAGGGGAGCGGTGGTCATACGGAGAAATTCTTCCAAAAAAGGCTCCACACCAAAATTGGTGAGGGCGGAACCGAAGAATACCGGCGACAGTTTGCCATGGCGCACCCGGTCCAGGTCGAAGTCGCAGGAGGCCCCATCCAGCAGTTCAATCTCGTCCACCAGCTGGTCCCGCCTCCCTTCCCCGATGAGCTCCGCCAGCGCGGGGTCGTCGGGCTCAATCTGGGTGGCGGTAGCCGCCCGGGCGTTGGTGTTGGAGGTAAAGTGGATCACCTTCCGGTTCTGCCGGTCGTAGACTCCCTTGAACTCCTTGCCGCAGCCGATGGGCCAATTTATGGCATAGGTGTCAATGCCAAGCTCATGCTCCAGTTCCTCACACAGCTCAAAGGGGTCCCGCGCCTCTCGGTCCATCTTGTTGATAAACGTAAAGATGGGGATATCCCGCATGGCGCACACCTTGAACAGCTTTCGAGTCTGGGCCTCCACACCCTTGGCCCCATCGATAACCATAACCGCGCTGTCCGCCGCCATGAGCGTACGATAGGTGTCCTCAGAGAAGTCCTGGTGGCCGGGGGTATCCAAAATGTTGATGCAGAAACCTTCGTATTGAAACTGCATCACCGAGGAGGTCACCGAGATCCCCCTCTGTTTTTCAATCTCCATCCAGTCGGAGGTGGCCGCCCGGGTATTTTTCTTTCCTTTCACCTGTCCCGCTTGGGCAATGGCCCCACCATAGAGCAGAAATTTTTCCGTCAGGGTGGTCTTGCCCGCGTCCGGGTGAGAGATGATGGCAAAGGTGCGGCGGCGCTTAATCTCAGCTTCGTAAGTTGACAAAAGGGTCCACTCCCTATCCTTTATTTCCTGTTTGGCAGATTATTGTACCACATTCAGAATCGTGTTTGCAAGAGGCAGGCCAAAGATTTTAACCCTCGGCCAGCAGCCAGAGTCTCCGGGCCAGCAGGGCGGCGGAGATGGTAAAAAAGACCTCCAAAGCGGTGGACACCATTCTGGGAATGAGGAAGAGGACGGCGCAGCCGGCCGCAATCAACCACCAGCTCCGCATAGGCATCGTCCAGCGGGCGGGGTCCCGGCGGCGCAGCAGCAGGATGATAAGCAGGAGGGCCAGCATCAGCAGAACGCTAGCCCCAGCGGCCAGAACCACATGGAGGGCGGCATATTTAGGGAAATACTGGGGCAGGTAGGGAATCGCCAGCGCGTAGGCCAGGGACAGCGCGGCCCCGGCGGCCAGCAGGCGCACACACACCCGCGCCCAGAGACCAGACAGGACGAAAGCCAGCTTGTTCAACACAACAAAGAAGTATCCTCCGGCCAAAAGCCCCCAGTAGACGAAGCCCCGGTAGTGGTCCGGCCCGGTGACGGCGATGACCGAAAAGTTGGTGCCAAACCACTGCACGCTCCCTGCAAAGAGCAGGGTGTAGGCCGGAATCAGAAAGCAGGCGACGAAATCCAGCCAGAAATGGCCTCTTTTTCCCTTCATCACTGGGGCACAGCGGCCACAAGGTCGCCCTTCTCATTAAAATGGACTGCCCTAATCTGACTTCCAGTGGACTTTGCAATCTCGTCCAGCCGCAGGCCCTCAGTGACAGTGGACACCAGGGAAAACGCTACTCCGTGCCGCTTGGCTCTGCCTGTCCGGCCAATACGGTGGATGTAATATTCGTTTTCATCCGGAATGTCGTAGTTGAACACCGCATCCACGTCATCAATATCCAGCCCCCGGGCGGCCACGTCGGTGGCAGCCAGCACACGCAGCTTGCCGTCCCGGAATTTTTGCAGGGTGCGCTCTCGGAGGGATTGGCTGATATCTCCATGGATTGCCTCGCAGTTCATTCCCCGCATAACCAGCAGACCAGCCAGCCGGTCTGCCATATTTTTGGTGTTGCAGAAGGCAATGACCCGCTCGTAGTCCCCCATCTCCAACAGACAAGCCATCGTGTCCGCCTTGTCCCCCCGGTCCACATCCAGCCGGTACTGGGCAATGTCGGGCCGGTTCTCTTGATCAGCCTGTACCGTGATTTCCACCGGTTCCCGCTGATAGACCCAGGAGATGTCCAGCACCTCCCGGGAGATAGTGGCGGAAAACATGCCCAAATTTTTCCGCTGGGGCATAGTATCCAGAATATGGGTCACATCCCGGACGAACCCCATGTCCAGCATCCGGTCCGCCTCGTCCAGCACCACTGTCTCCACCTGGTCCAGCCGGATGGTGCGCCGCTTCATGTGATCCATCAGCCGGCCCGGGGTGGCAACCACAATCTGTGGCCGTTTCTTCAGCTGGGTAATCTGGCTGTTGATGGGCTGTCCACCGTAGAGACAGACCACCCGCACTCCCTCCTTGAACGCGCACAGGTCCCGCAGCTCGTCCCGGATTTGAATGGCCAGTTCTCGGGTGGGGGCCAGCACCAGGCCGGTAATGTCACTTCCGGCGGGGTCGGTGTGTTCCACCATCGGAATGCCGAACGCAAAGGTTTTTCCTGTTCCGGTCGGGGCCTTGGCAATGACGTCCTTCCACTCCATAAAGTGGGGGACGGCCCCGGTCTGAATGGGGGTGGCCTCCACGTAGCCCTTCTTTTCCACAGCCCGTATCAGTTCCGGGGAGAGCCCCATTTGATCGTAGCGGGTGGTTCCGCTGACGGTTTGTCCGTTGATTTCCATAGTAATATCCCTCTTCTGTATGATCTGTCATTTTATATTATACCTGTTTTTTCGGGATTGTCCATGGTTTTGTAAAAAAGTGCCCAAAGAGCGGACGCTCTTTGGGCATGAACTGTGTTTCCAGGAGGGGGGTTACCAGGGGAACATATTGCCAAAGGGCCACTGGTAGCCGCCGTAGTAGCTGCCGCCCTGGGAGGGCTGCTGCTGGTTGTTCTGCTGAATCTGGTTGTTGGCTGTGGTCTCGGCGTTCTTCTCGTCAAACGTAATGGTGAGCTTCAGCTCCTGTTGGTTGCGGATGACGGTGAGGGTAGCGGTGTCCCCCGCCTTATAGCCGGTGGACAGCGCGGCGGTCAGCGCGGTGGAAGAGTCGATTGCAGTTTCGTCAATCGCGGTGATGATGTCGTTGATTTGGAGCCCCGCTTTCTGTGCGCAGGAGTTCTCCGCCACATAGGACACCGCCGCGCCGGCTGTGATACCGTACCGCTGGGCCTCGGAGGAAACGTCCATCACCTGAACCCCCATGTAAGGCTTGCCAGTGACGTAGCCATGGGCGATGAGGTCAGCCAAAATGTCCTTCACATCGTTGATGGGGAGAGCGAAGCCCAGACCTTCGGCATTGACGCCGGAGGAAGACTGGGTATACTTGGCGGTGGTGATGCCGATGACATTGCCGTAACTGTCAAAGAGGGGTCCGCCGGAGTTGCCCGGGTTAATCGCACAGTTGGTCTGAAGCACATTGAGGGTTGTGCTGTCATTGCCGTTTCCGGTGGAGATGAGCCGGTCCAGGGCAGAGACGAGGCCGTCGGTCAGGGAGTAGGTCAGCTCACCCAGGGGGTTGCCGATGGCGTACACCGCCTCGCCCACCACCAGCTTGGAGCTGTCGCCCAGGGTGACCGGAGTGAGGCCGTCGGCCTCGATTTTCAGCACGGCCACATCGTTATCCTTCTCTCCGCCGATGAGCTTGGCATCGTACTTGTCGCCATTGGCGAAGGCCACCTGAATGGTGACGGAGGGGTCATTGTCGGCGCTCTCAATCACATGGTAGTTGGTGGCAATATAGCCGTCCTGCGTGAGGACAAAGCCGGAACCGGAGGCGGCGGAGGTGGTGGTCTGACCGAAAATATTGACCGTTGTGTTGACTGTAATGCCCACACAGGAGGGAAGGTTCGCGGCGTAGAGCTGTTCCGGCGTCATAGGCTGGCCGTTGTTGGTGTTGACCACAGTCTGTACCTTGGGCCGCTCCTCCTCATAGATGGTGGTGGCGTGCTTGGGTTCTGCCATGCGGTTATAGAGGTAGGCCCCGCCTACACCAGCTCCGCCCCCGGCAATGGTGCAGGCCAATACCAGAGCTACAATTTTGGCCGCGCCGCCCTTTTTCTTTTTGGGGGGACCACCGGCGCCGAAGGGGGTGCCGGGCACAACCGGGGCCGGGTCCACATAGCCGCCGAAGCCGCCTCGGTAGCCGTCGTTTTCGTTGTTGTAAAAGTTGAATTCTTCCATGATAAACGCTCCTTTCGAAACGGGTCAAGTTTTCCCTTGAACTGAGGCTATCATAACTCCAAAATATGAAAAAAGCATGAAGAAAAAAGAATATCTTTTTGAATTTTACCGGAGAGAATTTGGGGAAATTGTGAACACGGCAGTCTATATGATCCCGCCCCGCCGCCGGTCAGGACGGCGGCAGTTTTCTACTCCGGCCGCCGGCTGAGAATAGCTGCGGTATCTCTGGCGGCAGCTTCCAGGTCCAGCCGCACGCCCCGGAACATACCCATCCCGGCCAGATTGAGCATAACCAGCAGAATCACCGGGCCAAAGACCATGCCCAGCACTCCGGCCAGCTTCATCCCCACATAGATGGACACCAGGGACAGGATGGGGGACAGCCCAGTCTGGTCGCCCACAAATTTAGGTTCCATCACCCGCCGGAACAGAGCAATGACCCCCCAAATAGCCATCAGTTCCACGGCCGAGGGCAGATCGCCGGTAAACAGGGCCGCAAACGCCCAAGGAACCATCACGGTTCCTGCCCCGATGATGGGAATAAAGTCCATTACCGCCAGGCCCAGGGCCAGCAGGAGGCCGTATGGCTGACGGATTAGGAGAAAGCCCCCCAGCAGAATAAAAAACACCCCCACCGACAGCAGAAATTCCGCCTTTACATAGCCGCCGAAGGCCCCCAGAGCCGTGGCGCGAAGCTGGCTCAAAAACCGGAGCACGCCCTCGTCCAGGTGCTGGACATACCGGCTGCGCAGATAGGGGTAGTCCGCTGTGAGCAGAAAGGTGGCCATAACAAAGATGACCAGCGCAACCAGAAAAGAGGGCAGAGCCATGGCCTTCTCCCCGGCCTCCAGTCCCAGACTGCCCAGGGCAGAGGGCACCGCTTCGCTGAGCCACTGAAACAAACTGTCCCCGGCGCTCTCCACGATCTCCGTTACCGGAGGTGGAGCCAGGGTGAGGATGTGGGCGAAAAACAGCTCTAGTTGGTCCAAAACAGCCTGGAGACTGTCCAGCAGGCCGCTCCAGTTCTGAACCAGGGAGAGCAGCTGCCCTGCTGCGGCATAAGCCAGCAGGGCCAGCCCGCCGCCGAGCAGGCCGAAAACCAGCAGGAGCAAAAGCGCAGATAAAACCTGCCGGTTCCAGCCCAGAAACTTTTGCAGCCGTTTGACCAGAGGGTTCAGCACGGCGGCTGCGGCCAAGGCAAAGAGAAAGGGGGCAAACAGCGCGGCAAGCGGCCGGCCGAATTTTGCCGTCAGCCAGACCGCCAAAATCGAAAGAACCAGCCGGATGCTCAACCGAAGCCACAGTTCTCCCCGCTGTTTCCAGGTGAGCTGTTTGTTGGTCATGGCACAGACCTCCTTTGTCAAGTTTGGGAAGCGAACTGCCATTATCTTACCACAAACCATGTGAATAATCTGTAAAATAAAAAGTCCAGCCGTAAAGACGGCTGGAGTGGAAGGGTGAGGTGCCTGCGGGCATTCCACTATTGATCACATAAGCCCTCGTCCCAATAAATTAAACCAATCAGGTTGGGGCCGGCATTGATGGAGATGACGCCGCCGATGTGGTAGCTGAGAGCGGGTTCTTCGCCCAACTCCTGGCGGCAGAGTTCGGCCAGCTTGCTCGACTGTTCCACGTTGTTCCCCTGAATCAGAAGATAGGGGGTGCCGGCCTTGCGCCCGGTTTTGCACAGCTCCACCAGCTTGGCGATGACAGCTTTCTCCCCCCGGACCTTGGAAAGAATTTTGGACTCTCCGTGGAGGAAGGTCATAACGGGCTTGAGGCCCAGCGCCTCCCCTACAAAGGCGGCGGCGGCGGAAATACGCCCGGACTTTTTGGCAAAACGCAGGTCCAGCGGTGCGAAAACCACATGGACATGGTCTACCCAGTCCTGAATACGGTCCACCAGGGTCTGCGCACCGGCGCCTTCGGCGGCCATTCGGGCGGCCTGGACAACGGCCCAGCCGTAACCCATCGTGTAGTTCAGGGTGTCGATGACATAAATTTGAAAGACGTCCCGCGCCTCGGGGTGGTCCTGATAGAATTCCTCCCTAGCCTGCACCGCATTGGCGCAGGTGGCAGACCCCTTGGAGTTGATTGAGGTGTGGATGAGGTCGGTATACCCTTCCTTCCAGGCCGCTTCAAAGACCTCGGTAAACACATAGGGGTTGAGCTGAGCATGGGTCGGGATTTTGGGCGCGGCCAGAAGCATATCGTAAAATTCCTCGGGAGTGAAGTCAAAGCCGTCCTCATACTCCTTGTCTTCCATAGCAATGGGGAAGGGCAGTACCTGGATGTTCAGCTCCTCCCGCAGCGCGGCAGGGATATCGGCGGCGGAGTCGGTGGTAAATTTAATGCGCGCCATAGTGTGGCCTCCTTTATTGTCTCGGGTGACACCCCTGATTATGACGGATGACAGCCCCGCTGTCAATTAAAATTGCGCTCAGGAAGCGTAAAAATACACAGGAGCGCCGCCGTTTGGCGCAGCCAATATGGCCGCCTGAGCTCACCCTATTGATACCGCTCCATGACCAGCATAGTCCGCCCTTTTTTCGACTGTCCCGGCACCTCCTTCACCACGCATTTCCCCAGCCCCCGGCAGGTGAGCACATCGCCCTCTGCTACTGGGCGGTCTGCTTTCAGGCACTCCCGGTGGTTAAGCGCCACCTTGCCCGAGGCGATCAGCGCCGCGGCCTTACTCCGGGACAGGGAAAACCCGCAGGCGGTTACTGCGTCCAGCCGGAGGGTCGCCACCGTGTCCCGAATGGTCTTCACCTGGGCGGGCCGGGGGGTAAGGCGGGTGAGGGAAACCTCCTGCAAGCCGGCCTTCCAGCGTCCGGCGCTCTCCCATTGGGAGAGGAGGATGGGGGCCGCGTCCCGCAGGACCACCACCTGGCACAGGTCCGGCCGGGGCAGAAGGATATCTCCCAGCACCTCCCGGGTGATGCCCAGGCCCATTAGGGACCCCAGAATATCCCGGTGGGTAAGCGAAGCATTTGGGGAAAATTGGGCCTCCAACGCGGTCAGAGGTCCCTCTGGGTCGGAACACAGGGCGTCCTCCTCCTGCCAGCCGGCGGGAAAAAAGCAAATATTCCGCTCACTGTCCGGATAGCCGCCCCAGAATAAATGCCGGGGCCGCCCCCAGGCGGAGAGCAGATCGCGTACCGCCCCCTGCTCTCCCGGAGAGAGAAAAACCGTGTGGGCCGGAATATCCCGCTGTTGGGTGAGCTCCAGCTTGTCCAGTACCCGGGCCAGAAGGATCCGCTCTTCTCCGTCTCTGGCACAGCGGTCCAACAGATCCTTTTTGTTCACAGATGCGCCCTCCCTCTCTTGTCCTGTGCCGCCCTCCATTTGTTGGGACAGCCGCTATACCTATGATTCTGAGCTATAAGTTTTTGTCCAAACTAAGAAGGTTGGAATAAAAGCGCATTCCGTACCGGCACTCATTCTGCAATAACTTTGCGCCCCGATCTAAATGAGCCTTTACCAAAGCTGGAAAAAACTCCTCATTCGACAGCGTAGTCCCTTTTTCCATCGTAAGCAGAGCTTTGAACAAGGTCTCATATTCTCCAAATATCGTCTGCCGGTTCAGCTCCAGCCCTTCGGTATCCGTCCGGAAATCCTCATCCGTGAGTCCGCCGGTCCGGATGGACAGGGCGATTGCGATTTTCGACAAGGAAAACGGCTGCAATCCTTGGGAAACCCGAATGGTATCAAAGATTTTCATCGTTTCTTTTGAGGTTCTCAGTCTGAAAATCAAAGGACCACCCCCTCGAAATAAAAATCTTTGCGGACAGAACTGACTCCGTTTTCTTTATGCTCCAGCAAATATACATCAGAGATTTTACCGTCCAGAAGGGCCAGTCCGTCTGTGTTAATCTCTTCGTCTGTCGACAAAATAATAACCTGACCCGAGAGCTGGGAGAAGAAAGCGGTAAGAATATTTTTTCGATGCTCACTGTCGATCCGCGCAAGGGGGGTGTCCATCACAAAGGGAAGCTCAAAGGTCCGGAGCCCGGCCAGAGATTGATAGAGCGCCATGACAAAAATTTGCTGTTCCCCGGCGGAGAAATGCTGCTCCACTTTGACTGGCAGGGAGAGGATCCCACTGGTGCGTCCGCTGTTTTTCACCGCCTGATATGCCCGCTCGCCGACTGCGGCTGAAACATAGTCTTCGCCGTACTCCTGAATCTGCCGGAACAAATCTGATATATTGACCTCCGACTGTTTATAGGCAATAATTTCAAAGGAAGAGCTGATGTATATTCCATCGATTAAGCCGGTCTTGCTGATAAGCTGATGAAAGTTGTGAGAAAAGGATTGTTCCACCATGGAGACATATTTCGCAAACAAATTCTGTTTCAGCTCGCCAAATGCCAGCAGAGCCCTGGCCGACATATCCAGAACGGATTTTTCTTTCAAAAGGGCTTTGTAGCCCTCAAACGCCGTCTGGAAGTTCTTTTGCGCGGTTTTCAGCTCCTCGATGCAGTGTAACAGCCGCTCCCGCGCCTCGATTAGCTGCTGCTGAAGAGTATCCAACTGCATCAGAAGCTCATTTTTCTTCCCCAAATAGTGGTCGGAACCAATTCTTTCCTTTGCCTCCATCTTGACGCGAAGCTCTTTAGTGCGGTTGAGAGAGTCCTCAACGGAACGTTCTGCATCAATCAGGTTTTGTATCGGATAGCCCTGGTAATAACGGATTTTGGCGAGCAAATCCACCGTTTCATGTTCAGACAGTTTTAGGATTTCTGCCCCGCCGCAGGGAACTTCTTCACTCAGCGCCTGATAGAGGGCGTTCACCAATGCGTCGGAGATGCCGGTTTCCGGCAGCAGGAGCAGGGGCGCCAATTCCCGTTCCAATTTTTCTCTGGCGGTGGAGTCGAAGAGCTTTTCGTGAAACAGCCGGTTTCGCTTCAGCTGTTCCTCGTGGATGAGCTGCTGTTTCAGTCCCTCCAGCTGACGGTCCAAAATGATAAACGGCACAACATCGTTCGCCGCTGTTTTCAAGGCATAGCGCATCTCGTTCCGTCTGCGTTCCTCCTCCAGCATGCTTTCTTCAAAGGCGGTCCACTCATCGTGCGCAATCCCCCCGTACTGCTGCATCGCATCGTCCAATACGGCGATTTGATCGCGGAGGGAGTCAATGTCCGTTTGAATGGTCTGCACCTGAGCGGCGGCGCGGTTGTGCCGCTCTTCCGCCTGCGCCATCTGCGCCCGCGCCGCCTCGTAATCCTCCTGGGCACTGCCTTTTGCGCTTTTCCTGGTGGTACGGGAACTGAGCTGCTCTTCAATCAAGTCAAAGGTATCCAGACCGCAGATCTGTAAAAACGCTTTGCGAAACGGTTCTGCGTTTGTGCGGTCAAAGATAAACTCGGAGATTTTCTCCCCATCCAGAAAGTGAAAGTTAAACAGGGCAGGGGGGAAGGTCTGCATCAGATAGCTGTCAAAGTCCTGAACCTCATCTGCTGTGAGAGGAATTCCGTCCTTATGGATAAACCATCCCTCCTGAAGGGCCTTTCCCTCCAGCCCCCACTGCCGGCGGATGTCAAAGACGCTGTTCGCGTAGCCGTCTTCGATTAAGATTTCCATGGAGACCCCGGCAGCGGCGGGGAGAGTCTGCTTGGCTCGATCATTGATCAGCCGCTTGATTTTACTGGTGTAGGTCTGGCTGTTCTGGCGGTAGCCATAGAGCTTATACCCATACAGACATAAGCGAATGGCCTCAAACAGTGTGGTTTTCCCCGCCCCGTTGCGCCCGCCGATAATCACAATCTGTTTCTGAGGATCTTCCGTATGAAACGAAAAACTGTGCTCACCGGCAAAGGGACCGATATTGTGCAGCTTTAGTTGTTTGATTCTCATTTTATTCCCTCTGGCAGATGGTCTTGATGGAGCCACTCCTGATTGATAATCCGTGCGACCTCTTTTTTGATCGTGTTGCTGCGGGTAAAATGCTTGTTTTTATCCACAGATACGATCAACTTTTTCATCAATTCCGGCTCTAAATTGTATTTGCCCGCGATCTGATCAATTTCCCCAACAATTTCCGAATGATACATGGGAACCTTATACGCATCCCAAGGCAGCCGCTCTCCGGTCACCTCATAATACAGGTCAACCAGGTGCCGCCGTTCCAAATCGCCGTCGTTGTCCCACATCTCGTCAATTACCTTCAGCTCATCGATGGTAATGAGGGTCATCTTGGTCTTTTTTTGCAGCTCCAGCAGATTTCTCAAAATGGTCCGGCGGGCCTCCAGTGTGAACGGGCCGAAGCCGGTCTCCCCATTGGCCTTAGTATATACGGTCCCGTTTCGCCGCTTTACATCCCGGAATTCCGGGTCCTGGCGGATACTGACCAGCCAATCCCGGAACTCTTGGAGGGGGCGCAGTTCTTTCGCCCCTTTATCGATGAAACTTTGCAGCGACTTGTCCTTTTTCACCAGCGTACAGCACCAGCAGCCAAAGCGTGAATTTCCGGTAATGGGAATCTTCTTTTCATCAATTTCCCCCAGTACGCTCTGTTCTTCGCTTAAATTCTCACCTTGATACAGGGAAAAGAGCTGCCGCATGTTGGTTCCCCAGGGACTGATTCCATCATCCTCAAGGAGATACTCCCAGACCAAGCTGTTTTCGATTTCAGTTAAAGGATTGTATACATAGGCGTTGCTGATATTGTTGTGGGGGTTTAAGAGATAACCCGCGATTTCTTTTTCCGAGATACTGCGCGAACGAGCGGCGCTCTCCGCCTTTCGCACGCCAAGCAGGATGATAATTTCGCCGTTTGTTTTGATACATTCGTCCACAAACTTGTTCATCGGATTTATTTTCAGCCGCTCGGTACACCACCGGAACCCTGGCGCCTCAGGCGTAGGGTAGCCCAGTCCGATCACTCTGGCCCAAAACGTCTGCTGAATGTCGGGGTATATAATTTTCGCCTGAATGTTTAGTTTCTGCCGCTCTGAAGCTTCCGAGATTTTTTCTGAGGATTCGTGCATATACTTTTTTACGATGGGATTTTCCACCATGGTGTCCGAGGTAATAACATACACCTTTTTGCTCCGCTGTTCCGCGGGAATCCTGGCAACCGCCTGAAAGACCAGCGATACCAGAAGGGTGGAATCTTTTCCCCCGCTGTAGCCAATCAGCCACGGCCGGCTGTCGTGGCGGTAAACCATCATAATTTCCTGGATGATATTTTCAAAGATCTGGCGCTCTATTTCGTTCATAGTAATTGCTTCTCCCTTGCAGCTTCTTCCGGTTCAATTGTTAGCTGAAGCAGCCGCTTGATTTGAACATAGGTCAAAAAAATTCCTTTCTCGTTGCGGTTAATCCGGCCCTTGTCCGTGATCGCGCGGTTCTGCCAGCACTCCAGATTGCTCCGGGACCAATCAATATCCGCCAGTCCGGCCAGACATTTTCCGAGCTCCAGTTCCGGGTGCCGGAAGAGATAGTTCCCCAGCTTTCCAAAGGCGTGCAGCGTGATGCCGCGCAGAGAAATGTACGCCTCTCGCAGCTCTTTTTTGCTCAGTTCCCCCCGGTCCATGTCGTTCCATTCCCGCATATTGGCCGTAACCAGCGTCCAAAAGAAAACCAGATACTCGGTTTCCCCCTTGATGTCCACTGGGCTTTTGATAATACGCTTGTTCACATCGTAAAGCACATTCAGCGTAAAGAGCTTAGCCGCGTATTGGGCAAGGTTATCCTTTTCTTTGTCGGTATACTTCCGTAAAAAAGGTACTTGGGAGACAACGTGCTTAGTCATGACGGCCATTGGGTCTTTGGAGTCATACAGGGTGTTCAGCGATTTTGAGGCGTTGATTGCGTGTTTGTTCAGGTCCGTAAACATCTGCTGGCTATTCGCCAGCCCCTGGTCCCGGTACAGTACAACGGAAATTGTCTCCTCCTTCAAACTCTCGTCTGACTCAATCGCTTCGAGAATGGCGGCTTTTCGGTGCTGGCCGTCGTTGATTAAAAACGTCGCGCTGATGTCAATTTCCAGCTCTCCAATGTCCCCCGACTTGCCCATAGGGGAAAAGAAAATCTGTCCATCTACAGATGCGGTAAGGGCTGAAAAGACATAGGAGTTTCGATTGTCTAAGATGTAGCGTTCGATTTCCGGGATTCTTTTTTCATTCAGCTTTCTTTGGGCGCGAAATTCTGGCAGTGTGTCCGAAGGTTCATCCACGAAAATTTTGGAAAGCACACCCAGAGGGATCATGCAGACAAAATACTCTCTGTTTGCCTGCACACCTTTCATGGCAGGAAAACGATAAAACATACTCTCCCCTCCCATCGGAACTTATATATACGTAAGTATATCAGCTGCTCCCGGAAAAGTCAATACAGCCGCGAAAAATAGAGAAAGCTGCAACATCTAAAGCAAACCCGCTCGAACCGTGCGCCGGGAAAACGGTGCGCAGATGGGAACGCCGTCCCCCGCCGCTAATCCAGGTTTTTGTCTGCGTTTTGTGATTTCTGCTCAGCTTTCTGCCGTTAATTTCCCGCTTTTCTTCTGTTTTGACCCGTTAAAAAGCTGTTAATTCCGTTGTTTTTCCGACAAAAAGTAAGTATCATATTATCATTACAAGGGGCATGGGCAGTTTTTGACCAAATTGCCGGCCCACTCTTTCATTTTGCACTGGAAAGGCAAGGTACCCCTATGAGTTTGCGCGTCGGCATCGATATCGGTTCCACCACAGTAAAGGTGGTGGTTCTAAATGAACAGGACAAGCTGCTGTTCCGCTCCTACGAGCGGCACTACTCCAAGACCCGGGAGCGGGCGCTGGAGACCCTGAATGCCATTCGGGATATGCTGGCGGGCCAAGAGATCAAAACGGCCATCACGGGGTCTGCCGGACTGGGCGTGGCCTCTGCCGCCGGGATCGACTTTGTGCAGGAGGTCTACGCCACCGCCGCTGCCGTCAACACCTACATCTCCGACGCCGATGCGGTAATTGAGCTGGGGGGAGAGGACGCCAAAATTATCTTTTTCGGCGGGGCTTTAGAGGAACGGATGAACGGGTCCTGCGCTGGAGGTACTGGAGCGTTTATCGACCAGATGGCGACGCTGATGAACGTAACCGTCGGGGAACTGGATGCGCTGAGTCTCCGGCACGAGAAAATTTACCCCATTGCCTCCCGCTGCGGGGTGTTTGCCAAAAGCGACATTCAGCCCATCCTAAACCAGGGGGGCCGGAAGGAGGATGTAGCCGCCTCCATTTTCCAGGCGGTGGTGGACCAGACGGTAGCCGGCCTGACCCAGGGCCGGGAACTGAAAGGGAAACTTGTCTTCCTGGGCGGCCCGCTCCACTTTCTGATGGGCCTTAGGGAACGTTTTGTGGATACCCTGAAACTGGACGCCAGCCACGCGGTCTTTCCCGAGGACGGGGACTGCTTTGCCGCTATGGGGGCCGCTTTGTGCGCCACCGACTATGCCCCCGCCCCCTTTGAGACGGTCATGAAAAAACTGGAGGACAGCGCCGGAACTGCCACCCTGGTAGACACTATGCCGCCGCTGTTCACCAGCCAGGAGGAGTATCAGATTTTCTCCGCCCGGCACAACGCCAGCCGCCCCCCCGAAGCGGACATAGATACATACTCCGGCCCTGCTTACCTGGGCATGGACGCCGGGTCCACCACCACCAAGCTGGCTCTCATTGCCCCGGACGGCGGGCTTTTGTACACTTACTACCACTCCAATCTGGGCAATCCGGTGTCTATCGTGCTGGAACAGTTGAAGGAAATTTACCGGCTTTGCGGGGACCGCATCCAAATTAGAGGGGCGGCGGTCACCGGCTACGGGGAGGACCTGATTAAAAACGCCTTTTCCTGCGACTTAGGTCTGGTGGAGACCATGGCCCACTACAAAGCCGCCGCTCACTTTGCCCCCGATGTAGACTTCATCATTGATATCGGGGGGCAGGATATGAAATGTTTCAAGATCCGCAATGGTGCGGTGGACTCCATCATGCTGAACGAAGCCTGTTCTTCCGGGTGCGGCTCCTTTATTGAGACTTTTGCCAAGGCGCTGGGCTATGAGATTGCCAGCTTTTCCAAACTGGGTCTGTTCACCCAGAAGCCGGTAAACCTGGGTTCCCGGTGTACAGTGTTCATGAATTCCAGCGTAAAACAGGCCCAGAAGGATGGGGCCAGCGTGGAGGACATCTCTGCGGGACTGTCCACCTCCATTGTAAAAAACGCCATCTATAAGGTGATTCGCGCCGCCTCCGCCGACGACCTGGGCCAGCATATCGTGGTCCAGGGGGGAACTTTCCTCAACGACGCGGTCCTTCGGGCTTTTGAACAGGAGTTGGGCCGGGAGGTCACCCGTCCAGTAATTTCCGGCCTGATGGGGGCTTTCGGTGCCGCTTTGGCCGCTCGGGACTTGGGACTGGAGCAGTCCGCTCTGCTCTCCCCCCAGGCGCTGGACAGCTTCGTCCACACGGCCCGCCCCGCTACCTGCGGGCTGTGTACCAACCACTGCTCTCTGACGGTGAACTCCTTCGACGGCGGGCGGCGGTTTGTCTCAGGCAACCGCTGTTCCCGTCCCCTGGGGGAGGAGCCCAGCCGTCTGCCTGATCTGATGCGCTACAAGTACGACAAACTTCGCACCCTCCAGGGCAGGGGAAGCGGCGACGGCTCTCGGGGGAAAATCGGCCTTCCCTTTGGGCTGAATATGTACGAAAATCTGCCCTTCTGGTTTGAACTGTTTACAAAACTCAACTTTGAGGTGCTCCTCTCTCCCGAGTCCTCCCGGAAGCTGTATCTGAAGGGACAGCGCACCATCCCCTCGGACACGGTATGCTACCCTGCCAAACTCCTCCACGGCCATGCAGCCGCCCTGGCAGAGGCGGGCGTGGATGCCATTTTCTACCCCTGTATGCCCTACAACTTCGACGAGGGGGCGGGGGACAACCACTATAACTGTCCTGTGGTGGCTTACTACCCCGAGCTGCTGGCGGCCAATGTGCCGGAGCTGAAACAGACCCGTTACCTCACTCCTTACTTTGGCCTTCACCGCCCCAAGGATATGGAGCGCAAGGCGGGGGAGTGGTTCTTCAACGAGTTTCAGATTTCCAAACGTGAGACCGCAGCAGCCGTCAAGTCCGCTTACATCGCCTACAACGCCTACAAAAACGACCTGCGAAACACAGGCCGGAGCTACATCGACCGCGCCCGGGCGGAAGGCCGGCCCATCCTGATGGTGGCTGGCCGGCCCTACCACATGGACCCGGAGATTAACCACGGTATCAATGACCTGATTACCTCCTACGGCTTCGTTCTGGTCACGGAGGACGCAGTGGCTCATCTGGAGGACAAGGCGCCCCGCCGCGTCCTCAACCAGTGGACCTACCACGCCCGGATGTACAACGCCGCCCGGTACGCCTGCACGCAACCGGACATGGAGGTCATCCAGCTGGTCTCCTTCGGCTGCGGCATCGACGCCATCACCGGCGACGAGATGCGCTCCATTTTGGAGGAGGGCGGCAAGCTGTACACCCAGCTAAAAATTGACGATATCAACAACCTTGGGGCGGTGAAAATCCGCATCCGCTCCCTGATGGCCGCCATTGAGGCGAGGAAAACACAATGAATGATATGGTTTCGAACATTCTGGAGAAGCTGAAGCAGTTTCCCCTCACCTATGAATTTGCTTACGCTGAACAGAACGGCCGGGGAGAGGACATCCTTGTATTCTCCTGCCGGGAGCTGCCCCTCCGGGATTTCATTTACGTCCCCGGCAAAAGGGGCATGACTCTGGGGTGGGATACCGCCCAGTGTCTCCTGCCCCCCAAGGTACAGCAGGCGTTCCGCCAGTACTACCTGGACGGCCTGGACTACCACCGGGAACGTTGTGAGGAGGAGCTTGAATACTACCAGGAACAGCTGGCCGCCGGTCCGGAGGAGGAGCTCCGCCAGGAATATGAAAGCTGTCTGAAGGAGACGGAGGAAGAGCTTCAAAACCAGCTCTCCCGGTCCTGGGAGGACTATTTGCGGGAGCTGCTGGCTGAGCTGGATGCCTCCACCTCTCCGCTGCGTACCGTGGACATCCCGCCTATGCTGGCCGAACGGTGGTCCTGGAATACGCCGGAGGAGGTTGAGCCGCCCTTCGGCCTGCCCACCGAGGATGAGTGGGAGTATCTCTGCTCCGGCGGGGTCCACACCCTGTTCCCCTGGGGGGACACCCTGGAACTGGAGCTGGTCTGTAACGAGACAATTGACAAAGACGCAAAAAACGCTTTCGGCCTGGTCATCGGCCACGCCTGCCGGGCGGAGCGGGTGTCCAGTGATCCCTGGCTGCTGAAAGGGGACGACGGTGGCTGCGCCCTCTGCGGCGGCGAGGGAGACCGGGCGGCGTTTCCCTACTCCCCCTATTTCCGGTACGGCCTGCCCCGCTTTTCCTGGACCACTGGCAGGGACTTGGAGCGGGAGATGGCAAAACGCTGGCGCCGGCGGGTCCTGCGCCTGACCCCGGACGGGGACTGAAAGGAGCTGTTCCATTATGGCAAAACTGGTCTATGACAATACCGGACGCCTGCTGTTCACAAAGGAAATGAAGGAGGAGTATACCCTTCTCATGCCCCAGATGCTCCCTGTCCACTTCGGCATGATGAAAAAACTGCTGGAGTGCGAGGGATACAAGGTGGATATGCTCACCACAAATCACCGGGGCATCGTGGACGAGGGGCTGAAATATGTCCACAACGACACCTGTTACCCCGCCCTGCTGGTTATCGGCCAGCTCATCGATGCCGTGAAGCACGGGGGCTATGACCCTCACAAGGTTGGCCTGCTCATCACCCAAACCGGGGGCGGGTGCCGGGCCTCCAACTACATCCACCTTCTGCGCAAGGCACTGGAGAAAGCGGACATGGCCTACATTCCCGTGGTGTCGGTGAACCTGTCCGGACTGGAGAAAAACCCCGGTTTTTCTCTCTCCCTGCCCTTTGTCCGCAAGGCGGTGTACGCCATGATGTATGGCGATATCATCGTCAACGTGGCCAACCAAGTCCGGCCCTATGAAGTACAGCCCGGCTCCGCCGACGCCATGACCGACCGCTGGTCCCAAAAGCTGGTGGACGGTTTCCAGGCTGGGAAAGGTATGAACCGCAGGCAGATGCGGGCCAATTTTGATGAGATTTGTTCCAGCTTCGCCGCTATCCCTGTGGCGGGAGATCCCAAGATCCGTGTGGGCGTGGTGGGGGAGATCTATGTCAAGTTCGCCCCCTTGGGCAACAACAATTTAGAGCAATTTCTCTTGTCCGAAGGGGTTGAACCGGTGGTTCCCGGTCTCACCGACTTTATCATCTTCAAAATCTACAACCGGGTGGCCGATGTAGAGCTTTATGGCGGTAAATGGATCAAAAAAGCCGGGTGTTCCTTGTTTATGAAGTACGTGGAAGCCTGTCAGAGGGATATGATCGCCGCCTTGGAGCAGTCGGGCCGTTTCCGCGCCCCGGGCACCTTCCAGGACCTGCACAGCATGGTCCAAGGCTACCTAGGGGATGGCAACAAAATGGGAGAGGGCTGGCTACTTACCGCCGAGATGCTGGAACTGATTCACACAGGCACCAACAACATCGTTTGTGCCCAACCCTTCGGCTGCCTGCCCAACCATATTGTGGGCAAAGGCATGATCCGCAAGTTGAAAGACGATTACCCCTACAGCAATATCGTAGCAATCGACTACGACCCCGGCGCGACCCGCATCAATCAGGAAAACCGTATCAAACTGATGCTGGCCAACGCTCGGGGCCTGATCCACCAAGAACCTGTTCGCCCCCGGGAGGAGCCCCATGTGGAACGCCAGCCCCAGCTGGCTCACGCCAATATATAACAAGAAACCGCCTTCCCCAACAGGGAAGGCGGTTTTACCTGCAAAAAGATCGGCCGCAAAGGTTAACTTTACTCCGACGTGGAGTAATGGCCCACTTTCAATATTCACCTTTTGCCTGGAATCAAACCAGATAAAGTTGTACAATTGTGTTCATCCAGCTGAAAAATGAAAAACTAGACAGACCACCCTCTTGGCGGTCTGTCTATAAATTGGAGCAGGTGAAGGGAATCGAACCCTCGTGTTCAGCTTGGGAAGCTGACATTCTGCCATTGAACTACACCTGCACACGTCTATCTTTGACTATTGTATCACATTCCGGAGCACTTTGCAAGAAGAATTTTAAGAAGCCGGCTATGAACCGAGATACAGATTTATGGGATAAAATCGCCGGAGCAAAGCGGACTTTGCTCCGGCGTGGTGACCCGTCGGGGATTCGAACCCCGGACCCACGGCTTAAAAGGCAGTTGCTCTACCGGCTGAGCTAACGGGTCAAACAATACGGCGCAGATAAATGATACCGCGCAAGGCGGTTTGGCAGGGATGGCTGGACTCGAACCAGCGAGTGAGGGAGTCAAAGTCCCTTGCCTTACCACTTGGCTACACCCCTGTCTCTGGGGAAAGACTTTGGGCCGGAACAGAAGCCCCGGCCCTTCCGCCTTCATGTGGGGTGGGTAAAGGGATTCGAACCCTCGACACCCGGAACCACAATCCGGTGCTCTAACCAACTGAGCTATACCCACCATATTACGATTCTTTCTTCTGGCAAACTGAACCTCAGCAAAGCGGACTCAATTTGCAGCGGATGCACAGGAACCCAGTGTGAGGAACGCTGGTGTTCCGGACCTTGCTCCGATGTGGCACGCCTGGAGGGACTCGAACCCCCGGCCCACTGCTTAGAAGGCAGTTGCTCTATCCACCTGAGCTACAGGCGCGTATTACGCACTCCTGTTCCCGACCCATAGCCCAATCCCTGCGGACCGTATTTGAAAGGGGTGCCGCAGGAGAACGAGCGAGCGAGCTTTCGCCGCCAGGCGGAAGCGGGGAATCAGGAGCTTGCGGCGACGTTGGAGCGGGTGATGGGAATCGAACCCACGCGACCAGCTTGGAAGGCTGGGATTCTACCATTGAACTACACCCGCATGGACAAGTTTTCTCTCACATCAGCTTAGAGATATTACCACATTTTTTTCCGTCTGTCAATGGGTTTTCGCAAATTTTCCCGCTGGAGCCTATGGGGCAATTTAAATTGGCCCTATTGAAACAAAATCAGCGTCCCTGCCAGGATGGCGGCCACTCCAACCAGTTTCCGCCTGGTGACCCGCTCCCCCAGAAAGACGGCGGACAGCCCCATCGACCACACATAGGTCAGTGCGGTCATGGGGTAGAGTACCGAGTAGTCCAGTTTATGCAGCAATAGGATATTGAGTCCCGCTCCCGCCAGATAACAGCATCCGCCCAAATACAGCCTGGGATTTTTAACGAGATCTTCCAGGCCGTTCACCCGGTCCATCCCTGATTTGAGCAAAAAGGCTCCCAGCGCACCGATGAGCGTCATCGCCAGCACACCCAGCCAGATCATTGCCCATCCGCCCCCTTTGAAGACCCCAGACACACCAGTCCTGCGGTTATCACCGCAATGCCGGCCAGCTTAGTGCCGCTCATTTTCTCGTCCAGCACCAGCGCACCCAGAACAACGGACAGGGCATAGCCCGCGCCCAGCATGGGGTGGAGTATAGACAGCTCCCCAAACCGCATCGCGTCCATCATCAGCAGCGCACCCAAGCCGTATAGGCCAAACCCGGCCAGCAGATACAGGACTGGACCTCCGGCAGACAGCTTCCAGCACAGCTGGCCGCAGCAGGTGAGCAGGGCGGAAGCCAGCATCCGCGCAATCCCCTTGGACAGCCGTTTTTTCTTCTCTCTCATAGCAGCCTCATTTCCTAGCAATCACAGTCCGGGCACATAGATCAGCCCTACAATCATCAAACCGAAGAGCACCCCCAGCAGCAACAGGACCTTGTCCTGAAGAATCACGTCCACCGGGTCGCCGTAAGAACTGGATTCAATATCCGCACTGTACTTCATCAGAATGATGATGAGCAGCGGTACCGTCCAAACCAGCTTATCAGTGCCGTACTTGCTGGCCACCTCGCTATCTGCGCTCCACAGGGCGTAAAATGTGACCGCCAGCGTGAGACACAGGTACATGAACTTGTCCAAAAATTCGTAGGAGTAGTATTGAAGCACCTTGCGGGTGCTTCCTCCCCCTGGTGGGAGCTTAACCAGTTCATTGCGCCGTTTGCCCAGCCCCAGATAAAAGGACAGAGCAAATACCGTCAAATACACCCAGGCGGAGGTGCTGGACCCTACAATCGCTGCGCCGTACACCACCCGGAGAACGAAGCCGCTCACCAGCAGTACTATGTCCAGAAACGGGACATGCTTCAGCCCCAGGCTGTAGCCTAAATTGACAGCGAAGTAGGCCAGCAGCAGTCCGCTCCCCCGCAGTCCGAAAGCCGCCAGCTGAATCGCTAGAGCAGCTGCGAACAACGTCCCGCTCAACGCCCAAGCCGCCGGGATAGGCACCGCGCCGGAGGCCACAGGACGGTTCCGCTTCACCTCATGAAGCCGGTCAGCCTCCACATCTCGGATATCATTGAGTACATATACCGCCGAGGCCAGCAGGCAGAAGGCGGCAAAGCCCAGCAGTCCCTGGCGCATTACAGAGGGGTTAAACAGGTTCCGGTCAAAGGTGATAGAGACAAAAATCAGGAAATTTTTGATATAATGCCGGGGCCGCATCAGCCGCAGAAGGTCCCGAAGCCTGATTCTTTTGTTCATACCATCCCCCCTTCCGCCAGATTTTCTCTATTCTAGCACAGGGTAGAGCGGTTGGCAAGGGCGACATCCTCCCCGCCCCACCGAACAATAGAAGCGGGGATTGCTCCCCGCTGTCTCTTTCTGGTTTAAGCTGTCTCTGTCTGTTCCGGCTCCTTCAGTTCCAGCAGGGTCCGGGCCGCATTGTCCGCCCATAGACGGCCGCCGGCGAGCGCCTCGGTGAGTGAGTTTCCGTGTCCCCCCACCTCCACCAGAATCGACCCCGGGGAGAGGTGCTGGTTATACCGGCTCTTGCGCAGGACTGTGGGGCGCACCAAACTGGAGTAACCCTTCACCAGATTTTTTTGCAGGCGCAGGGCAAAGGCCAGGTTGTCTTTCCAGCCCGGATGGGCGGCCCCGCCCGCGTCGGTGCCCAGCACCATCATCACCTGGGCCACCTGAGTTCCCGCCTCTTGAGAGACCATTTTGTATATCTCCCCCTCACTACCCACCAGGGCGTCCCGGTGTACGTCCAGAATAACCCGTATGGTGGGGTACTCCTCCAGCCACCGCTCCACCGCCGCCTTAGACCGGTCATAAGCCCCGTTGTAGGAGGGATAGTCGAACAAGGTGGTATCATGAACCACTTGAAAGCCGTAGGCCCGAAAGACCGTAGCCATCTCCTCTCCCACCCGGACCACGTTATGGGCACAGTCGGTGGTGCGGTAGGGGTCGCTCTCCTCATAGAGATCGCCGTCGGTCATGGAATAGGACTCGCTGCCATGGGTGTGGACAATCAGGATTTGAGGGCCTTCCCCCAGGGACACATCCACATTCCCCTCCCGCAGCAAGGAAGCATCCAGCTCCCAGTCGGTGCGGTTATAGACATAGAGTCCACCGTCCGACAGATAATTGCTCCCCTCCTTCCCCTGACCGGTCATCTCCACAATCTTCTCTCCATGTCCGGAGGGGCGCAGGTCGGGCTCCTCCATATCCTCTCCGTCTGGAAGCTCTGAAAAGTCCGGACTCGGTCCTTCTGCCGCCCCCTCCACCTTTTGGCGCTCCAACACCGCGTCCTCTCCCAGCCTCAGCATGGGGGAACTGTCCAGCAGCAGCCGGCTCCAGCCTGTCAAACCACTTTCCTTGCCGGGCAGTTCTCCCAGCTGAGCGGTCATCAGCCAGACCGCCAGGGCAGGCTCCTCCCCCAGGGCGGCCAGCCGGTCCCCGATGCTGCCGAACTCTGCTGTCAGGCTGATTCCCCAGATCGCCGCCGCTCCCAGTCCCAGCGCCACCCCCCGGCGCACGGCGCGGCCCACCCGGCCTGTCCCGTTGTCCCGCATGGTATCACTCCTTATCCTGTGTCAAATGGATACTTCCATCCTATGCGGGCAGGGGAGGCGGCAGAACCCAAAAAGACCCGGAGGCAAAGCCTCCGGGTCTGGGAAAACGGGGGGTTACCAGCGGCCCCGCTCCAGCTTGAACGCCTGCATCAGGCTCTTGAGAATGCTTGCCTGGGAGGACAGCTCTTCGCTGGCCGCGGCGCACTCCTCGCTGGTGGCGGAGTTGGTCTGAACTACGGCGGATATCTGGTCGATTCCTTCCGTTACCTGGGTAATGGCGGTGGTCTGGCTCTCTACCGCCTGAACCACATGTTCCATCATACTCACAGCCTGTTCGGTCAGCTGATTGGTTTCCCCCAGGGAGGTTGTGACTTTACTCACAGCCTCGCCGCCCTCCTGCACCGCAGTCAGGGAGTGGTCAATCAGGTCCTTCGTGGCCTTGGCGGCCTCGTCCGACTTGGTCGCCAGATTGCGCACCTCGTCAGCTACCACGGCAAAGCCTTTTCCGGCGGTGCCGGCCCGCGCGGCTTCTACCGCGGCGTTGAGGGCCAGAATATTGGTCTGGAAGGCGATATTTTCAATGGTGTCGATAATCTTTCCAATCTCCTCGGAGCTGTTGGAGATGTTATCCATGGCCACGTTCAGCTGCTTGACATACTCAAGGCTGATGCCCAGCTGATTGCCGGCCTGGTGCAGGGAATCTCCCGCCTGTTCGGCGGCGGAGGTAGTACGTTTGGCATTCTCCGAAATATCGCTGATGGTGGCGGACAGCTCTTCCACCGAGCTGGCCTGCTCGGTGGCGCCCTGTGCCAGGGCCTGGGCGCTGTTGGATACCTGGTCTGACCCGCCGTTTACCTGCTCAGCGCTGTCCACAATCTGCCCCATGGTGCTGTTGAGCTTATCTCGGATGTCGTCCAGAGACTTCCGGATGGACTGGAAATCTCCTATGTACTGCTGATTGGCCCCTTTCGTCAGATCGCCCTCGGCCACCGATGACAACACGCCGGAGATCTCCCCAATGTAGCTGCGCAGACGGTGGATGGTATTGGTAAAGATTCCGCCCAGCAGTCCGATTTCATCGTTGGAGTGGTAGTCGACCTTAATTTCTTCCCCGCTCTTCAATCCCAGGTCGCCCTGTTCCAGGCGCTGGGCCACCTGCGAGATTTCCCGCAGAGGATCGCTCACGTTTTTCCGGAGATATACCAGCAAAATCAGCACACAAACTGTAATCGCCGTCACACTGACCAAAGCTGCCAGCGCCATTACCATGATGAAGCGAAAATCTGTCTGCTGTGCAGAGACACCGGCGAAAATCGCACCAGTCACATTCCCGTTACTGTCCCGCAGGGGCGTGTAGGAACAGACATGTTCTACCCCAAGAATTTCGGCCCGGCCCACATAGGATTTGCCCTGCCGAACCACAATATCCGCAATATGGCTGGGCATAGAGGTACCCACCGCCCGCTGGCCATTGTCCTGCAATACGGTGGTATAGGCCCGGGTTGTCCCCTCACAGATGGTAAATTCCATCCCCATGTACTGCTTCAGATTATCTAAGGTGGCCTCCAGGTCGTCATCGTCCCTGACCCGGTTCATCTCATAGGCCAACACGTTGTTTCCGGCCACACACTCAGACTCCAGTGTCTCCATAACCAGCGAGTGGAACATCCATGTGCAAAGCGCCACCACGCAGAAGATGGACGCCGCAATCATAATAACTACCATATTGCCCACTTTTTTTCCAATCCGCTTGGTCTTTCCCGCGTTTCCGCCTGAATTTTCAGTTTTTTTCATCTTTCGGTCCCTCCGTTTCAAGTGATACACAGCCAGCCGGAGATGCCCTTGTTCTCCAGCATCATTTGTATTATATCATTGAATGTCCATTCTTCAAATCCCTTTTTTGTATTTTTCAAACTTTTTTCAATCACCGGCCAGACTCTTGTGCTGGGATCAAAAAAATAGTATAATGTCTATTTACAGCAATCCACACAATTTGCGGCAGACTGTAGAGACGGAGCTCCTCCGTCCAGAGAATCGATACGAAATTGCCGCTCCAACGGGTGGGGAATCCCCGCCGCCGCACAGCCGGAATCAGGTATTTTGAATCCGGTGACCGAGTCAATTCTGGAGGTATTTATGAAACGGGACGCCACACTTATTCCCCCCGCCCAAATCCAGGCACAGCTGGACCACTGTCAGGCCGTAGCCGAGCTCAACGCCAGGCAGACCCAGCCGCCCCTGGCCTTTGTGGACACCTATGGGTGCCAGCAGAACGAGGCCGACTCCGAACGGCTCCGGGGCTGGCTGGCCCAAATGGGCTACGGCTTCACCGGCAGCGAGGAGGAGGCCGCAATCATCGTTATCAACACCTGTGCCATCCGGGAACACGCCGAACAGCGGGTTTTCGGCAATGTGGGCGCCCTGGTCCACGTAAAGCGGCGGCACCCAGAGCAGCTTATCTGCCTGTGCGGGTGCATGGCCCAGCAGCCGCACGCGGCCCAAAAGCTGCGGGAATCTTACCGCCACGTGGATCTGGTCTTCGGCCCCCAGGCGCTGTGGAAATTCCCGGAGATGGTCCACACCCTGCTCACCCAGCGGGGCCGGGTCTTCTCCGTGGAGGAGGAGCCTGGTTCCATCGCCGAGGGGATTCCGGTAGTGCGTCAGGACAAGATTAAAGCCTGGGTGTCCATTATGTACGGCTGCAACAACTTCTGTTCCTACTGCATTGTCCCCTACGTCCGGGGCCGTGAGCGTTCCCGGAATCCAGAGGACATTTTGGCCGAGGTCCGCCAGCTGGTGGAGGAGGGCTATAAGGACATCACCCTGCTGGGTCAGAACGTCAACTCCTACGGCAAGGACCTGGAAAAGCCCATGGACTTCTCCGACCTGCTGGAGGCGGTCAACGCCGTCCCAGGTGATTTTCTCATCCGCTTCATGACATCCCACCCCAAAGACACCACCCAAAAGCTCTTCAAGACCATGGCCCGGTGCGAAAAGGTGGCCCCGGTGCTCCATCTGCCCTTCCAGTCCGGAAACGACCGGGTCCTTCAGGTGATGAACCGCCGCCACACCCAAGCGGAATATTTGGAAAAAATCAGAGCCCTCCGGGCGCTGATTCCTGACATCGTCCTCACCTCCGACATTATCGTCGGTTTTCCGGGCGAGACCACCGAAGAATTCGAGGACACCTTGAAGGTGCTGGAGGAGGTCCGTTTCGACGCTCTGTTCACCTTCATCTACTCCCCCCGTCAGGGCACCCCCGCCGCCCAAATGGACGACCCAATGCCCCGCAAGCAGAAGCTGATCAACTTTAACCGCCTGATTACCCTTCAGGATTCCATCTCCGAGGAAAAGCACTCCGCCTATGTGGGGAAAACCATGCGCTGCCTGATCGACGGCCTTTCCGGCATCGGCCCGTACAATCTCCTCGCCCGCACCCCAGGCAACCGCCTCATCCGGGTGGCTGGAGACAGCTCCGCCCTGGGGCAGTTCCTGAATGTGCGCGTCACCGGCGCGACCAAGTGGTCCCTGCTGGGGGAACCGGTTTAACCCCGCCCGAACGCGGCTGCAGCAGCTGTTCCTGTGTCGATCCGCAAGGTTTGCATTGCACTTCTCTCCTTTCAGAAGGAGGCGTTTCCGTCCGCGGGCGGGACATAACTGAGAGAAAGAAGGTATCTCCATGCCGGAAGTCACCCCTATGATGCAGCAATACCTGGACATCAAAGCCCAGAACCCGGATTCCATCCTCTTTTTCCGGCTGGGAGATTTTTATGAAATGTTTAACGAGGACGCCAAGCTGGTGTCCAAAGAGCTGGACCTGACCCTCACCACCCGGGACCGGAACAAACCGCCGGAGGAGCGCACCCCCATGTGCGGGGTGCCCTACCACTCCTGCGACAGCTACATCGCCCGGCTCATCGCCAAGGGCTACAAGGTGGCTATCTGCGAGCAGACTGAAGACCCGGCTCAGGCCAAAGGTCTGGTGGACCGGGACATCATCCGGGTGGTCACCCCTGGCACGGTAATCGCCTCCTCCATGCTGGAGGACAGCAAAAACAACTACATCTGCTCCGTCTGTGCCGGCCCCGCCGCCTACGGCTTGTGCCTGTGCGACATCTCTACCGGCGAGGTGTACGCCGCCGCCTTCCCCACCGGCGAAGAGGGTTTGGGCCACCTAAAAAACGAGCTGGGCCGATTCCACCCCGCCGAGGCAGTGCTCTCTTCCGGGGCCTGGAACACCACAGGGCTGGCCTCCTTTTTAAAAGACCGGTTGGGCTGTCTGTGTGAAAACGGGGGTGAGGCCCGCTTCCGCCTGGACGCCGCCCGTCCTCTGGTCGAAAAGCAGTTTAAGACCTGCGGCATTCCTGCGCAGAGCGAGACGGCCGTCCAGGCCGCAGGGGGACTGCTGGCCTACCTGTATGAGACCCAGAAAACCGATTTGAGCCACATCTCCACCCTCACCTACTACACTGCGGGACAGTTTATGGAGCTGGACCTCACCGCCCGGCAGACCCTGGAGCTGACCTCAACCATGCGGGGCAAGGAGAAAAAGGGTTCCCTGCTGTGGGTGCTGGACAAGACCAAAACCGCCATGGGCGGACGGCTCCTGCGGGGCTGGATGGAGCGGCCTCTGCTCTCCCCGGCACGGATTGCCCGCCGCCAGCAGGGGGTGTCCAACCTGGTGGAGGACGCCATTACCCGGGAGGAGCTCTCCCTTGCCCTGCGGGAGGTCACCGATCTGGAGCGGCTGGCCGGGCGGGTGGTCTACGGCTCCGCTGGGGCCCGGGACCTGGCCGCCCTGGCCGCCGGGCTGGGCAAGCTGCCCCGTATTCGGGGACTGCTGGAGCACGTCTCCTCCCCCCTGCTCCAGGAACTGCGGGAGAGCCTGGACGACCTGCCCCAGCTGCGGGACCTTCTGGAGCGCAGCCTGCGGGATGAAGAAGAAAAGCCTCTGCCCTTCTCCGTCCGGGAAGGAGGCTTCATCCGCCCCGGCTACAGCCCCAAGGTGGATGAACTGCGGGATCTGCTCACCAACGCCAACGGCCATATCATCGACATGGAAGTGAAAACCAAGGAGCAGACCGGCATCAAAAACATGAAGATATCCTCCAACAAGGTGTTCGGCTACTACATCGAGGTGGCAAAGTCCCAGTCTGGGCTGGTTCCCGCCCACTGGACCCGGAAGCAGACCACGGTTAACGCCGAGCGGTACATTTCTCCTGAGCTGAAGGAACTGGAACACGCCATTCTCTCCGCCCAGGACCAGGTAACCGCCCTGGAGTACCAGCTGTTCTGTGAGCTGAAGCAGGCGGTGTGTGAACAGGTGGACCAGATTCAGAAAACCGCCGCCGCCCTGGCCCAGGTGGACGTGCTGTGCTCCTTTGCCTCCGTCGCTGCCGCTAATGGCTACTGCATGCCTCAGGTGGACAGCTCCGACACCCTTACCATTGTCGAGGGGCGGCATCCGGTGGTGGAAAAGATGCTGAAGCAGACCCCATTTGTCCCCAACGACACCCACATGGATGGCGGGGACGATCTGGCCGCAATTATCACCGGTCCGAATATGGCGGGCAAATCCACTTACATGCGGCAGGTAGCCCTCATCGTACTTATGGCTCAGATGGGTTCCTTTGTCCCCGCCCGCTCCGCCCGGGTGGGGGTGGTGGACCGGGTGTTTACCCGTATCGGGGCCAGCGACGATCTGGCTTCGGGGCAGTCCACCTTTATGGTGGAGATGACCGAGGTAGCCGCTCTGCTTCAAAATGCCACCGCCAAATCCCTGCTTATTCTGGACGAGATTGGCCGGGGCACCTCCACCTATGACGGCATGGCCATCGCCCGGGCGGTGCTGGAGCAGTGCGCCGACCGAAAGCGGCTGGGCGCCAAAACCCTCTTCGCCACCCACTACCACGAACTCACTGCCCTGGAAGGGGAAATCCCCGGCGTGAAAAACTACAACATCGCCGCCAAAAAGCGGGGCGGCGACCTGATCTTCCTGCGCAAAATTGTCCGGGGCGGGGCCGACCAAAGCTACGGCGTGGAGGTGGCCAAGCTGGCTGGGGTTCCCGACCGGGTAGTCCGGCGCGCCAGGGAGATTCTGGAGGAACTGGAGTCGGGGAACGTCCCTGTGAACGGCGGACAGCCCCAGGCCGCTTCTGCGGAGCAGGTGTCCCTGGACGACCTGGGCGGCAAAGCTGTCCTGGACAGGTTGCGCATGACCGACGTCAACACGCTTTCCCCCATTGAGGCGCTCAACCTGCTGGCCGAACTAAAACAGGACCTGAACGGAGGAGTATAGTTTACGCCCGCCTGTCACAAACTCGGCTGCGGCGGGCCGAGACCGTCCCGCCCTACACACAGAAAATCTTTTCCCGGGGTGCGCCATTCCCGAACAGAAAGAGAGAGCATCTATGCCAAACATCCAAGTATTAGAACCCCACATAGCCGACTTGATTGCGGCTGGCGAGGTGGTGGAACGTCCGGCCAGCGTAGCCAAGGAGCTGATGGAAAACGCCATTGATGCCGGTGCCTCCACAGTGACGGTGGAGATTTCCCACGGCGGGCTGACCTTTCTCCGGGTGACCGACGATGGCAAGGGCATCCCGGCCAACGAACTGAAAACCGCCTTTCTCCGCCACGCCACCAGCAAGCTGCGCACCGAATACGACCTGGAGGCCATCGGCACCCTAGGCTTTCGGGGGGAGGCCCTGGCCGCGATCGCCGCGGTGTCCCGCATTGAGATTCTTACCCGAACAGACGGCGCGGAACTGGGGGCCTCGCTGGCTCTGGAAGGAGGCGTCCCAGGGGCGGTGGAGGAGGCGGGCTGTCCCAGAGGCACCACTTTGGTGGTACGGGATCTGTTCTTCAACACTCCGGCCCGGCTGAAATTTATGAAAAAAGACGCCGCCGAAGGCGCTGCTGTCTTCTCCGTGGTACAAAGGGCCGCGCTGTCCCACCCGGAGCTGAGTGTAAAATTTATTCGGGACGGCCGCCAGGAACTGCTCACCCCAGGGGACGGCCAGCTGAAATCCGCCGTCTACGCTGTGCTGGGCCGGGATATCGCTCTGGGCTTTTTGGAAATCAAGTCCACCGGTGAGAGCCTGTCCGTCACCGGCTTCGCCTCCCAGCCCGCCTGCTGCCGGAACAGCCGCAGTTGGCAGTTCTTCTTTGTCAACGGGAGACAGGTGAAATCGCCCCTGATGACCGCCGCCCTGGAGGAAGCCTATAAAAACCAGAAAATGGTGGGCAAGTACCCCGGCTGTGTCCTCCATTTGCGAACCAAGCTCAATGCGGTGGATGTGAACGTCCACCCCGCCAAGACCGAGGTAAAGTTCGGAGCGGAGCGGGCGGTTTACTCGGCGGTGTACCACGCGGTTCTCTCCACCCTGGAAGGGTCCTCCCACCCCCGGGCCGTGCTGAAAAACACTGAACTTGCCGAGGTACGGCGGCAGTACACGCAGACCGAAAATCAGATGCGGATTTCTATGGGCAGCGCCCTCCCGGCGGCGGGCAGGCCACCGCTTCCCTCCTCCACCGTGGTTCGCGTTCACGACAGCAGTTATGTCCCCCCTTCCCCCGCAAAACCCGCTTCCCGACCAGCTGGCAAAGCGGATGAGGAACCGGAACCCCCTGAGGAGTGCGACGCCATCCTGCGGCCGCAGGCGGCCCCTCCCGCCGTTCAAAGGGAACCTTTCCCCGCCGGACCGGAAGACATTCTCCGCGGCCTACCTGCCCCGGATGAGCCAGCGGAACCCGCCGGGGCGGGGGAGACAATCCACCGTCCGCCCGCAGCCGGCCCCTCCGTTCAGCAGCAGCCCTTTTCCGCTGAGGCGGAGGAACTTCCCTGGCGGATTGCCGGAGAGGTCCTCAACACCTATATCATTGTGGAACAGGGCAATATGGTCTATTTGATCGACAAGCACGCCGCCCACGAACGGATGAATTTCGACCGGATGAAGGCAGAGGGTTACGACCCCATGGCTCAGACCCTGCTCGCCCCGGCGGTGTGCCGGATGTCCCCCCAGGAACGGGAGATCCTGCTGGACCACCGGACCCTTTTAGAGGAGTTCGGCTTTGAGGTGGATGAGCTGGGCGCCGATTTGGCCGTCCGTCAGGCCCCCTTTGATGTGGACGTGGAAGACATCCCTGCCGCCCTGGAGGAACTGGCCCGCACCCTGCTCACCAGCGGCGGGGCTGACCCCGCTGCAGCCCGGGACGAACTGCTTCACACGATGGCCTGCAAGGCGGCAATTAAGGGCGGCTGGCACAGCGCCCCGCAGGAGCTGGAGCGGGTAGCTCAGGCGGTCATGTCGGGACAGGTGAAGTACTGTCCCCACGGCAGGCCGGTAGCCATTGAGCTGACCAAAAAGGAGCTGGAAAAACAGTTTAAACGGGCATAAAAAGCGCCCTCTTTCCCAAAGAGGGCAGCGGAAGGGAGGGGGCTTCATGTCCTGGAACAAGTGCCTTTACGCATATCACCAAACGCACGGCGGACAGCTCCTGGCCGGGGAGGCCCGGGATGGACTGCTGGTTTTTACCTGGAAGGATCAGCCTCTCATTGTGGATTTATCCAACGCCGATACAGGGAAGTCTTTTACAGTTAATTTTGTTCGGGCTCGTATCCCCGTCACCCTGGCTCGGCCCTACACGCTGACCATTGGGTCGGAAAAAGCGACATCCGGCGGGGTAAACATGCTTTTACGGGCGTTGCCCGGTCTGCCCGTCTCTGCCGCACTTCCAGCCGATTTTGGTTATCCCGAGATCACAAAAAAGCGGTTGATCCGCTCCAATGACCACAACTTCACCAAGCTGACTTTGGGAAGTCTGGACCTGCGCAGCGCACTGGCCGCCTGTCCAGAGGACCGGGTAGAGCTCCACCCCGGCCCTGGGGATGAGGGCCGGCACCTGATTACCGTGATCACCGATCACTCTGTAGATTCCCTCTCCGGCGATGGGAACTGGCATCTGGGCGAGTTTGACGGCATTGACTGTGCGTGCAATGACGCCCAGATGGCACAGCGCATTGCCGAATCCTTTTTTCCGCGCATGGACCGGTTTTTAGGACTCTGCAAGGCCGCTTATTCCGCAGTGACACAGTGGCGGATGTAAAAGCCTCTGGCACGAGTCTTCCCCTTAAGTGAAAACCCTTTCTGCGGCAAAAAAGACCCATAAATAGGGCGTGAAAACTTAAAAAACTCTCCGGCCCCCTTGCATATTGTGTAATGGCTGTGTTATAATGAACACCGTCAGTAACATGAAATATATCCAAGGGGACTCACAAAAGGCAAACCCCCGGAGAGGTGGTGTCTCTCCGGGGGTTATTCATACCTACCGCTTCCCTGTGCGCCCATTCAGCCATTTGGGAATCAAAGAACCAATAGCATTAGCGGATGGGCGCAATCAGATTGATCGGAATCTTCAAGGGAACTCACCTTCTTCCCCTTCGTAACAGGACCAGGATGGAAGACGGCATTTTATGTTACCATATTACGACAACATTCGTGAGGAGGTGCTGTCCGTGCCCGCAAAAATATTGGTGATTACCGGCCCGACCGCCTCAGGCAAAACCTGGCTTGCGGTGGAGCTGGCAAAGCGGTACCGCGGCGAAGTGGTGTCGGCAGACTCCATGCAAATCTACCGCCGCATGGACATCGGCACGGCCAAGCCCACACAGGCGGAAATGCAGGGCATCCCCCACCACATGCTGGACGTGGCCAGCCCAGCGGAAGACTTCTCTGTCTCCCGATATGTGGACATGGCCTGCCGCTGTGTCGAGGAGGTACTCTCCCGGGGAAACCTGCCCATCCTGGCCGGGGGAACGGGACTGTATATTGATTCGCTGCTGTCCGGACGGACCTTTGCTCCCTTCGACGGGGAAAGCCCCCTTCGCCGGAAACTGGAGGAGCGGTACGCCCGAGAGGGCGGGCAGGCTCTTCTGGACGAGCTGGCCGGGGCGGACCCGGAAGCTGCCGCCCGGCTCCACCCCAACGACGCCAAGCGAATCGTCCGGGCTCTGGAGGTCTGGCTCACCACAGGAAGCACAATTACCGCTCACAACCAAGCGACCAAGCAGCTCCCGCCCCGTTATGACGCGCTCACCCTCACCCTGGACTTTCAGCGGCGGGAGGATATGTGGGAACGGATTGACCGCCGGGTGGACCAGATGATGGCGGATGGTTTGGAGGCCGAGGTACGCGCGCTGCTGGCCAGCGGCGTACCGGAGCGGTGTACTGCCATGCAGGCCATCGGCTATAAGGAGCTGGCCGCCGCCTTTCGCGGCGCGTATTCCATTCCGGAGGCCGCCAGCCAAATCAAGCTGCGTTCCCGGCAGTATGCCAAACGCCAGCGCACCTGGTTTAAGCGTAACACAGCGGCCAAAACTGTGCTTTGGGGGCCTGTCCCGGATTTTGGGGAGGTCCTCCAGCGTTCGACAGCATTTCTGGAAGAAAATGGTATATAGTGGTAGCACTCGGACAGGCCCGCCCTGTCTATAGAAAAAAGGAGTGTTACATATTATGACAAAGACCAACAACCTTCAGGAGATTTTCCTCACCCAGGCCCGCCGGGAACGCCGGCCGGTTACGATGTTCCTGATGAACGGCTTCCAGATGCGGGGATACATCACCGGCTTCGATGCCTTCATCGTCGTACTCACCAGCGACGGCAAACAACAGATTATCTATAAGCACGC
Source organism: Lawsonibacter sp. (assembly GCA_022796195.1). GTDB lineage: Bacteria > Bacillota > Clostridia > Oscillospirales > Oscillospiraceae > Lawsonibacter. The sequence goes on along the minus strand of JAAWIE010000001.1, from coordinate 71,432 downwards.
CATTTCCACCATTGTCCCTGAGCGGCCCGTGCCGCTGGCTGATGCCCGGGAAGGCGAGCTGTAACCCGCTCCTCCCTCTGGGGATGCCAAGAAAGAGAGAATTCCCATGAAACAAGGCAAACCTCTGATTACCTTTGTCATTCTGGCCATGGCGGCAGTTGTCGCCCTCTACTTCGCGGCCTACATTTTCAACGCCATGGACGACCCCTACCGGACCACCCAGGTCTACTCCTATACCGCCTACGACAGCGTCACGGTGGAGGGCCTGGTGGTCCGGGAGGCCCGCGTCCTCCCCGCTCAGCCCGGTATTTTGGAAATCACCCGGGCTGAGGGTGAGAAGGTTGGTTCCGGCCAAGAAATCGCCCTGGTCTACCGGGACAGTCAGGCCCAGGCCAGCCAGGTCCAGATTGAGGAGCTGGAAATGGAGATTCAACTGCTGGATTACGCCATCTCCCAAGGAACCGACCTGGATTCTGCCGCCCGGCTGGATGAGGATGTGTTGGAGGCTGTGGTGGACCTGCGGGCCTCCTACGCCATGGGGGAGTATACCCAGCTGCGGGATCAGGTGATGGAGGTAAAGAGCAGTGTGCTCAAACGGGGCTACACCTATGGCGAGAATCTGACCTCCGCTGACCTGACCGCCCGGCGTCAGCAGCTGGGCGGAGAGCTGAAGGTCCTCACCAGCCAGTCCGCCCGGGCCACCACCCGGGTCACCGCTCCAGAACCGGGGGTGTTCTCCAATCTGGTGGACGGCTACGAGGCCCTGCTCACCCCGGAAAGTGTGCTTCAGCTCACTCCCTCCGCCCTTCAGGAGCTGATCAACCACCCCGCCGGGGAGGACAGTGAAGCCATGGGCAAACTCCTTACCTCCAACACCTGGTATTTCGCTGCCAACCTGCCCAAAACGGCCGCCAGCCGGCTGGAGGAGGGATATTCCGCCACTCTGCGCTTCTCCGGTGAGCTGAACCGTGAGGTGGAAATGACAGTGGAATTGATTGGCCCCACCGAACAGGAACAAACTTTGGTGGTCTTCTCCTCCAACCGCTACCTGACGCTCACCACCTTGCTGAGACACCAAACGGTGGAGCTGATTTTCTCCCGCTGGTCCGGCCTGCGCATCCCCAAGGCAGCCCTCCATCTGGAGGAGGTAACCGAGGAGGACCCTGACTCCAGCGCCCCCCCTGTAGTGGTGAAAAAGCTGGTGGTGTACGCCAGCGTTAACGGCCACGCCGAGATGCGGGAGGTATCGATTGTCCACGAGGACGAGGATTACTATGTGGTTCGTCCCCTGGGGACCGGAAAAAAAGTCCTCCGGGACGGAGACGTGATCATCACCCATGCGACCGGCCTGATCGACGGCCTGACGCTGGAAACATAAGCGAAGTGCTAGGCGTTTGGGCCCGTTCACACCCTCTTCCTCCGGGGGAGGACAAATTTTAAGACAGAGAGAAGGAAACAGGATGGACCTGACCCAAAATGTGAGAGCTGTTCAGGAAAAGATTGCCGCCGCCGCCCGGGCGGCAGGGCGGGAACCGGGGGAAATCGCTTTATGCGCCGCTACCAAGGTACAAACGGACGAGACCATCCGCGCCGCAATTGCCGCAGGTATCCGGCTGTGCGGAGAAAACCGGGTACAGGAACTGACTGCCCACCTGGGGGCGGACGCCTATGCTGGGGCTGAGGTCCACTTCATCGGCCACCTTCAGACCAACAAGGTAAAGCAGGTGGTGGGAAACGTGTCCCTCATCCACTCAGTCGATTCCACCCGGCTCCTTCAGGCGGTAGAGCTCCAAGCGGACAAGCTGGGAATTGTTCAGGACATTTTGCTGGAGGTCAACACAGCCCGAGAGGAGAGCAAGGGCGGATGTATGCCGGAAAACCTGCCCGCTCTGGCTGAACAGGCGATGAAATGCCCCCACGTCCGGCTGCGCGGATTGATGGCAATTCCGCCTGTATCAACGCTTTCCGGCTCCAACCGAAAATATTTTGCTCAAATTCGCCATTTTCTTGTTGACATAATTGGGAAAATAGCGGATAATCACAGTGTTGTAGACTGTCTGTCTATGGGCATGAGCGCCGACTATGAGGACGCCATCGCTGAGGGCGCCACCCTAGTTCGGGTGGGTACGGCCCTGTTCGGGGCCCGTCCTCCCATACATGGATGAACGGATTTCATTTTAACCGGCGGGCGGACTGCTTTTGAACCTGTATTCACAACCTGTGAATACCATCTGACCGGGAAAATTATCATTCCCCGGTTCTGAATACAGGCTCGTGGAATTATTTTTACTTGGAAGAAAAGAGGATATACTGATGGGAATTTTTGATGAGTTTAAGCGTCTTGCCCACCCCTACGAGGATGAAGAAGAGGATGACTATGATGATTTTGACGTCTCCCCCCGCCCTGTAGACCGCCGGGACCGGGAGCGCGAACGGGACCGGGACCGCTATGAACGGCCCTCCCGCAGCAGCGAAAGCAGCTACAATATCTCTGCCCCTGAGGACGAACGCCGGGGAAATAAGGTGGTTAACATTCGTGCCGCCACCCAGCTCCAGGTGGTACTGGTAAAGCCGGAGCGGTTTGAAGATGCTTCCTCCATCGCCGACCACCTGCGTGAAAAACGCACCGTAGTTTTGAATCTGGAGTCCACTAATGGTGAAATTGCCCGCCGTCTGCTGGACTTTCTGGCCGGAGTGTCCTACGCCAACGAGGGCAAGATTAAAAAGGTTGCTATCTCCACTTACATCATTACCCCCTATAATGTGGATATTCTGGGCGACCTCATCGACGAACTGGAGAATAACGGACTGTATTTTTAATGGAACATATTGCAGATTAGACGCTTTCGTTATTTGGGATCAAATTCTGATTAGATCACAGAGCAGGAGGAATTGCTTATGCTCACACCTCAGGAAGTCTCCGAGCGCGCCTTTCAAAAGGCGTCATTCGGCGGCTACAACATGGGCCAGGTGGACGAATTTCTGGACATTCTCACCGGGGACTACTCTGCGCTGTTTAATGAAAATGCGGTGCTGAAAAACAAAATGAAGGTGCTGGTAGACAAGGTGGAAGAATACCGCTCTACCGAGGAAGCCATGCGCAAGGCCCTGATGGCCGCCCAGCGGATGGCCGACGATCTGGTCAAGGAGGCGGAACAGAAGAAGTCCCAGCTCCTCAGCCAGACCGAGGATGAGCTTCGCGCCCGCCGGGCCGAGATCAACAAGGCCCTAGAGGCAGAGGAGTACCGCCTAAAGCAGGCTCAGCGGGAGACCGCCGCCTATGTGGAAAAGGTGCGGGCTCTCCATGCCCAGGAGGCGGAGTATCTGGCACGGCTGGAGGATCTGGCCCCCCCCTCCGCCCGAGCAGCGCAGGACCCGGTGGAAGAAAAAGCTGCCGAGATTGATGACAATGTCCAGCGTCTCCTGGCCCAGGCCATGGAGGCCGCTACCGCAGAAAATCTGCGCACCAGAGCGGCGGAGGAAGCAAAACGGGATCTGGCCGATACTGCTGAATTTACCCCCGGCACAGAACCGGAGGACGAATTGGACGGCGACGACGAGGATGACGACATCCGGGAGGCGCCCCCTTCCGGCGGAGCTAGCCGCATCGACTTCGGGTCGCTGCAATTTGGCAGAGATTACGAGATTACTTGAATATACGAAAGGCGTCCGGCTTATGTCCGGACGCCTTTTCCTTCTCGTCTGGGAATGTGGATGGTCAGCAGAATTTCGTCTTCGGTGTCCTGACGGCGGCACTGAGCGTCCACCCCGGCGGAACGCATAATGTCGATACTTCGGGTAACCGTGTTCAAAAACAGGCGAACGTCCTTGAAAAGATAGGTCGGTTTCCTCCGGGGGACGGGTGCGGGCTGGGCGGTTAACAGCGCCTCCACCAGCCCCTCGGTCTGGGCCACGGTCAGCCCTCGTTCCACCACCTGCCGGGCCGCTTCCAGCTGCTGCGCTGGGTCTTCCAGACGCAGCAGCGCCCGTGCGTGCCGCTCCCCCGCCCCCCCGTCCCGGAGCAGAGCCAGCGTCTCTGGGGCCAACTTGAGCAGACGCAGTTTATTCGCCACCGCCGATTGGCTCTTGCCCACCCGCCGTGCCACCTCCTCTTGGGAGATCCGATAGGTGTCTACCAACTGGCGCAGGGCCAGCGCCTCTTCCCAGAAATCCAGGTCTCTGCGCTGAAGGTTCTCCACCAATGCCAGCAGAGAAGAAGTCTGTCCGTCTGTCTGGATGGACAGGCAGGGGATGGTCTCCAGTCCGGCCAGGCGGGCTGCTCGAAGGCGGCGTTCCCCCGCCACCAACTCCCAGGCACCCTCCCGGCGGCGCACCGTCAGGGGCTGTAAAACCCCCAGCGCTCGTATTGACTCGGCCAGTTCCTCCAATGCCGGCTGGTCGAAAGACCGCCGGGGCTGGTCCGGGTTGGGCTGGATGGCGTCCAAGGGGAGGAATAGCACCCGCCCGCTCTCAAACAGTCCTTTTTTTCGTTGCGGCCACATGGCGGTCACACCTTTCCTAAGTCAAGTACTGTCTATAGTTTACCATAATTTGGTAAATTGTTTGTCGAACCGTGGCAAAAGGAAAAATTTCCCATCTAAGGGCAAAGCTCACAAAAAAACCGTTCCGTTTTGGATGTTTTAACTAAAAAATTTACTTTTATATTCTTTAGACTTGTAAAAAATATTTACCCGGCTATAATGGAGGTTGGAAAGAGTTTAGGGCACTTGAAAGGAGAGTATTCTATGAACAGCAAAAAACTGCCCCTGGCATTTTGGATTTTTATTGGATTGGCCGTGGGCATCCTGGTCGGTATGGCACTCATTCCGGCCAACATCGCCGGTATGGCAGGCAAAGATTTCGCAAAAGCCTACATCAAACCCTGGGGAGATATCTTCTTAAACCTGTTGAAATTCATTGTTGTCCCCATTGTTCTGTTTTCCATTACTTCCGGTGTGATCTCTATGCAGGATATCCGCAAGGTAGGAGCTGTCGGCGGCAAGACCGTGGTCTATTACATGTGTACGACCGCCTTTGCCGTTGTTCTGGCGCTGATTCTGGCCACTGTGGCCAAGGAAACTGGCATCTTCTCCACCCTGAGCACCTCTGATCTGTCCTATGAACCCCCGGAGGGCAAGGGAATTATGTCCGTCATTGTCGATATCTTCCCCTCCAACCCCATCGCCCCCCTGCTCAACGCCACTATGCTCCAAGTAATCGTCATTGCTTTGCTGGTGGGCTTCGGCATTCTGATGGCTGGAGAAAAGGGCCTTGTTGCAACCCAGATTGTCGACAGCTTTAACGAAGTGTTCATGAAAATTATGGACCTGATTATCAAGCTGTCTCCCATCGGCGTGGCTTGCCTCATCTGCCCGGTAGTGGCGGAAAACGGCCCCAAGATTCTGGGGAACCTGATGGCGGTACTGGCCGTGGCCTACGTGGGTTACGCCCTTCATGCGGTACTGGTCTACTCCTCTACTATCGGCGCATTGGCCGGGGTCTCCCCCATCGAGTTCTTCCGCCAGATGTCCCCCGCTATGCTGATGGCCTTCTCCTCCGCCTCTTCTGTAGGTACCCTGCCGTTCACTCTGGAAGCCTCGGAGCGGCTGGGCGCCCGGCGTGAGGTGGCCTCCTTCGTCCTGCCCCTAGGCGCAACCATCAATATGGACGGCACCGCCATCTATCAGGGCGTTTGCGCCGTATTTATCGCCTCCGCTTACGGCATCGACCTGACCTTGGGCCAAATGCTCACCATTGTACTCACCGCTACTCTGGCCTCCATCGGCACAGCCGGCGTCCCCGGCGCAGGCATGGTAATGCTGACCATGGTGCTCCAAAGCGTCAACGTCCCCATTGAGGGTATCGCCCTGGTGGCCGGTATTGACCGCGTCTTCGATATGGGCCGTACCACCGTGAACATCACTGGCGACGCGGCCTGCGCAGTAATCGTCTCCAAAATGGAAGACCGCAAAGCCAAGCGCACCAGCCGCGCCAGAAGCTGAAGCGCCCGTCCGGCATAACCTGGCGGACCGTTTTCCAGGCGGTCCGCCAGATGTCTTTTCTGTGAAAAATTTGCCGAATGAGCCAAGAATTTCCGTCAAAAATTGTGGAAGATATTCGAAAATAGGGATTGAAACCGGCGAGGTTTTCCTGTAAAATAAACATGTATTCTTTTCGGCATACGCGGTGTGTCCCCAAACTCGGACCGCCGTCATTTTTGTCAGAGAGGCGGACTGACCTATGGAACTGCTGAAGGAGCGCATCCGGCGGGATGGTACCGTAAAGGGAAACGATGTACTGAAGGTGGACAGTTTTCTGAACCACCAGATGGATGTTGCTCTTTTTGAAGAAATTGGAAAAGAATTTCTGCGCCGGTTTGACGGCTGCGGCGTGAACAAGATTTTGACCATCGAAGCCTCCGGCATCGGGATCGCTTGTGTCACGGCGCAGTCTTTTCATTGTCCGGTGGTTTTTGCCAAAAAGAGCCAAACGAAAAATATTGCTGGGGAGGTCTACTCCACCCGGGTGGAATCCTTTACCCACGGACGGATTTACGACGTCATTGTCTCTAAAAAATTCTTGGGTCCCCAGGATACCGTGCTCATTATTGACGATTTCCTTGCCAATGGCGCGGCTCTGGAGGGCCTGATGGAGTTAACTGCCCAGTCCGGGGCCAAACTAGCCGGGGCGGGGATTGTCATTGAGAAAGCCTTTCAGCCCGGCGGTGACCGCATCCGAGCCAAGGGCATTCGGGTGGAATCGCTGGCCCGGATCAAGGGAATGAATGAGCAGACCGGCGTGGAGTTTGTGGACGAATGCCGCCGCTGTGTTACACTCGATTAAAGCCGGTTTCTCGGTTTTAATATATTTTGAATGAAACGAACCCCAAGAAACAAAGGAGGAAACAGAATGAAGAAGCTCTTTGCACTGGCCTTGGCTGCGGCCATGAGCCTGTCCCTGGCCGCTTGCGGCAATAACGGCAGCACCTCTCCTACCCCCCCCAGCTCTGCCGAAACCAGCTCCACCGGTAATGGCAGCTCCGTCTCCACCCCTGTGGAAAACACATCCGATTTTAAGGTGGGAGCAATCTATATCACCAGCCAGAACGACACCGCCGGTTATACCTTCCAGCACCATAACGGCATCACCACCGCCATGAAGGCCCTGGGTCTGGACCCTGCCAGCCTGATTGTTGTGGACAACGTGCCTGATACCGACGATACCGCCGTGGCCAATGCCATCGACACTGTGGTCAACCAGGGCGCCGACGTCGTCTTTGGCATCTCCTTCGGCTATATTAACGCCATGAACGATAAGTCTGAGGCGTACCCTGACGTGATCTTTTCCCACGGCACCGGCTATATGGGCAACGACACCAACTTTAATAACTATTTTGGCCGGATCTATCAGGCCCGCTACCTGGCCGGTATCGCCGCTGGCATGAAGTCCCTGGAACTGGGCAACAATAATCTTGGCTATGTAGCCGCCTATAACCGGGAGTATGCTGAGACCTGTTCCGGCATCAACGCCTTTGCTCTGGGTGCTCAGTCCGCCAACCCCGATGCGGTCGTCTATGTGAACAAGATCAATACTTGGGGCGACGAGGCCCTGGAGCGTCAGGCCGCGCAGGCCCTCATCGACACCTACAGCTGCGGCGTCATCTCCCAGCACTGTGACTCCGCCCAGCCCCAGCTGGTGGCTCAGGAAAATAACGCCTTCGGCTGCGGTTACAACTCCGACATGACCGAGCAGGCCCCCAACGCCCACCTGACCTCCGCCATCTGGCACTGGAACGTGTACTATGAGACCGCCATCAAGGCCGCTATGGATTGTAACGGCGACGCCTCCAAGTTCGTGGAGAACATGGGCGGCAATGCCTACTACGCCGGTCTGAAGGAAGGCTTTGTGGACGCTTCCCCCCTGAATGAGTCCATCGCTGCTCCCAACACCCAGGCCGTCATGACCGCTGTCCGGGATCTGATGATCTCCGGCGAGTGGGACGTGTTCTCTGGAGTGAGACTGTCCTACAACATCGGAGAAGACGGCTCCGTGGAGATCGTCAAGACCGACGCCCCCTTGCAGTGCGACGGCGTTGAGCTGAAAGACGGCGCACTGGTGGATCGGGACTTTGAGATTGTCCCCGCCGGTGGCCCTTCCGTGGACGACGGCGTGATCAAGGGCTCCATGAACTATAATGTAGCAGGCGTAATCGAAGGCTAAACCAAGACGCAGACCCGCACCGGGCCGGCCGGATAAATGAACCGGCTGGCCCGGACTTTTTTAGAGGTTTTTATTCCTTTTCTTTTCAAAGAGAAGGAACTTCCCCGCAAAACTGCGTTTTGCTCCCAGCTTGACCATTGGCATACCGGCTTCGATTAAATTGGAAGCAAAACGAAGTTTTGCGCAGCAGTTCTTTTTGATTCCTTTTTCTTGAAAGAAAAAGGAATGCCTGCCCGGCGAGGGCGGAGAGGAGAGTTGAGTATGGAAGAACGATACGCCATAGAAATGCGGGGCATCTGCAAAAATTTTGGAAGTGTCGCAGCCAACAAAAACATCAATCTGAATGTAAGACCGGGAGAGATTCTGGCCCTGCTGGGGGAAAACGGTTCGGGAAAAACCACACTTATGAACATGCTGTCAGGCATCTACAAACCGGACAGCGGCTCCATTCTGGTGGACGGACAGGAAGCGGCAATCAACTCCCCCGAGGACTCCAAGAAATTGGGCATTGGCATGGTTCATCAGCATTTTAAACTGGTGGACGTCTTCTCCGCCGCCGACAACATTTGGCTGGGTGATGACAAGTCGGGGCCGGTATTGAAAAAGGATCGGTACACTGTCATCGGGGAAATGGCAAAGAAGTTTGGTTTTGACATCGATCCCAGAAAAAAAGTCCACAATATGGCGGTATCCGAGAAACAGACCCTAGAGATCGTAAAAGTACTTTACTATGGCGCCCATATTATCATTCTGGATGAGCCCACCGCTGTGTTGACCGTTCAGGAGACGCAGAAACTTTTCGACGTTCTGCGCCGGATGAAGGAGTCAGGCCACGCCATCATTATCATCACCCACAAGCTCAATGAGGTTCTGGAACTTTCCGACCGGGTAGCCATCCTCCGCAAGGGGGAGTACATCTGCACAGTGGACACCGCCAGCACCAGCGAGCAGCAACTTACCGAATTTATGGTAGGCCGGAAAGTTGATCTGGACATTGAGCGTCCGGTTGTGGAAAAGACCCGGCCCCTTTTGGAAATTCGGGACCTCTCCATCCGAAACGATGAGGGTGCGGCCGCCATTGACCATGTGAACTTCTATATTCGCGGCGGCGAGATCCTTGGCGTGGCCGGCATTGCTGGTTGCGGACAGAAGGAACTTTGTGAGGCCATTGCCGGTCTTCGCCCCATTGAGAACGGCATGATGATCCACAAGGGAGATAACATTGTGGGCTTAAGTCCCCGGGCCATTTTAGAAAAGGGCATCTCCATGTCCTTTATCCCGGAAGACCGCTTAGGGATGGGATTGGCTCCCTCTATGTCCATTACAGACAACATGCTGTTAAAAAAATACAGCCAGGCTCCCGGTCCTTTTGTGGATCGGAAAACCGGTCGGGCCGAGGCCCAGCAGGTGGTTTCTGATTTAGAAATCGTCACTCCCTCTACCGAAACGCCGGTGCGCCGCCTGTCCGGCGGCAACGTGCAAAAAGTGCTGTTAGGGCGGGAAATTAAGGCAGGTCCCAATGTAATTGTTACTGCCTACCCCGTTCGGGGCCTGGATATCAACTCCTCTTACACCATTTATGACATTCTTAACCAGCAGAAAAAGGAGGGTGTGGGCATCCTCTTCGTGGGCGAGGATCTGGATGTTATGATCAGCTTGTGTGATAAGATTATGGTGCTCTGTCACGGTAAGGTAATGGGTGTGGTTCACGCCCACAAGACCTCGAAGGAGGAATTGGGCCTGATGATGACTGGAGCTCTGGACCTGAGCGGTAAATATGAGGACAAGCCCGCCGGCATTGCTAAGGACAGCCGTATTGAAGAAGCCAAGGAGGTGGAGGAATGAACAACCGTCAACCCCTGTTTCGCGTGGTCAAGCGAGAAGGCGCCGGACCAGGACGTCAACTGCTGGCTTATCTGTCGGCCATCCTCCTGGCCCTGGCAATTGGAGCAGCTCTGCTCTGGATGCAGGGTGTGGACCCTGCCACGTTCTACAAGCAAATGCTTACCATGGGCATCCCAGGCAGCCGCTACCCCTGGCGGGCCGTGGAAAACTTTATCAAGCTCTTTGTTCCCCTACTGATCGTCTCTCTGGCTCTGGCTCTGGCCTTCAAAATGCGCTTTTGGAACATCGGCGGCGAGGGACAGTTTATTATGGGGGCCTTCTGGGCGGGCGCTGCCGCCATGCAGTTGGGCGAAACGCTGCCCAGACCTGTGGTAGTACTGGTGATGGCCCTGTGCGGCGCATTGGGCGGCGGTGTATACGGTCTGTTCGTAGCAGCATTGAAGGTTCGATTCGGCACCAACGAAACCCTCCTCACCCTGATGCTGAACTATGTGGCCCTGTACTTCCTGCAATTCTTTGCTGAAACCAAAGCTCCATGGAATTTCTTTCTGGATCCTCAGTCTGCCCGCCCCAAATTTGCCAAGTTCCCGGAAAATGCCCAGATGCTCACCATTCCCATCGGGCCTTTCAATCTGAATCTCTCCCTGATTGCGGCGCTGGCTCTGTGCGCCCTCATCTTCCTCTATCTCAACTACACCAAACACGGTTATGAGATCTCTGTGGTAGGCGACAGCCCCAACACCGCCCGGTATGCCGGGATGAAGGTAGGCAAAATTGTCCTTCGGACTATTTTTCTGTCCGCCGCGCTCATTGGTATGGCTGGGGCGCTTCACATGTCCTCCGCAGGGGTAATGTCCGCTGCCCCCACCAACGATGTGGGTTGGACGGGTATCGTGGTAGCCTGGTTAGCAAAGCTGAACACAGTTGGTATTTTGGCCGCTTCCCTGCTGATTACAGTACTTCAATTCGGCTGTCAGACAGCCAGCGCCACTTACCCCGCCATCGACGCCAACTTTGCCAATCTGCTCCAAGGCGTTATTCTCTTCCTGGTGCTGGCGGCAGATTTCTTTACCCGCTTTCAGCTGGTTATCCGAAGTGGAAAGGAGGCAGGCAAATGAACGACCCTATCAATGTATTAACCCTCTTCCTCTTTAACATCGTCCTGGTGAACATCCCTTTGCTCTACGGCACGGTGGGCGAGATTGTAGTGGAAAAGTCCGGCAGTCTGGACCTGGGCGTAGAAGGCACCATGGCTGTGGGAGCCATCTTCGGCTATCTGGCCGGGTGCGCCGCGAACAGTGTGCTGGTAGGGCTGCTGGTCGCCTTTCTGTCTGCGGGATTGTGCGGTCTGCTCTTTGCGGTCCTTACCGTCTCCCTCCAGGCCAACCAGAATGTTACCGGCTTAACCATTACCACCTTTGGCCTAGGACTCTACTTCTTTGTGGGTAAGGGCTTGGGAAGCAATTGGCCCGCTATGACCGGCGCTTCCGCCCTGGTTCAGGGCTTTTCCTCCATTGAACTTCCTCTGCTCTCTAAGGTCCCCGTGCTGGGCAAGGCCCTGTTTTCCCACAATCTGCTGGTCTACCTGGGAGCCGCTGTGGCGGTGCTGGTATGGTGGTATCTCAACTTTACCAAAACCGGCCTCCGCCTGCGGGCGGTGGGGGAAAATCCCGGCGCGGCCGACTCTGTGGGCGTCAATATTCTGCTGTACAAGTATCTTCACCTGATTGCCGGGTCCGGAATTATGGGGCTGGGCGGTTTCTACATGGCCCTGTATATGAGCGGCTCTTTCGAGGGCTCCAACTGCTGGATCAACGGTTACGGCTGGATCGCCATTGCCTTGGTGATTTTCGCCAACTGGAACCCGGTTATGGCTATTTTGGGTACCTTGGTCTTTGGCTTTTTCAACACCCTGCAAATCTATTCCGGCCCGCTGGCTGGAGCCTTTCCCGAAACACTGGGCTGGCTCAATGCAGTCCCGCCCCAGCTGTACAAGGCGCTTCCTTTCCTCATCACCGCCATTGTACTGGTGGCTTCCTCGGTCCGGAAGCGGGAAAGCTCCGGTCAGCCGGCGGCACTGGGCCTGAACTACTTCCGGGAGGACCGGTAAAATTTACAGGAGCGCCCCCAGCGGGGGTGCTCCTCGAAAGCAGTTACTGTGCCGCCATATGGCGGTTTACTTCCTGCTCAGCCTGTTCTTGCGTAAGGCCCCCGCCATCGTCTTTCATCCCGTGAAGGAACTCGCCGATCACATTGCCCTCACAGTCATACAGAGGAATCAGGTACTCCTCTGGTGCAGTCTCGAGGTATTCCATGTATCTCATTGCGTCTGCCGGGGTCTGAATGTCGAACTTACCATGGATCGTGTCCCGTTCCCGATAATAGCCGCTCTGGCCCTCGGTTCCTCTGGCGTATATCAGGTCGGGCTTTTCACCAAGCAGAAGGGCCAGCGTGACGCTGCCATAGGTTTCGCCCTTGCTGTTTACGTGGTAGCCTCCGTCTGCCGCAATCATCTTCATCACGCGATTTTGGGTGTTCGGATCTTCCCAGTCCAAAGAATTGGGCTTTTCTTCTGCAAACTTTTTCACAGCGGCCAGCCGGGATTGATAGGCGGCCTCTTCCAGTTTATCAATCGTCTCCTGTGCTTCGGGGGACACTTCATCGTCAGTGGGAAGGGTTACTTCAAAGCTGCCGATTACATTTCCCTCCAGGTCGTAAAGCGGAATCATACGGAATTTATTGGGATTGTTTTTCAGTTCGGCCATGTACGCGGCCGCTTCTTCCGGATTATTCACATCCGGCTGCAAATCCTCCGCACGGATGTAGCCTTTTGTTCCGTCTACACCCCTTGCCCAGATCAAATCCGGCCCGGAACCGACCACCTCTGTCAGTGTGATGGGGCCATAGCTTTCCCCAGCCGCTGTGACAGGATAGCCGCCGTTTTCGTCAAGCAGCGCCATCACTTCTTTGCTTGTACCGTCCGCAGCCCGGCCGGGATAGGTTACTCTAGTCTGCGGCGCAGTTCTTTTTTCATACCGCGTTCCGTTATAGATTGCAACTTCACCCCCACAGATGACTCCGTTGTCGTTGGCATATGCCTTATTTGTCTCCTGATAGTAAAAATAGGCCGTGCTGGAGTTGTAGCGCATGGCTTTCTCGGCATACACAATATCTGTGTCGGTGGGGTCACACAGATAGGTCGAAACCCCGAAATGGCCCTCCGGCATTCTAGTTTGCGCCGGGTTTGAAACCCAAGTAGAACCGCGGAAGGTGTTTTTTCCATCCTTGTACAGGGTGGACCACATTTCATAGTTCACGCCGTTTACCGTAAACTTCTCTGGGTCTGTTTCAATTGCAACCGCATGGGCGCAGACAGAACCCAGCATAACAACGCTGAGGACTCCAGCCAGAAGGGCCGAAAAACGCTTTTTCATAAAGTTTCTCCTTTCATCGTATCTGTTCTGTTTGTTTCGAATCGATGTCAATACTTTACGGTTCCTGTTACGGTGCGGGAGCCGCTGCTGCGGGTCCCATCGGTATTGGACAAGTCTTATTCATACTTACAGCTATGTAGAGTGCCCCTGCTGGGGCGCTCTTTCCATCGAATTCTACTTGAATTATGGCGTATTAGTTCTTCGTGAAAACCATATTCTACCTAATTGAAACGCCACAATTAAACACATATAAGACATGACAGACCACTGGTCAAAAAGGTTTTCACTTAGAAAGATTCGAATAAAGTGATTCGGCAGATAAAATTCTTCTTGCGCTCCCCACCAGATTAGGTCTGTTAAAGTTATGTATATCTTGGATACCAGAAGGTAATATAGACCAAAGCATCCGGCAACTATTGAAAAACATACTGACTTTTTGGTATTTATTGGACAATTTCGATATTGATGGGCAAACCAGAGTCCTATAGAAATACAGCCCAATATCCGAATACCAACTATAGCAAGATTTACGCTGAACTTATCTGTGTTTGGAAGTAAAACAAAGTAGAGCAAAGGATAATATGCCAAATCAAATAGGGCTACTGCGCCTACCAGCTTTAAAGTCTTTTTCATATCCAATGAATTCAATCAAAAATACTTGGCTCAACGCAAACTGTAAGGACAGATAAACTATATTCTTCGAACCAAGACTGATAGCAAGCATGTACACTTCCTGTAAGACTGCTACTTGTGTAACTTACTCCTTTATCAAAAGATGCACTAGTGCCTAGAGAAAAGCTGGGACGATTCATAGGGCGATTATGAGAATTTCCATAGCGTACAACGCCATCACGTAATGTTCCTCGACTAACATTAATTCCACCATAAAGCCGGTCTATTGTATTTTTGATCCCTTCTACATCTGTCCACATCATTGTTATATATGCTTTTGCAGCCACTTTTTCATCATTTATGCTTCCACTATTTGATTCATCCTTTTTCTCAGCAGCAACAGTCACTGCGTATGTCCTGCCATCTGCTGAACGGGTCCCCGTTGGATTTATCACAACATCCTCAACAGTTACTACGCAATCCAACGGCATAACTTTTCCTGTAGATGTGGTATATGTTGCGTTAATCCCATTTTTGAGCTCTTCAACGTCGGTATCTGAAATATATCTGGAATAGTTTATCACCTCAATATTTCCGACTGGCTCCTCAACAGGGGAAACAGCACCTGCTACGGGGACACACAGGGATGTCACTATGCAAAGCGAAGTCAACAAATTAATAAACTTTTTCATAAAGTTTCTCCTTTCATCGTATCTGTTCTGTTTGTTTCGAATCGATGTCAATACTTTACGGTTCCCGTTACTGTGACAGCGCGGGAATCATTGTTGCGAATCGCCAGCCGGTATTGGCCCAGTTCTTCAATTTCGATAGTCTCGTCAATGCTGCCATTGGTGCAGTTAACTTTATGAAATACACCATCAGCATCAACATAACCGAAATCTACGCTGGCGGACTTGGGCGTGTAGACGCAGGTGTAGGTAATGCCTTCACCTCTATCCAGGAAAATTTTTCCGCCGACATAAGTGATGTTATTTGCTGAAATCGTGTGGTTCAGCTGCCCAGATACACGGGAGACAGCGGGGGGAGCATCCGAAGGCCCCACCGCATTGGCGGGAAGAACCGTACAGCTTACAGTAAGCACACAGGCCAGCAGCACACTCCAAAGCCGTTTCAAAATGTACACCTCCTTTCTGTGCTCCCCTTATTCAAGGGGGAGCAACTCTATATATTCTGCGTTTTCTAATTCCTCTGGACTCAACACCTCCGTTTCTAATTGTGAAGATAGAACAACTTTTTCGGGCGGTTCTCGGAACAGCAGGGCGCCGATTGCGATACCAACAATCAGGATAGCGGTACCCGCAAGAACCAGCAGCCGCCAGCGAATTGAGCGGGGAACCGGAACCTCTACAATTTGGACCGCAGGTCCCTTTTCCTCCGGCGGCACCCAATCCTCTTTAAGAAGTGCGTCCACTGGTATCTGGAAAATCTCGCTTAAAGCAGCCAGGTTATCCGCTGAGGGACGGACGGTCCCCCGTTCCCATCCTGAGACGGTCTGTCTGGAGACATTAACCTTGCCGGCCAAATCTTCCTGTGACAGCCCGCACCCTATTCTGGAATCCCGAAGCTTTTGTTCTAAGGTCATTATAGCATTCCTTTCCAAAGTGTCGACCAACTTTACTTTACAATGGCCCTGTTTTTTCTGAAATTCCTGTAAACAATAGTTTACAGGGTAATTTTTTTCTGAAAAAAGCATGTAAACTTTTGTTTGCATCCAGTTTTTTCCATATAAAATCATGTAAATTTACGCATTTCTGCAAGCTTTTTCCTATCATAACATCCCCCCCTCCCCTCTGTCAACCGCAAAAGAAGGAGCGGCCCGGTAACGGGCCGCTCCTTCATATAAATCCTCATAAATCTGTAAAAACGGGCAAGTTTAGGGCCGCCCTTTTCAAAGGGCGGTGGGTCCAGGGCAGCGCCCTGGCGGGTTTGGGCGGAGCCCAACCTTAATTCTGAGCCTGTGCGGCGCTGATCTCCGTCTGCACGGCGGATTGCAGAGCGCCAATTTTTTCCCAGAAACCGGCGGGGTCGATCTGGCTGTAAGCCTCGGTCTTCTTCACGCCCAGCTTCTGGCTCAGCTGGTCGGTTTTTTCCTTCAAACGCTGGCTGACCACATCGCTGCGGTAGCCCTCCGGGTCGATGGGCAGACGAAGAATAATGTGATATCCATATTCGCTCTCCACTACCTCACTAATTTCCCCGTTCTTCAGGGCCAACGCCCCCTCCTCAAAGGGCGCCACCATCTGGCCCTTGCTGGCAATATAGCCAGTTGGATTCGCGGCCAGTCCGCTGTCCTCGCTGTGCTCGTTCATCAACTGGTCAAAAAGGGCAATGGGATCCTCTGCCGCCCGAAGCTGGTCCAGCAGCTGAGCAGCGGTCTCCTTCTTCTTTGCAATTGTCTCCTCATCCAGAGGCTCCCGGGTATCCATGTCCACGGTCAGCAAAAGAATGTGCTTGGCCCGGTAAATCCCCTGTTCATCCAAATATGCCTGAACCTCCGCATCGGTGGGATAGGCTCCGCTGTTTTCGCCAAAATACAGCTCCCTCAGCTGTGCGTTCAGATCCGAGGTCTCATTGAGGTAAATCAACAGCTCCCGGCTGAGCATCTGGGCCCAGAGCATGTGGTTTACCTTTTCCTCCCCATTCAGCTGGGAGGCCATATCCCCGAACTCCTGATCTACGCTGATCGCAATTCCTGTGTCCGGGGTCACACCCTCTTCCTCCGCCAGAAGATTCAGGCTCCGATAGTAGACCGCGGCCTCCAACGCCCCGTCTTTCATCTGCTCACCCAAGGCAACCCCACCCTCTGTTGGGGCGTCCCACGGCAATTCGGTGAGCTGTCCCCCAAATTGGGACAGATAGACCTCTACATTCCGGTTGAGCCAGTATAACAGCTCAGCAGCCGTGATGTCCGCCTCTCCAACCTGCGCTACCACCGTGTCGCCGCTGATTCCGGCTGTGGTCAGCCAGGGATCCGTGACCTGGGACAGGTCTACCGGCTCCACGGTAGAAGAATCTCCACTGGAAGAGCTGCTTCCCCCGCCCGACCCGCTGGCGGAACCGGGGTTCTTCTGTCCACAGCCTGTTAAAGAAGTGAGCACCAGCGCCAGAACCAACGCCAAAGCTCCAATCCGTCTTTTGTTCCTCATAGTTGTTTCCTTTCCTGCTGAGTAAATGGTTCTGAACTATCATATCACAAATTTCCTGGCAGGGCAAGCCCTCTTTTTCTCCAAACCTATCCCACCCGCCCTGAAAAGCGGCCATTCTTTACCCCTCCAGCCCTTTGGCGTAGTCCCGCACCACCTGCCGCGCTCCTCGAAGCGGGTCCTCGTTTTTTGCCAGCCGGAACGAGAACCGGGGGACGTCCCCAGGCATCAGAAGCAGACGCTTTTGATACTTCTCCTGGGCACACAGGGCGGAGAAGGATTCCAGATGGAATTCCTCCAGAGAAAACACAAGTTTGCCCTCCTTCTGGGCAATCTCGCTGATGCGGCACTGCGCAGCGGCGGCCCGGAGCAGGGCCACTGAAATCAGGTTGTTGACCGGCCTGGGCGGCTCGCCGTACCGGTCGATCAGCTCATCCACCAGCTCATCGGCCTCCGCCTCATTTCGGATGGCGGCAATGCGGCGGTATAGATCCATCCGCTGTTCCGGAGCTGGGACATAGCGGTCCGGAATGGAGGCGGAGACGCTGAGACTGGCGGCACAGTCGGTGCGGGTGGGCAGAGGCTGGCCCTGTTCCAAAAGTACGGCTTCCTCTAACAGCTTTAGATACATGTCGTAGCCCACGCTGAGCATAAAGCCGCTCTGTTCCGGCCCCAGTACGTTTCCTGCCCCCCGGATTTCCAAATCCCGCATGGCAATCTTAAATCCAGAGCCGAACTCGGCAAATTCTCGGATGGCCTCCAGCCGTTTCGAGGCAATCTCCGACAGCACTTTGCCCCGGCGGTAGGTGAGGTAAGCAAAGGCCCGCCGGTTGGAACGGCCTACCCGTCCCCGGAGCTGGTGGAGCTGGGCCAGGCCCAGCCGGTCGGCGTCCTCCATAATCAATGTGTTCGCGTTCGGCAGATCAATGCCCGTCTCAATAATCGTGGTACACACCAGTACATTTAACTCTCCGTCGGTCATGCGGGCCATCACATCATCAATGGCTTCCTGGGTCATCCGGCCATGGGCTACCCCTACAGCGGCCTCCTCCCCTAGAAGCATCTGGATGCGGGCAGCACAGCGGTCGATGGTCTCCACCCGGTTATGGAGATAAAACACCTGTCCTCCCCGCTCCAGTTCCCGGCGCATGGCGTCACCCAGCAGATTCCAATCGTGTTCCAGCACGTAGGTCTGCACCGGCTGGCGGTTTGCAGGCGGTTCCTCCAGGGTAGACATATCCCTTATGCCCGACAAGGCCATATTCAACGTTCTGGGAATGGGGGTGGCGGACAACGTCAGCACATCCACCTGTTTAAAATTCTCCTTCAGCTTCTCCTTGTGCTGGACTCCGAACCGCTGTTCCTCATCCACTACCAGCAGTCCCAGGTCCTTAAAGTGGACATCCTTATTAAAGAGCCGGTGGGTTCCAATGAGAATGTCCACCTGGCCCTCTTCCACCTTGCGCAGAGTCTCTTTCATCTGGGCGGTGGTACGAAAACGGGAGACCACATCAATGTTGACCGGATATTTCTGGAACCGGCGCAGAGCGTTGAGATAGTGCTGACGGGCTAACACAGTGGTTGGAACCAGGATTGCGGTTTGCTTGCCGTCCAACACACACTTCATCATCGCACGGAAGGCCACCTCGGTCTTGCCATAGCCCACATCGCCGCACAACAGACGGTCCATGGGAGAGGGCCGCTCCATATCCCGCTTAATTTCTTCGATGCACCGCAGCTGATCGTCTGTCTCAGTGTACTCAAACTGATCCTCAAACTCCTTCTGCCAGGGTGTGTCACTGGAAAAGGCGTAGCCCGGCTGGCGCTGCCGCTGGGCGTATAGCTGAATCAGCCCCTTTGCCAAATCCTGTACCGCCTTTTTGGCCTTGGTTTTGGCTTTCTCCCACTCCTTGCCCCCTAAGCGGTTCAATTTTTTAGTCTCGTTGGCGTCCTCTCCCCCGCCGATATACTTGGAGACCAGGTCCAGCTGGGTGGCCGGAACAAAGAGGACGTCACTTCCAGCATAGGCAATTTTTACGTAGTCCTGCTCAATCCCGTCCACCGGCATCTTCACCATACCCACATACCGGCCCACTCCGTGGTGCTCGTGGACCACTAGGTCGCCGGGAGTAAGGTCGGCATAGGACTTCAGCTTCTGCCGGTTCGTGGTGTCTTTGCGGGCCCGTGGTCTTTTTCCGGCGGCTTTTTCCCCTTCCGTGAGGATGGCCAGCTTAATTTCTGGGTACTCCAGTCCGCTGGACAGCCCTCCAATGGTAATCACCACCTGCCCCGGCTGAGGCAGTTCCTTGAGCTGGAAGTTCACCGCAGATTTGATCTTCTGTTCCCGAAGTAAGGTCTGTAAATCAATTGCCCGCTGTTCCCCGGACACAAGGACCAAACTGGCAAAACCGCTGTTCTGATAGTGCGCCAAATCCTGGACTGCCGTTTCCAGACTCCCTAGAAAGGGAGGCAGTTGTTTAGCCGTTATGGACATCAGTGCCTTTGGCGGTGCGGGTGCGTTTGAGGTGGTAAAGGAGTCCAGATAGACCAGCGGCCAGTCCTCCAGCCGGTGATTCAGCTGGACAAAGGTGAGGGCCAGTTCCCCGCAAGAACCGTCCAGTTCACCCTGTTCCAGCAGATTTTTGACGTCCTCTTCCATCTGCCACTGATAGCTTTTCGCCCGCTCTGCCACCCGTCCGCACTGATCGAAGACCACACAGGCATTTGCTGGCAGGTAATCGGCGCCGCCCGCCAATTCGGGATAGATCAGTTCCAGATACCGGTCTACCGCTGGAAAGCTCCTGCCCTGGGCGATAGCTTCGCTGTCCCGTTTCAGGTTGTCCGCCAACGCCTTATTTCCCTTTTCCTGGGCCTTGGAAGCCAGCCTCTCCAGCTTTTTTGTCAATCCGACCAGTCCGCCCGGCGCCAACTGCGGCAGTACCTCAGCGGCGGGGAGCAAAACGGCGCTTTCCAAATTCTCGGTCCGGCGCTGGGTGGCCGGGTCGAAAATCCCCATAGCGTCTACCTCATCTCCGAAAAACTCCACCCGGATAGGCTGCTCCATTCCCGGAGAATAAACATCCAGTATACCTCCCCGCAGAGCAAATTGGCCCACTCCTTCCACCTGTTCGCATCGAACATATCCCGCTGCGGCCAGCCCCTCCGCCAACTCATTCAGATCGCATGTATCCCCTACCTTCAGTTCCCGGCAGTTCTGCTTGAGTACGGCGGGCGGAATGGTACGCTGTAGAAGACCCTCCACCGGCGCCACCAGAAAAGGCAGTTTCCCCTGATTCAGCTCCCACAGCAGTGCCAGCCGCCTGTGTTCCCACTGTCGGGAAACTGTGGCCGCATTGTGAAACGTGAAATCCCGTGCCGGCAGGACCGGAACCGGTCTCCCGGCAAATGCCCCCAGGTCCCGGGCCAGCTTCTGTCCCTCAAACTCATCGGCGCATACTACTATAATAGGCCGTTGGGTGATCAGTCCGATTCCGGCGGCAATGTGTACTCTGTGAATTGCGGCCGCACCGGAGAGAGCCGCAGGCGAACGTCCCCCCTCCAGAGCGGCCAACAGCTGCTGGAATTCTGGTATACGGCTTATGGCGGCAGTCAATAGTTTCACGTGAAACACCTCTTTCAGCAGCGTCAGACAGACGGGTAATGCCCCGCCCCGGGCCCGGAGAGGGGAAATGTATGTAATATTGTAACGTTCAGTATAGCCTTAGGTCGTATCTTCGTCAAGGGGAATTTTCGTTTCGGGGGCCGGGTTCCATGTTTCACGTGAAACATAGGAAATTATTTGACAAAAAAAAGAAAAACAGTTGAAATCTGTAGGGCCGGTTGATATAATAATGAACTGTGTACCCTTCTAATATATCATTCTGGTATCTATCCTCATTTTCTGGCTGCTCAAATAATTATACACCGCAAGGAGGCGCCACATGGCTAAAATCATTGCTGTCGTCAACCAAAAAGGCGGCGTAGGCAAAACCACTACTACGGTCAATATTACAGCTGCGCTCCATGACTTGGGCAAGCGAGTGCTGTTGTGCGACTTCGACCCTCAGGCAAACGCAACCTCTGGCATGGGTGTAGACAAAAACACCGCCTCTCCCAATGTCTATGACCTGCTGGTCAGCGAAGCAGAGCCGGTTAAGGCAGTTGTATCCACCAAATACGGCGACGTTCTACCCTCCAACAAGGCTCTGGCTGGTGCAGGCATCGAAATGATCGGTATAAACGACCGGGAAAAGCTCCTGAAACATACCCTTGATACCCTGTCCGACCGCTATGACTTCATCTTCATCGACTGCCCCCCCTCCCTGGAGCTGCTCACTGTCAACGCACTGTGCGCTGCCCACAGCCTTCTGGTCCCCGTTCAATGCGAGTATTATGCCTTGGAGGGTCTTAGCGATCTACTGGCTACCGTCCGCCTGGTAAAACGGAAACTTAACCCTGAACTATCGATGGAGGGCGTTCTGCTCACCATGTTCGACAGCCGGACGAATCTCTCCCTTCAGGTGGCCGAGGAGGTCAAGCGGCATTTCCCCGGACAGGTCTACGCCACAGTTATTCCCCGAAATGTCCGCCTTTCTGAAGCCCCCAGCCATGGAAAACCCATCTCTGCCTATGATCCCTATTCCCGAGGCGCTGAGGCATATAGGCTGCTGGCTGAGGAAATGTGCGCATCGAGTTAAAACTTATTTGAAATGCGCTTTCCCGTAATAGTATAGTTTACTCCCTCCATCCTCATATATACTATTATATATAAGGAGCACCTGATTTACACAGAGGAAAAACGAAGTTTTTCCCCCAGTTTTCTTTTGGTTCTTTTCTTTTTCAAAAGAAAAGAGCGAAAATAGACTGCGAGGTAGAAGCATGGCAAAACGAACCAAAGATTTAGGCTTAGGCCGGGGGCTGAACGCTCTCTTGGGCGACCCAGATCTCCAGCCACAGAGTGAGGGTTCTATGACCCTTCCCATCTCTCAGGTAGAACCTGGATTGAACCAGCCTAGAAAACGCTTTGATGAGGACACTCTAAACGAACTGGCGGAGTCCATCCGTATTCACGGCATCATACAGCCGCTGACTGTGCGGCGGCTGTCTACCGGCTACTACCAGATTATTGCCGGAGAGCGGCGCTGGCGGGCGGCCAAAGCCGCCGGTCTGCAAGAGATCCCTGCCGTTATCATTGAAGCAGACGACCGTAAGGTCATGGAACTGGGACTGATTGAGAATCTCCAGCGCGAGGATCTGAATCCCGCCGAAGAAGCTCGAGGATACCAGACCCTTATGGAGGAATACGGACTGACTCAGGAACAGGTGGCCCAGCAAATGGGCAAATCCCGTCCCGCTGTCACAAACACCCTGCGCCTGCTCTCCCTGCCTGAGGAGGTCATGCAGCTGCTGGAGAACGGCGCCATCTCTGCCGGACACGCCCGGGCTATTTTAGGAGCCCCCTCCCCTGCCCTGCAAAAGGAGGCCGCAAAAAAAGTAGTGGAGAGTCAGCTCTCCGTCCGGCAGACAGAGGCTCTCATCAAAACCCTGCAAAACGAGAAGCAAGAGAAACCCAAGCCCCAAGGACCGGACATCTCTCTCTACCTGGGCGAACTGGAAAAACAGCTCTCCGGCCGCTTGGGCCGAAAGGTCAAAATTGCTCATAAGGGCAAGAAAGGCCGCATTGAGCTGGAGTATTACAACGAACAAGACCTGGAAACACTGCTCACCCTGCTCCAACAGATGAAGGGAGAAGGAGGTGATAGTTTTGACTGACGAAACCCGGCCCAGCCAGTCCACCGGTGAAACACAGACCCCTATCCCCGATGCGGAGGCCCGCCGGGCCGCCAGACGGGCCAGTCAGCAGCGCCGCCGCCGGAATTCTGTCTTTCAATATATCGCCATTCTCTTTATGGCCGCTTTTGTGCTCCTGCTCTATACCTTTATGATGGAGCGGCGGCAGAGCCAGCAACAGATTGACGATCTGAAACAGTCTGCCTCCGCCTATCAGACCCTTCAAGGCTTTATCAGTGAGAATACCCAGCTGAAACAGCAGGTTCAGGACCTGAAACGCACTCGCGAAAGCCTGGAGAGCCAATTAAAAGAGGCGGTCAGTGCTCAGCAGACTGCCTCTGAAGATCTGGCCGCCTCTGAAAAGACCACAGAAGCCCTGTCCTGGTTTTGGGAATTAAACGACGCCTATGTCCGGGGCCGCTTTAACCAGTGTCGGGAACTGATAACCGCTATGGAAGAAGTTGGAGTTGCGCAATTCCTGCCTGAAGAAAACATCACCGGTACTGAACACCTCTCCCCTGCCGCCCGGTATGAAGAGATCCGTAATCGGGTAATAAAGTAAGGAGAGCTTTTCCAAATACACCTGATGTTTCACGTGAAACACAAAGAATATGTAAAGGAGAGAATATGTATGCTCGACATTCGCTTCATCCGGGAAAACCCGGAAACCGTTAAGGAAAATATGAAAAAGAAATTTCAAGAGGACAAACTCCCCTTAGTCGACGAGGTACTAACCCTGGACACAGAGAATCGAGCCGCTATGTCCGAAGCCAACGAACTGCGTTCCGCCCGGAACACCCTGTCCAAACAGGTGGGGATGCTCATGGGTCAGGCCAAAAAAGACCCCTCTAAGCTGGCCGAAGCAGAGGAAGCCAAAGCCAAAGTAAAGGCTAATGCCGACCGGCTGGCAGAACTGGAACAGAAGGAAACCGAACTTGCAGAAAAAATCCGGAAAATTATGCTGGTTATTCCTAATATCATTGACCCGTCCGTCCCCATCGGCCCTGACGACTCTGCCAATGTAGAGGTTGAACGTTTTGGCGAGCCTGTGGTACCAGACTTTGAAATTCCTTATCACACTGAGATTATGGAGTCCTTCAACGGGGTGGACATGGATGCTGCCGGCCGAGTCTCGGGAAACGGTTTCTACTACTTGATGGGTGACATAGCCCGCCTCCACGAGGCTGTGCTGGCCTACGCCCGGGACTTTATGATCCACAAGGGCTTTACCTTCTGTATCCCCCCCTTCATGATCCACGGCAACGTAGTGGAAGGCGTCATGAGCCAGACCGATATGGAAGCCATGATGTACAAGATCGAGGGCGAGGACCTGTACCTCATCGGTACCAGTGAACACTCCATGATCGGTAAGTTCATTGACCAAATAATCCCCGAACATACCCTGCCCCAGACCCTTACCTCCTACTCCCCCTGTTTCCGCAAGGAGAAAGGTTCCCATGGTATCGAAGAGCGGGGCGTCTACCGTATCCACCAATTTGAGAAACAGGAGATGATTGTGGTCTGCCGGCCCGAGGATTCTATGGACTGGTATGAAAAAATGTGGCAGTACTCGGTAGAACTGTTCCGCTCCCTGGACATCCCAGTCCGTCAGCTGGAGTGCTGTTCCGGCGATCTGGCCGATCTGAAGGTAAAGTCCTGTGACATTGAAGCTTGGTCTCCCCGGCAGAAGAAATATTTTGAGGTCTGCTCCTGTTCTAACCTGGGTGACGCCCAAGCCCGCCGCTTGAAAATGCGGGTCAAGGGAGAAAACGGCACTTACCTCCCTCACACCTTAAATAACACCGTTGTGGCGCCCCCACGCATGCTCATTGCCTTCCTAGAAAACAACCTCCAGGCTGACGGCAGTGTCGTCATTCCCAAGGTACTCCAGCCTTACATGGGCGGCCTGGAAGTCATGGTTCCAAAAAAGTAACAAAGGATGTGTTCGCTTATGGCCCGCAGGCGGCTGGAAGAACTATCCACCCTCAATGTACTGTTCTGTCTGCTGGTAATTCTAATCCACGTGTTGTCCCATGCGGTGGTCAGCTTGGAGAAGACGAGCTGGCAATACGCCCTGGTCATCGTCCCCCAGCGATTGGCCTTTGTTTCAGTTCCCGGGTTTTTCTACCTCAGCGGAGTAAAACTCACCCTCCCTCGGGAACATCCCCAACCTCTGGGCGACTACTATCTGGGCCGAATCAAAAATATCCTTCTCCCCTATCTGCTGGCGGCGGCAGTGTACTACCTTTTCTTTGTCACAATCGGCTGGTACACCTTTTCACCCGCACAATTTATTCGGGAAACGGCTCTGGGCACCCTATCCTCACCTTTCTACTTCCTGGTTACCCTGGCTCAATTTATTCTGCTGGCTCCTCTGTTCCAGAATTTGACCCGCCGGTATCACCCGGTATTGCTGATTCCTCTGGCTATGGGCCTCACCTGGCTTAGTTCCATGTACTTCAATTCCATCCTTCAAATTTTTTGTCCAGGCGGCTCCTTCCGCTACTCTGACCGCATCTTTACCAGTTACCTGATCTATTATCTGGCTGGCTGCTGTACTGGAGCAAGGTATGAAAAACTCCCCAGATTTCTGGCGGAAAACCGCCCCCTGCTCAATACCGCTGCCGTCTTCTTTGCCCTGGCGGATGGATTTATCAGCCTGCTTGCCTTCTCCGGCCGGCGTGCAGCCCCTTACCTGGAACTGATCCACACCCTATATATTCTCAGTACGATTTTTGCCCTCCACGGCTGGGCCATCCGCCGGGGAGCACTCAAAGGAATCGGAGGCCGATTCTGGAAATCAGCAGATCAAGCCAGCTATCTAATTTATCTCTATCACAGCCTTGTCATCACAATCTTCAACATCATCGCCCCCCGGGTGGTAGGCGGACGGGTCGCCGTTCTGCTCCTGCTGCGAATTTTTGTGGTCTACCCAATTTCCATTGGAGGCTGTATCCTCTGGCAGCGGACCTGGGCGGCAATTCGAAAAAAGCACATTAACCCATAATCGAACAAAAAGGAGGCGCAATATTTTGGGTATTTTTTCATTCTTTACTCGAGAGACGGAGCTGGAAGAAGGCTCGGCAGAGCAGTCCAGCGGTCAGACCGAATCGGCCCCCACCGGCGAACTGTTCCAGGGAATGCGTATGGACGCGGTATTGGAGGAAGGAAATCATCACCTCTCTGGACAAATTGTCCAGGTGACCAACAACACATTAACTTTGAACCGTATGCCCGGCGATCTTTCCTTTCAAGTTTTCCCCCTTGGCGCTGAAATCAAGCTCAACGGCTATGACAGAAAGCTTATCCCCATCCATCTCAGCGGTACTGTAGAGGAATCCACCCGTACCATATTCAAGGTAAAAGATGTACAGCTGAAGCGTCACGAAGAAATCCGCGATACCTTCCGTCTGGTTTACACTGCGCCTGTCTCTCTCTACCGGGAGAGTGATACCCGGCTCCTCCACCCTGAGCCCTGCGATCTGGTCGATATCAGTGTTGGAGGCTGTTGCGTTGTCAGTGATCTCGTCCACATGGAGGACGAAATAGTCCGAATTCGGATCAAACTGGACGAATATGTCCCCCTGGACTTCTTGGGACAAATTATCCGGTGCAGTTCTGAGGCACAGGGACGGTTCAAATATGGCATTCTCTTCGCTCAACTCACGGAAAAAGAGATCACTACCCTGACTAAAACCCTATACAATCTGCAAATGGGCATCAAAGAAACCCACATGCGCACTGAAGAAGGGCCCTGGACCGGACTTCCCAATCCAAACCCTGACAAGCTGAGGAGATAAGCGGTATGAAGAAATTCATGGATGAATTCAAGCAGTTCATCGCTCGGGGCAACGTTATAGACATGGCCGTGGGTGTCATCGTGGGCGGAGCGTTCAGCAGTATCACAACCTCTCTCATCAATGATATCATCATGCCCCTTCTAGGCATCTTTACTGGCAGTATCTCCTTTGCCTCTCAATCTGTTACCATCCATGGCGCAGTCATTGCCTACGGAAACTTTTTACAAGCGGTCCTTAACTTCTTGGTTATGGCCTTTGTGGTCTTCTGTCTGGTAAAGGCACTGAACAACCTCCACCGCAAAAACGCAAAGCCAGAGCCATCCCCTGCACCTCCGGAGCCCTCCAATGAGGAAAAACTGCTTATGGAGATTCGAGATCTGCTGAAGGAGAACGCCTAATGCCGAAACGTACACCAGAGCACCCCGAATCGGGGTACACCCCCGCCTCCCCGGTTAAACGGACTCTGGCCTGGATTGGCCTAGTCTATGCGCTGATTCTGCTGGCCTTAACCACCTATATCTATTTTACTGGCCGGGGATTGAACAACATGGGTCCGCTGCTCACTGTCCCCGGCCTCATCGGTCTGGGAATTCTCTCCCTCGTCTCTTGGAGGTCCACCGGGAAACCAGGAAAATGGCCGGCGGCGGCCCTGGCAGTTTTGTGCTGGCTGCTGGCTCTGGCCACCCTGCCCATCGGTATTACTGGCCTGATGTCCAATTTTGGGAGGTAAGGCATGGAAGCAATCATTTCTGCCGGATTAGAGGAACTAGGGCTTTCTGCCTATATTCCTCCCCCCTCCCCTGCGCGGCTGGCTCAGTATGGGCAGCTGCTCCTGGAAAAAAATCAGGTAATGAACCTCACTGCTATTCGGGACCCTGAGGGAGTGGCCCGCCTCCACATGCTGGACTGTGCATCTCTTATAAAGTATTTCGACTTTACAGGGAAGACTCTCATTGATGTGGGTACTGGAGCAGGCTTCCCCGGCATGGTTCTGGGCTTATTAGTCCCCTCTCTAGAGGTCACCTTGCTGGACTCCCTGAACAAACGTCTGGAATGGCTGGATTCCTTGTCCCAAAGCTTAGCCCTGCAAAATGTCCACACCCTCCACGCCCGGGCAGAAGAACAATCCCTCGTGAAAGGGTTTCGGGACAGCTTCGACTTTGCCACCGCCCGAGCGGTGGCCGACCTGCGGATCCTGTGCGAACTATGTCTGCCCTATGTGAAAGTCGGAGGCAGGTTTTTAGCCATGAAGAGTGTTGACAGCGGACAGGAATTGGAAAAAGCCGCCCATTGCATCAAATTTTTGGGCGGTCGCATCCAAGATATTTTCGACTACACCATCCCAGGGACAGAGGTCATCCACCGCTTAATTATCATTGAAAAGGTAGCGCCCACCTTAAAAAACTATCCCCGGCGGTGGTCCAAAATTCAAAAAGAGCCGCTCTGACACAGTTCGACATAAGAAATTCAGGCGAATTGTAAAATTTTTCTAAAAAAAACTCAAAAAACGGTTGACGGATGACAGATTTGTGATATATTAGACTATGAATTAGGAGGTAGCTTCCATGGGCACCGTAGTTTCGATCACATCGGGAAAGGGCGGCACCGGGAAGACCTCGATTACTGGCGGTGTAGCCGCTTCGCTGGCCCTTATGGGCCGGACGGTGCTGTGCATCGACATGGATATCGGTCTGCGCAACCTGGATATCTCTCTTGGCCTTAACGACCGGGCACTAATGGACTTTTCCGACGTCGCCTTGGGCCGCTGTCCCTTAGCTCGGGCAGCGGTTGCTCACCCCGCGTTAAAGGGTTTGTTTCTGCTCACCTCTCCCATGACCATGCCCGCCAGCCTCACCCCTGAAAAGGTGCGGGCCCTTCTGGACACCGCCCGTACAATGTACGATTATGTTCTAATTGACTCCCCTGCCGGCCTGGGACCTGGTTTCCGGCTGGCCATCTGCGGGGCCGACCGGGCCATCGTAATTGCCACAAACGATGCCTCCTCCCTTCGGGACGCCCAACGCACAGTGGCGGAGCTGGATCAACTGCGCCAGGTTCATTTGGTCATGAACCGAATCCAAACTCGCCTGCTGCGCCGGCTGCGCGCTACCATCGACGATGCCATGGATGCTGCCGGCCTGCCCCTTATCGGGGTGGTGCCGGAAGATCCCCACGTAATTCTCTGCGCCAACCTGGGTCAACCCCTTACCAGCCGCGGCCAGAGGGGCGCCGCCTTAGCCTGCTGGAATATCGCCCGCCGGCTGGAGGGCGAGCGGGTGCCTATTATGCGTATTCGATAAATATCGACCCACTGTCGCAATCATACATACTAAGGAGGTATTGATGCCATGAACATCGCCATTATGAGCCATACCAAAAAGCAGGACCTGATGGTACAGTTTTGTACTGCATATTGTGGGGTCCTGTCCAAGCATTCCGTCTGCGGCACCAACGCCACCGGGCGTATGGTCGCCGAGGCCACCGGTCTGCCTGTCAATCTGTTTTTGTCCCATGAGCATGGCGGCATTGAGCAGATCGGCCAGCGTATCATCTACAATGAGATCGATTTAGTACTCTTCTTCAATTCCCCACAGGACAACGAGATGGATAAGGATGTGCTGTATATCACCCGCCTATGCGACCAGCATTCCGTCCCTGTGGCTACCAACGTAGCCACAGCTGAGCTGTTGATTCACGGCTTGGCCCGGGGCGACCTTGACTGGCGGGAGGGCATGAATCCCAACCGGGTGCCCTTCGCACTGTGATAGACAGCGCAAACCGCAAGCATGCGCTCCCGTCCCGATTCTCGTGGATGGGAGCGCCTGTTCCTTTTTCTTGAAAGAAAAGAACACCCTTCATGTGTAGTTGAAAAAAGAAAGGATTATGAATTATGGCTAAGGTACAACCCAGAACACTCTCCGGTTTTATGGAGCTTCTGCCGGCCCGGCAGATTCAGTTTGACCGCATGGCGGCCATTATCCGAGAGTCTTTCTCCCTCTACGCCTACACGCCGCTTGATACCCCTCTCATTGAGGCCAGCGAAATTTTGCTGGCCAAGGGGGGCGGCGAAACAGAAAAGCAAATTTACCGCTTTACCAAAGGAGACAGCGACCTTTCTCTCCGCTTCGACCTGACGGTTCCTCTGGCAAAATATGTGGCGCTGAACTACGCCAAGTTGGCATTCCCCTTCCGCCGGTTCCAGATTGGCAAGGTATATCGGGGAGAACGGGCCCAGCGGGGCCGGTTCCGAGAGTTCTATCAGGCGGACATTGACGTCATTGGCGACGGTCAGCTAGACATCTCCAACGATGCGGAGATTCCTGCCATCATTTACCGGACCTTCACGGCCCTGGGACTAAAACGCTTTCAGATTCGGGTAAACAACCGAAAGATTCTAAACGGCTTTTATGCCATGCTGGGACTGACCGCTCAATCCGGGGCTATCATGCGCACTGTGGACAAGCTGGAAAAGATTGGAGAAAAATCGGTTCGGGAACTGCTTACCGCTCCCGACATCGGTTTAAGCGATGAACAGGCGGCCGAAATCCTGAAATTTATCTCCATCAAAGGCTGTAATGGTGAAGTCCTTTCCGCCTTGGAGGATTACCAGGGACGCCACCCCATGTTTGACGAGGGTCTGAGTGAACTGTCCGCTGTTGCAAAGCATCTAGCGGCATTCGGGGTCCCCGAGACCAACTTTGTACTGGACCTGACCATCGCCCGGGGTCTGGACTACTACACCGGCACTGTGTATGAGACTACCATGCTGGACCACCCGGAAATCGGTTCCATCTGCTCCGGGGGCCGTTATGACAACTTAGCGGAATATTATACTGATAAACAACTCCCTGGCGTTGGAATTTCCATTGGCCTTACCCGTCTTTTCTTCGTTCTGGAGGATCAAGGCTATCTGAACAATGCTTTGAACACCGCCCCTGCTGACGTGCTCGTCCTTCCTATGACGGAAGATATGGGACCCGCCATCGCTCTGGCCACTCAACTTCGCACCTCCGGGGTGCGTACCCAGATTTACGGTGAGCAAAAGAAATTCAAGCAGAAGATGAACTATGCCGACAAACTGGGGGTCCCCTATGTGATCTTCTTGGGGGACGACGAGATCAAACAGGATAAGGTCTCCTTGAAAGATATGCACTCAGGTGAACAGAACCTCCTCCCCACCGGAGAAGCGGTGGAAAAAATTATCGCCGCCATGGGTAGCAGTGATGCTGCTACCCCCATTCTGGACAAAGGGGAGTAAATCATTTTGCTCACTCAACGCCTCCAGGAGCTTCACAAAGAAAAGAGGCAGCATAGCGAAAACAAATTGAAATATAATGGACCAACAATACGGTTAGGAGTTGATATTTATGGGTGAAACAGTCACCTTTTACCGAACTCACACCTGTGGAGAGCTCCGGATGGAGCAGACGGGCCAGACGGTCACTCTGGCTGGCTGGTTGGAAAACCTGCGGGAAGTGGGTCAGAATCTGGCATTTCTGGTCCTTCGGGATTTTTATGGTACCACTCAGGTGGTTCTGGAAACCGAGGATATGGTCACTGCTGTCAAGGAACTGAACAAAGAGACCGTGATTTCCGTCACCGGAGCAGTCCGGGAACGAGACAGCAAAAATCCCAAATTGCCCACCGGCGACATTGAGGTAGTCCCCACCAAGATTGAAATACTGGGCCGCTGCCGTCATAACGAACTGCCCTTCCCCATCACCCGTTCCCGTGAGGCGGACGAATCCGCCCGGTTAAAGTATCGGTATCTGGACCTGCGTAACCCAGAAGTCAAAGATAACATTGTCTTGCGTTGTCAAGTGGTATCCGCTCTCCGTGCCGCTATGACAGCCCACGACTTTTTAGAGATCACCACTCCCATCCTCACCGCCTCCTCTCCCGAAGGCGCCCGAGACTATTTGGTACCTTCTCGGAAGCACCCTGGCAAGTTCTACGCCCTCCCCCAGGCTCCCCAACAGTTCAAACAACTGCTCATGGCCTCTGGTTTCGATAAATATTTTCAAATCGCCCCCTGTTTCCGGGATGAGGACGCCCGGGGCGACCGCTCCCCCGGCGAGTTCTACCAGCTGGATATGGAAATGGCTTTTGCCAATCAAGAGGATGTATTTACAGTTTTAGAGGATGTACTTCCCCCCATCTTTGCCAAATACGGAACGTATCATACTGCCTCAAAAGTACCATTTGTACGCATCCCCTATCTGGAGGCTATGGAGGTCTACGGTTCAGACAAACCGGACCTGCGCATTGATCTGACCCTTCAGGACACTACCCAGCTGCTGTCCGGCTGTGGCTTCCCGCCCTTTGAAAACCAAACGGTAAAGGCAATCGTAGTCTCTGGCTTTGAGGGAACCCGAAAGCAGATTGACGGACTGTGCAATGAGGTAGAGGTCCAGTCCGGAAATAAAGCCTATTGGTTCCGTTATGATGAAAAGGGGGAGATTGTAGGCGGCATTGCCAAGTTTGTCCAGCCCATCAAAGACCAGGTAGTAGAGGCCCTGAAGCTGGAGAAGGGCTGTTTTGTGGGTCTCACCGCCGGCACGCTCCTAGCCGCCCAAAAGACGGCAGGCGTTCTGCGCAATAAACTGGGGGCTTTCTGTCCCGCTCATATGGACAGAGAGCGGTATGAATTCTGCTGGATTGTGGATTTCCCCATGTACGAGATTGGGGAGGAGAGCGGCGAACTGGAATTCTGCCACAACCCCTTCTCTATGCCCAATGGCGGGTTGGAGATTTTGAAGAAAGCGGCTGCAGGAGAAGTAGACCCCTTGACGATCACTGCATTCCAGTACGATTTGGTGTGCAACGGCGTAGAGCTCAGCTCCGGCGCGGTGCGCAACCACGATCCGGAAATCATGCTGGAAGCCTTCCAACTGGTCCGCTTAGGCGAGGAGGATGTTAAATCCAAGTTCCCCGCCATGTACAACGCCTTTACCTACGGCGCACCACCCCATGCGGGTATTGCTCCTGGTGTCGACCGGATGGTAATGCTGCTGTCTGGCGAGGACTCCATCCGGGAAGTAATTCCATTCCCTATGAACAAAAACGCTCAGGACCTGATGATGGGCGCACCGGGAACGGTGGAACAGAAACAGCTGGACGAATTGAATATTGCCGTTCTAAAAATCGAAGAAGCATGAAAAACGCCCCGGAGTAGAGATACTCCGGGGCGAACTTTGCGGCAGATTAGGCATCAACCTAACATTACCATCAAAATAGGAATTGTGATCAAACTGCCTAAAATAGATAAACAGGCGCCGGCAGCGGCATATTCCTCATCCGCACCGTAGGCCCCTGCCATCACCGTCACCTGACTGACCACAGGCAGGGCACTTTCCACCACAAAAACCTGCAAGGGCAGTCCCTCCATGCCAAACAAACGGCAGCAGACCAGACAGATTACCGGCGACAATACCAGCCGAATAACCAACATAACCGGTAATCCCCGAAGGAAGCGCAGATTTTTCAGTCCAACTTCATAGACAATGAAGCCGCAGTAAATCAGGGCCAACGGGGATACCGAACTGCTGATGTAACCAGCAAACCGCATCACAGTCTCAGGGGGACGCAGGTTTAAAATTAACAACAGAACGGCAGCAATTACGGATAAAATAGGCGGTTTTGAGAACATATCTCGCAAAAATCCAGTCACGCTGGTCCCCTGCCGTTTACTGGAACCTGCCCGTTCAACCAGCATAACACCTACCGACTGGAGAAAAGCAGTATGTCCCATATAGTAGAGCATAATAAAGGGCATACTAGCCTCTCCAAAGAGCTGTGTACAAACTGGGATCCCGATAAAAATGGTATTAGACAGCCCTGCCATGGCTACAAATACGCCCCACCGCTCCCGGGGCAGACGGAGCAAGGAGGCTGCAAAAGCAGAGGCCAGCAGGGATACTGCAACAGAAACCATGGCCGCCGCAACCATCATGCCCGCCTGTGCCAGACTATCCCGGTCCAAATTATTCAGCAGCCCGACAAGGCAGTTACAAGGTACGGCGATATTGACAATGTACTTGCTGAGAAACTTTTTCTCTGCTGCCGTCATCCAGCCTCCAGTCCCCATAAAATAGCCCACCGACATAAGCATCAGCAGTACCAGACAGGCCGACAGTGCATTCAGAAATCCTGCCATCTACTCACTTCCCCATAACGATTTGCGGTTCGCCGCCCTTTATCTGAAGTTCACTTGTTCCAGTATAGACCAAAGGTCCAGCCATGTCAAACCAGAGCTGGACCTTTTCTGCGTTACTCCTGCGGAGCGTTTGGCCTGCCTCCTTTTCCCTTGGGGCGGTGACGGCGGCGGCGGTTGTTATTCCGGTGGTCTCTGCTCTCCTCTCTCAAGCGGCGGTCCACCTGTTCAAAACCCGTCTCTTCCTCCTCCATTCTGGGACGGCGGGGCCGGTTCCGGCGGCTTGGCCTGCGTTCCTCCGGTTCCTCCCGGCGTTCCCGGCTGGGGAAGGCCGCCTCAATGGCGGCAGCTAAGGAATCCTCCTCAGTCAATACCGGAGGGGCATCCTCCTCCTGACGGCGCAGTTTTGCCAATTCCTCTAGAGGAGGCTCCACATAACCTTCCGGTCTTCTGCCCTTGCCGCTTCGGACTATGCACAGCTCACAGTTATGATACGTCCTAGGGGTTTCCGGGTCGGACTCCAGCCGCACCTGAACGGTCTGCCGCAGCAGATTAATGCCGGACACCGTACCGGCCCCGTCTGGTGTCTCCACAAAGGACTCCTGTTTAGGCGCATGCTTTACCAAATCCTCATAGGCTTCCTGCTCGTATTTCAAACAGCACATCAGCCGCCCGCAGGTGCCGGAGATCTTGGTGGGATTGAGGGAAAGATTCTGTGTCTTAGCCATTTTAATGGACACAGGCTGAAACTCCTCTAAAAATTGGGAACAGCAAAAGGGTTTGCCGCAGATACCCAATCCTCCCAGCAGCTTGGCCTCATCCCGAACGCCAATCTGCCTCAGTTCAATCCGGGTATGGAGGGTACCTGCCAGATCTTTTACCAGGGCACGAAAGTCCACCCGACCCTCGGAAGTAAAATAAAAGACTACTTTGCCGCCATCAAAGGCATATTCGGCCCTGACCAGCTTCATATCCAGTCCATGTTCCGTAATCTTCTGTTGACAAATGGACAGAGCTTTTTTTTCCCGTTCCCGGTTTTTTTCCAGCACAAGCAGATCCTCGGGTTCGGCCTTGCGCACTACGGGGCGGAGGGGGGCGGTCAACTCGATCTCATCAATCATGTTATTTTCCCGAATACACTGGGCGTACTCTGTTCCCCGGGTGGTTTCCACAATCACCCCATCCCCTACCTGGAATTGGACCCCATTGGGATTGAAATAGTATTCTTTTCCACCGCTTTTAAAACGGACGCTGATGATTTCTACCATAGCTTTTCTCCTTTATTGTTCAGGCTTGTTTGATCCACAGCGGAATGCCCAAGGGATTTTCCACCATCTGGGTGTTTATCCTGTTTCAAACAAGTCCTAGAGTCTGTTATAAAACTGACTCTGAGGCGGGACGGAACGTTTCCAGCCAATCTCTCACAAAAACATCCCAGCGCACAGCCACCCAGCCAGCTGACCGGCATTCACGTTCAACCGGACGGCCTCACGCAGCTGATTGACCAGCTCCGCACCCTGGATCAGACGGCGGCGATTTTCCGGACGGACAGCCCGTGCTCCCAACTCAACCTCCAGTTCATCCAGTAAAGCAGAAAGTTCCTCTCTGCCCATCTTCTGATCCAGAACCAGAGCCGCTTCAAAAAGCTCCAGCTCACCAGCCTGACCAATGGCTTCGGCCAGCTTTTTCACCAGCGTCCTCCGCTCCTCGTCACCTATGGGCGGCTCCTCCTCAGCTGGATGCAGAGGCAGCTCCTCACATCGGGACCGCACTGTCTGGAGCAGACCCCCTGCATTATTGGCAATCAAGAGAAATGCGGCGTAAGAAGGCCCCTCTTCTAGCAGCTTAAGCATAGCATTTTGTGCCGGAGGATTCATCCGGTCTGCCTCCTGTAAGAGGTAGACTTTCCGTTCCCCTTCGTTAGGCCGGATATAGGCGTCCGCCCGCAGGGCCCGTACCTGGTCCACTGCAATGGGCTTCCCCTCCTCCGGACCGGTAATCACGGACAAATCCGGGTGGATTCCTTTTTTCACCTTCTGACAGGGGCCGCACTGTCCGCAGGGCCGCTCTCCTGACCCGGTACAGAGCATTGCTGCCGCTAAGTGCTGGGCCAGCCTATGCCGCCCAGACCCGACAGGACCAGAGATAATATAGGCATGAGACAGCCCTCGTCCCTGTGCCTGCCGGGACAGCTGCTTGATCAAATGCTCATTTTCCCATTCCATTTGGTTCCCCACCTATTACTCTCACTTCTGATTGCATATTATACCCTATTTCTCGCAAATAGGCCAGCTCTTTTTTTCCGATTTGCTCTCCAGGAACCACAACAGGAACGCCGGGAGGATAGGGGGCAATCTGACAGGCCGAAATTTCCCCCTCGCACTGATCCAAACTTCGACGCCGGCTTGCGGCAAATAATGCGTTTCGGGGGGACAACACCCGTTTTGGGAGTGGGGGCGGAGGAATGGGTATACAGTCTCCCATCCCGTCCTCCAGGGTTTCCAACACCGCCTCCAGACGATCAAAATCCTCCTCGTTGTCCTGAGCAGTGCAGATAAAGACCACATGACCACTGTCCTCCATCTCCGGAAAAATGCCTTGTTCCCGCAGCTGGCCGCCAAAGGCGGGGCCGTCCTTCACCTTCAAAACGAACCGGCAGGGGTCCAGGGAGTCTCCGTCCCGCACAGAAGGAAATCGTTCCCGCAGCTGGGCCACCCGCTTGGATGCCCGGACATATCCGAACCTTCCGCCCTCCACCAGCCACTGCCGGGCCGTGTCCAGACTGGCCATCATAGGGTAAGAGGGGCTGGAGCTTCCATAGACTGAAGCCATCTGCCGCACCCGGTCCACCTCCATCCAATTTGTAAACAGCAGGGCGGACTGCCCCATGGCTGGGAGCGTCTTGTGGGCGCTGACCACCAGAGCATCCACATCCCAATCGAGTCTGTTCCCTAAAAAAAACAAGTGGGCTCCGTGAGCGCCATCCACAAAAAGTTTTCCACCATAGGCGTGAACCATGTGGGAAATTTCCCGGATATCAGACAACATTCCGGCATATGTTGGAGAAGTAATACAAACCGTTTTGATATCTGGGTTCTGATCCAGCTTTTTTTTCACATCTTCCGGCAAAATGGAACCAATTAAATTATCCTCCTTCCGCCAAGTACGTTCCAAATAGACTGGCTCCAAGTCCAAAAGAGCCAGAGCGTGAAAAACCGCCCGGTGACAGGCCCGGTCTATCAGAACCTTGCTTCCCGGCTGGGCACACAGGGCCAGTCCAGTATGGATCCCCATGGTAGAACCCCCGGTAAGGAATTGACAATGATCAAAACCAAACAGCTCTGCCCACAGCCCCTGGGTAGAGTCAAAGGGCTCCCCTGCCTCATAAAGATTGCCGGTCCCAGGCAGCTCTGTCACATCGACCGCAGCCAGAGCCTCCAGACCAGGACCAGGGAGAAACTTTCCCTTATGTCCTGGCATATGAAAACGGAGCGTTTTTTTTGCGGCATAGCTGTTCAGTGCGTCATAAAGCGGTGTGGACATGATTCGGCCTCCAAAAAAGCGGAAGGGGGTTCCCTTCCGCCTTGTCATTATTTTTGATGAGGGGCGTAGGCCACCACAGTGCGGCGGTTTGGCTCCACGCCAGTCGAGTAGGTAGTAACACCCTTATAATCCTGAAGGGCGGTGTGGATCACATGCCGCTCATAGGCATTCATGGGTTCCAGAGTCATATTCTTTCGATACTTCATCACCTTGCCCGCCACCTTAACGGCCAGCCGTTGAAGAGATTCTTCCCGTTTCGCCCGGTAGCCTTCGGCATCTACATGGATACGTACCCGCTTGGACTGACCCCGATTGACGGAATAGCTGGTCAGCTGCTGAATAGCGTCCAGCGTCTCGCCCCTGCGGCCGATAATGGCGCCCAGGCTCTGACCTTGGAGCACAACCTTGTAGTTACCCTCGCTGGTGACGAATATCTCCGGACTGGCTTCTACCTGGAGGTGTTCCATCAAGCCGGTAAGGAAGGTTCGGATCTGATTGGCCCGCTCATCATCGGCCGCCGCAGGGTCTACCGAAACCGGCTGCTGCGGTTTAACGGTAGGACGGGGCGAACCAATCAGCACCTCGTCCCCTTCTCTCAGCCGGGTATCCCGGCGGGGACGTTCCCTGCGTTCCGGCCGGTTCTTTCTAACCATGCCGGGTTTGGCGGACAAAATAGTCTCTTCCTCCGCCGGAACAACGGGGGTCTCAATGTTCTCTGAGGGGCGAGGGGCGGGGATCTCCTGCTTCATAACCGGCTGAGCCACAGGCAAAACAGTTTGAGCTTTCCGCTCCAGGGTGGGGGTTTGCTCCACAAGGGGCTCGTCAGTAATCGGGCGGGCTTTGCCGTCCACTTCATTGTAGCTCACGCGCACCTTTGCCGGATTGCTTCCGAACCCTAAAAACCCGGATTTTGCACGCTCAATTACCTCTACAGAAACATCGTCCCGGTCTAGACCTAACTGGAACAGAGCGGCGGAAATGGCGTCCTCTTCGGAGCGCCCAGTGGTTTCAATCCATTTCAACATCCCTTAACCCTCCTTATTTTCATCCTCGTCCATCTCAACCTCAATTTCCTCCACTTCAACCTCAATTTCCTCTACCTCTTCGGT
The DNA here is from genome assembly GCA_022796195.1 of Lawsonibacter sp. Taxonomy (GTDB): domain Bacteria; phylum Bacillota; class Clostridia; order Oscillospirales; family Oscillospiraceae; genus Lawsonibacter. Next base: position 32,762 of record JAAWIE010000001.1, on the reverse strand, counting down.
TTCCATGCCGGATGCAGCGGATGAAATCGGTTCCTCCGGAACGGAGGGGACGGCAGGCTGGAGGGGCTGGGGTTCTTCCTGAGAAATTTCCGGTATTTCCTCTGTTTTAGCAGGTTTGGACTTTTTCTTCCCCTTCTTCTCTGCTTCAGCGGCCTGCATAGCCCGGAAGAGCTGGTTAGGGTCGGTGTAGGGGGTCACGCCGCCGTAGCGGCCTGGAATATAGGCCCGTCCCCGGGCGTAGGCCCGCAGGCCCTCCCGGCTGTCAGCCTTATTGACGCCCTCAAGTTCTGGCTCATCGTCCTTCTTTTTAGGCTTTTTCTTTCCCCGGTTCTTTTTTTCCTCCTCAATCCGGCGCTGACGCTCCAGACGTGCTTCCTCCTTGCGGCGCTTTTCCTCCTCTTTTTCCTCAGCCTCCCGCTTGGCGGATGCCTCCCGGGCGGCCTCATAATCCTTTTTCAGCATCTTGCCGCAAATGACCTCCTGGGCCATTGTGACAAAATATTGAGTAATCCAGTAAACAGAAAGGCCAGCTGGCACGGTAAAGCCGATCCACAGGGACATCAGAGGCATCATCCAAAGCATCATCTTGTTGGTCTGATCCATCTGCGTGTTTTTGGTCTGATTATTCATCTGGTTTGTAGCCATGCTCACCTTCATAGACAGGAAAGACACCGCCACAGACACGACGGGCAGAATAAACAGGCCGATCGAGCCCCCCTCTGCCCAGAATTTCCAGGTTGGGATTTTGGACAGATCCATACCCAGGAACTGGAAGTTCATGACAAACAGTCCGTTTCCGGCCCCGGCAAACTTGGCGTTCAGGGCATCTTGAAGGGAAGACAGATTATTCTGTGTAATCATAGACACCAGATACATCTGGTTATAGCTTCCATTCTGGAACAGGTCGGAAATTTTCCCCTCCGCCAGCTGCTCGCGCAGCTTGTCCATGGCGGCGGCAGTCATCCAGCCGTTTGAAACGGCGGCGTTCTCCCAGTCAAGCTGACCGGCCAGCAGTTGAATCTGCTCCATCGTCAGGCCCATAAAATAGGTCATCGGTTCACGGATAATGCCATACAGAGCAATCAGAACAATCATTGGGATCAGGGACCACAGGCAGCCGCCCATGGGGTTGACCTTCTCCCGCTCATAAAGCTTCTGGAGCTCCAGGTTATAGCGTTCCTTATCCTTTCCATACTGCTTTTGAAGCTGCTGCATTTTGCCGGAGAGCATTGTTGTTTGAATCATGCTCTTTTTGCTCTTCAAGGTAACGGGAAACAGCACCAGCTTAATTACAATTGCGAACAAGATCAGGGCCAGACCGTAGCTGTTAAACAGATTATAGAAAAACAGCAGCAGCCAGGCGAAGGGTTGTAAAAAGATACCCACTCAAGTTACCTCCGCATATTAAATTGTGGCAGAAATTCAAGGTACGGGGTCATATTCAACCGATTTCTGCCGGTGGAAGGGATGGCACCGCAGAATTCTGCGCAGCGCCAACCATCCCCCCTTCAAAGCGCCGTACCGCTCCACCGCCTCCAGGGCGTATTCCGAACAGGTGGGGAGAAAGCGGCAGCAGGGGGGGCGCAGGGGTGAGACCGCCCGGCGGTAAAACCGGATTAGGAACAGGAGCAGCGCCTTCATCAGGGCTTGTCCTCCTTTGAGAGGAGCAGGCCCAGCTTTTTCATCTGTTGGCGGAAGCTGCGGCGCAAATCGTCATACCGGCCGTAGATCACTCGGGAACGGGCTACAATCACCACATCGCATCCGGAAACCAGTTCCCCTTCGCAGGTCCGGTACAGTTCCCGAAGCCGGCGGCGAGCCCGATTGCGCTTTACGGCGTTGCCCAGCTTTAAACCGGTGGTAATGCCCAGCCGGTTTACCGGCCGGCCCGTCTTCCGGCAGTAGATGACAAAATAAGGGGACACGGCGCTCTTGCCTTTGCTGTACAGCCGCCGGAATTCATGATTTTGCTTCAGCGATACGGTATGCTCCATGTTTTCCTCCGTATGCACGCATAGGGCGGGGGAATTTCTCCCACGCCCCTGTTGTGTGCGGTATGTTGACTGTGTCCTCTCTCCTCCGGGCTTCGCCTCACGGATGGAAGCGGGCGGCCAATCCGCTCCACTTTCTCAGTGGGTCAGACGGACACGGCCCTTGGCACGGCGGCGGGCCAGCACTTTGCGGCCATTGCGGGTGGCCATACGCTTGCGGAAGCCGTGCTCCTTCGAGCGTTGACGCTTTTTGGGCTGATAGGTACGAAGCATGGGGGACACCTCCTCAGTTTGATTTCAAGCCGGCTTTCCCGGCCCAACAACAGCTCCAGCGGGAACTGCGGTCTGCGGTTTTATCTTGAAAGCAGGGCGCACAGCCCGTCCTCCAAGAGATACGCCCATCATTATAGCGGATAAATACTGTCTCTGTCAACCATCTTTTTTCCCTTTCCGGGAAGTTTTTTCACAATTTTTTCCCGCCGGACAACATCTAGTAGCCCCTTCCAAAACAGACCACAAATTCTGCTCCACATTATAAATAAAAAATGGGGAAAAACCTTGCTGTTTTCTCCGTTTTTTGGTATAATATAAAAAGTGGAAAAATGTGTTTATTTATATAACATTGCTTCCATCCCGAAAGTGGCGCCGCCACTTTTTTGATGTTTATAAAAGGAGGAGCGCCATGAATCCCGCCGCCGAAGTATGGGACAGGGTAAAAGCTCTGATGGGGTCCGAAATGACCGCCACCACCATGAACACCTGGTTTGACGACACCACAGCCGTCAGTCTGGAGGACGACCGGTTTGTGCTGTGCAGTCCCAACAAATTCAAGCGGGAGATTATTGCCGCCCGCTACACCGCTCCCATTCAGAACGCTCTTCACGAGCTGTTCTCCGCCCAATTCCAAGTGGTCATTCTCTCGGATGAAGAGGCCGCCGCTCCCCGGCAGGCCCCCAAGCAGAGCGATTTTCTGCCTGGTTCTGAAGATTATACCTTTGACCGCTTTGTGGTGGGTGCCTCCAACAAGTTTGCCCACGCGGCCGCCCGCAAGGCTGCGGAAAACCCGGGCCTGAGCTACAATCCTCTGTTTATCTATGGGAACTCCGGCCTTGGAAAAACCCACCTGCTCTACTCCATCGCCCACACCATCCATGACAACCACCCCGATTACAAGATCATTTATGTCAAGGGAGACTCTTTCACCAATGAGCTGATTGCCGCCATCCGAGAGGGGCGGAACCAGGAATTTCGGGACAAATACCGGGGGGCGGACGTGTTCCTCATGGACGATGTGCAGTTCATCGCCGGCCGGGACTCCACCCAGGAAGAGATGTTCCACACCTTTAATACCCTATACGAACTGAAAAAACAGATTGTTTTCACCTCTGACCGCCCCCCAAAGGAGATGCTCCGGCTGGAGGACCGGCTCAAGACCCGTTTTGAATGGGGCCTTCTGGCCGATATCATCCCCCCCGACTACGAAACGCGAATGGCAATCATCAAAAGCAAGGCCATCCGTATGGGTATGGAACTACCTGACTACATCATTCAGCTCATCGCCGAAACCATCACCGCCAACGTGCGGCAGATTGAGGGCACCGTCAATAAAATTATGGCCTACCAGGACATCAATGGGGATAAGGTGGATAAAAACACCGTTATCCGGGCAGTCAAAGATATTTTCAAGGAAAAATCAGATATTCTGCCCACCGCCGACGTCATCATCGACGAAGTGTGTAAATTCTATAATCTGGAACCGGGCCTGCTTCGCGGACAGGGCCGCTCGAAAGATATCTCCCTTGCCCGTCAGATTGCCATGTATCAGATCCGCCGCATGACCAACCTCTCTTTAAAGGAAATCGGTCATGAGTTCAACCGGGACCACAGTACCGTCCTCAGCGCCCTCAACCGCATTGAGGGACTGGTTAAGACCGACCCGGAAAAGGCAGAGATCATTAAGGATATCACCACAAATATCAACTCCCGGTACGAGTAAGGAGCGGCTCTGTCCGCCCTCTTTTTTCCACATCCCAATGTGGAATGTTAGTGGAGAAATGTGGATTATTTTACCCCCTGTGGAAAAGGCTCCTATTTCCTCCACAACCCCTGTTGCCAAATTTTTCTTAGAGCCGCAAGGCTTTTCCCAGTCTTTCCACATTTTTTTCTCCTACTGACTACTGTTACTAAAACTAATATCCTCTCCTCCCTCTGGCGGAGAGAGAAACCGATTGGAGGAACCGTTTTATGAAATTCTCCTGCGAAAAGGCCCTGCTGTCCGCCGCAGTGTCCGTCACCTCCCGGGCTGTAGCGGTCAAAAGCTCTATTCCCGCCATGGAAGGGATTCTAATTGAAGCGGGGGAAACCCTGCGTCTCACTGGCTACAACCTGGAAACCGGCATTCAGGCCACCGTTCCAGCTGAAATTACACAGACTGGTTCTCTGGTACTGTCCGCCCGCCTCTTTGGAGAAATCGTCCGTAAGATGCCCGATGACATGGTGATTTTCACCGCGCAGAACTACACCGTGAATATTAAATGCGGTCTGTCTGAATTCAATATCCTGGGCACTGACTCGGAAGAATTCCCAGAGCTGCCCGCTGTGGACCAGCAAAATGCCTTGACCATCGGCCAGCCGGTTCTGCGTTCCATGATCAGCCAAACTCTGTTTGCCGTCAGCGACAACGAAAGCCGGCCTATCCATACCGGGTCTCTCTTCGAGGTGGACGCCGCCGGTCTTACCATCGTTTCAGTAGATGGCTACCGTCTGGCCCTGCGCCATGAAGCGGTAGACGAGAAAAAGGGGGCGGACGCCTTTTCCTTTGTAGTCCCCGGTTCCGCCTTGAGTGAGGTGGAAAAGATCTGCTCTGGAGAGGAAGCGGTTACCATCACCCAGGGAGCACGGCATATTATGTTTCAAACCGGCGACACGGTACTAGTCTGCCGCCGGCTGGAGGGCGATTTCTTGGCCTACCGCAACGCCATTCCACGGAACAATACCGTCAAGGTGGAAGTGGAAGCCCGAGCCCTTCTGTCCTCCATCGACCGTGTCTCTCTCATTATCAGCGAAAAGCTGAAATCACCCCTGCGCTGTATCTTTGGAGACGGCATGGTATCCATTACCACCAAAACCGCAATCGGCGACGCGGCGGATCAATGTATCATTGCTGGAGACGGCGGCGGTTTGGAGATCGGCTTTAACAATAAGTATCTGATGGACGCTATCAAGGCGGCCCCCGCCGACAAGCTGCGCATGGAGTTTACCTCTGGTGTGGCGCCCTGTATTATCCTCCCCGCCGAAGGAGAGGAAAACTTCGTTTATATGGTGCTGCCCGTGCGGCTGAAGGCGAATTAACGGGGGATTTGGTTCCTTTTCTGAAAAGAAACAAGATCTGAAAAGGAGAAGGAGGATAGCATGGAATCACACGAAATCAAGATACACACCGAATTTATCAAGCTTCAAGATCTGCTGAAATTTGCTGGGGCGGTGGAGACCGGCGGAGACGCCAAGCTGATTGTTCAGGAGGGCCGGGTGTCTGTGAACGGGGAAACCTGCACCATGCGGGGAAAAAAGATGCGCCCTGGAGACCGGGCGGTCATCGATGGCGAGACGGAGCTTCTTGTCACATGATTGTGAGACGTCTGGAGCTGGATTATTTCCGCAATTATGCCCATCTGGAGGCTGAGTTTGATTCCCGGGTCAACCTGATCTACGGGGACAACGCCCAGGGAAAGACCAATTTATTGGAGGCAGTGGCCTATCTGTCGGCGGCCCGATCCCACCGGGCCCGGTACGACCGGGAAATGATCATGCTGGATATAGATTCCGCTTTTATCAGAGGGGAAATATTCAGCCGGGACCGGAACTTTGTACTGGAAGGCAAATTGTATCGAGGCCGGGGGCGGCAGCTTTTTTCCAATGGGGTGCGTTTGAAAACTGCCGGGGAACTGGCGGGGATTTTGAACACTGTGCTGTTTTGTCCGGAGGATCTGTCTCTGATCCGGGCGGGGGCGGCGGAGCGGCGGAAATTTTTGGATGGGGCGATCTGCCAGCTGCGTCCGCGGTACGCCCAAGCTCTGGCGGAATATAACCGGCTCTATGATCATAAGACCCGCATTTTGCGGGACTGGCCGGAGAATCCCTCCCTGTTGGACACTTTGGACGATTTTAATCTGCGTATGGCCCAAACCGGGGCGCTGATAATTCACTACCGGGCCCACTTCATCAAGTGTCTGCGGGAACACGCCCCCGGCATCCACGGGGAATTTTCCGGTGGCCGGGAGGGGCTTGCGCTGGCCTATGAGACGGTATCCACGGTGAACGACCCTCTGGCCCGGCCCAAGGAACTGCTTCCCCTTCTGCTGGAGCATCAGGAGAAGCACCGGAAAGCGGAGATTGACAGCCGGCAGTGCCTGTCCGGCCCGCATAAAGATGATCTCGCGGTGAGCATTGGCGGGCAGAATGCCAAAATCTATGCCTCCCAGGGACAGACCCGCACGGCGGCGCTGTCCCTCAAGCTGGCTCAACGGGAGATTTTTCAGGAGGATACCGGAGAATGGCCTGTCCTTCTTCTGGACGATGTACTATCCGAACTGGACCCCAAGCGTCAAGCCTTTGTTCTCAACCGAATCCGGGGAGGGCAGGTGTTTATCACCTGTTGTGAAGAGGAGAAGCTGGAGGGTCTGGAGGGCGGGAGGGCCTTCCATATTCAAAACGGAGGTCTGATCTAAAATGGATATCCTAGGAAATACAAAATGTATCCTGCCTTACCTGCTATGGTGGGAATTTTGATTGGATATTTGGTTGGAATGGCATGAAAGAAAGTGTGATGCTTGCTATGTATCTTCATTTAGGTCAGTCAGTTATGGTTCCCGACCGGGATATTTTGGGGATCTTTGATCTGGACAACGCCAGCTGGGCGTTTAAAACTCGGGAATTTCTGGAGCGGGCGGAACAGGAGGGCCGGGCCATCTGGCTTACGGAGGATTTACCCCGGTCCTTTGTCCTGGTAGACAGCCGCTGGGGAGAACCGGTGGTGTACATCTCCCCGCTCTCCTCCCCTACTCTGTCCGGGCGGATGGAGTACGGCAGGTTAGAGTAAGGAAAAAAGCCCCTTGCAAAGGGGCTGGCACGTTAGAGCTGTGAATTGGGGATTTCGTTCGTTAAAAAAGAGGAGGTCATCCTATGGAATCCATTGAATATTTGTGGAAGGACCGCAAGCGTTATTTAGGTCTGCCCCTTTCGTTTACCCGATACCGCCTCAGTGAGGACCGGCTGTTTTGTGAGACCGGATTTCTTAATATCAAGTCGGATGAGGTGCTGTTGTACCGAGTTCGGGATCTACAGCTGAATATGTCCCTTGGCCAGCGGGTTTTCGGTGTGGGGACAGTCTGTGTGGTATCCTCAGATAAAAGTATTCCCCACCTGGACCTGAAGAATGTAAAAAATCCTCGGGAAGTAAAGGAACTGATCCACCGGAATGTGGAACAGGCCAAGGATAAGCGCCGTATGCGCACCACAGAGTTGGTAGGCGGCGAGGGCGGAGAAGATGACTGCCACGACATTGACAGTCTGGACGACGAAGAATTGGATTGATGGACAGCCCGATGCCGGAAAACCGGGCGGGAAACAATATTGAGGGCGGCTGAAGGCCGCCCCTACAAGGATTTTACCATCGCGGAGGTTAAGCTATGTCTGAAGAACTGAATCAGCGGAACGAACTGAACACCACTCAGACCGACCATGAGTACGGCGGGTCGGAGATCCAGGTTTTGGAGGGCCTGGAGGCGGTACGCAAACGGCCGGGTATGTATATTGGCTCCACATCGGAGTCGGGCCTGCACCATCTGGTGTATGAGATTGTGGACAACTCCATCGACGAGGCCCTAGCTGGTCACTGCACCGACATTACGGTTACCATTAACCCGGGAAACACGATTACTGTTACCGACAACGGCCGGGGAATCCCAGTGGATATCCAGCCCCAGACGGGCCGGCCCGCCCTGGAGGTGGTCTTTACCGTTCTGCACGCCGGAGGAAAGTTCGGCGGCGGCGGCTATAAGGTGTCCGGCGGTTTGCATGGCGTGGGCGCGTCGGTGGTCAACGCCCTATCTGAGTGGCTGGAAGTCCAGGTCCACAAGAACGGCGAGATCTACGAGATGAAGTTCGCCCGAGGCAAGATTACCCAGGAGATGAAGGTGGTAGGCAAGACCGACCATACCGGTACTACCGTCACTTTTAAGCCTGACCCCGAGATGTTTGAGACCCTGGAGTACAGCTACGACATTTTGCACACCCGGATGCGGGAGGAGGCGTTTCTCAACGCCGGACTGCGGATTCAAACGGTGGATCTGCGCCCCGGCATGGAGCAGGAGGACGATATGTGCTATGAGGGGGGCATACGGGAGTTTGTCACCTTCATCAATCGAAATAAGGACGCACTCCATAGTGATGTGATTTATATGTCCGGGGCCCGGGAGGACTCCATGGCCGAGGTGGCAATGCAGTATAACGACGGGTATCAGGAGGTTATGGTCTCCTTCGCCAATAACGTCCATACTCCGGAGGGCGGCATGCATGAGGAGGGCTTCCGCCGGGCCCTCACCAACGCCCTCAATGCCTATGGGCGAAAGATTAAGCTGCTCAAGGACGACGAAAAGATATCCGGCGAAGACTGCCGGGAGGGTCTAACCGTGGTCATCTCGGTCAAGCTCACCGAGGCCCAGTTTGAGGGGCAGACAAAAGCAAAACTGGGCAACAGCGAGATGCGCACCCTGGTCAACTCTATTGTGTCCGAAAAACTGGAGATCTATTTGGAGGAAAATCCCTCCGTAGGCCGGGCCGTTTTAGACAAAGCTCTGATGGCCAACCGGGCCAGGGAGGCCGCCCGAAAAGCTCGGGAATCCATCCGCCGCAAAACCGCCCTGGGCGGGGCCGCTATGCCCGACAAGCTGCGGGACTGCAACGAGGCTAACCCAGAACTGACCGAAATCTATATCGTCGAGGGTGACTCCGCCGGCGGCTCTGCCACTAAGGGCCGGGACAGCCGTTTTCAGGCGATCCTGCCCCTGTGGGGCAAGATGCTCAATGTGGAGAAGGCCCGGGCGGATAAGGTCTATGGCAACGACAAGCTCACCCCTGTCATCACCGCTCTGGGGGCGGGGATTGGGGACGATTTTGACTTAAATAAGCTGCGCTACCATAAGGTCATTATCATGGCCGATGCCGACGTGGACGGCGCCCACATCCGTACCCTTCTGCTTACCTTCTTCTTCCGCTTCATGCGTCCTCTGATTGAAAACGGCTATGTGTACTCCGCCGTCCCTCCCCTGTTCAAGCTGACCCGGGGCAAGCAGACCCGGCTGGCTTTCTCCGAGGAAGAACGGGACCGGGTTTCGGCTGAGCTGCGGGGAGACAATCCCAACGCCAAGGTAGAGATCAACCGGTTCAAGGGCTTGGGCGAAATGGATGCCCATGAGCTGTGGGAGACCACTATGGACCCGGAGCGGCGCACCCTGCGGCGCATTGAGCTGGACGACGCCGTCCGGGCGGATGAAACCTTTACCGTCCTCATGGGCGAGAAGGTGGAGCCCCGGAAGGAGTTCATTGAGCGCAACGCCAAGTACGCGGTAAACCTGGACTACTAAGGGAGATTGTTATGGAAGAGATCATCAAGAAACAAGTAGTCCCATTCATGCCGGAGGAGATTAAAGTACAGAGCGCCAGTTGGGGAGCTCTCCCAAGTCAGAAAATCAGCGACCTTTCTCCAGAGAATATGCAGGGTATCGTGGAAAATATCCGTACTGGGAAGCGCCGCAGCCTGATGCTGTGTCCAGATGAATACGGCGAGGAAGGTTATCTTACACTAGAATCCTCTCCTGACTTGATTTTCCTGCAAATTTGGGATGCGGAGGCGGAAACTGCCTGGGCTTGTTTCGATCCGGAGCTTCTGGACTCCGACGAAGAGGCTCCTATAGAGCCCAGCGATTCCCAGTCTGTATTTCCCATGAAATGCACCATGAGAGACCGGAAGCTGGCGGCGAAGTGCGTGGAGTGGTATATCCACACCCTGGAGCCCTATCCGGGTATGGATTGGCTAAAAGAGACTTTTTAAGTGAAATACCCACCTCTCAGCAAGGAGGAATAAAGTAAATGAGCAAGAAACCCCAATACGACCCCGAGGAGATCCGCTACCCGGACCAAAAGATTGTTACCACATCCCTGGTGCCGGAGATGGAAAACTCCTACATTGAATACGCCATGTCGGTTATTGTGGGCCGGGCTTTGCCCGACGTCCGGGACGGTTTAAAGCCGGTTCACCGGCGTATCCTCTACGCCATGTACGAGGACAACCTGACCTATGACCACGCCTTCCGCAAGTGCGCCACCGCCGTCGGTGACGTGCTGGGCCGTTATCACCCCCACGGAGACCAGAGCGTCTACGATGCCTTGGTCCGTCTGGCCCAGGACTTCTCCATGCGCTATATGCTCATCGACGGCCACGGCAACTTCGGTTCAGTGGATGGAGATCCCCCGGCGGCTTACCGTTATACCGAGGCGCGTATGTCCAAGCTGGCCGGCGAGATGCTTCGGGACATCGACAAGGACACCGTGGATTGGGATCCCAACTTCGACGAGACCCGAAAAGAACCCCGCACCCTCCCCTCCCGCTTCCCCAATCTGCTGGTCAACGGTTCCAGCGGCATTGCCGTGGGCATGGCCACCAACATCCCGCCCCACAATATGCGGGAGGTCATCAACGCCGTAATCTGTGTGCTGGACGACCCGGAGGCTACCCTCCCCGATCTGATGGAGCACATCAAAGGTCCCGACTTCCCCACCCGGGCTATCATTATGGGCCGGTCGGGGATCCGGGCGGCTTACGCTACCGGCCGGGGTCGGGTAACCATCCGGGCGAGGCACGACTTTGAAGAATTTGGTAAGGACCGCACCCGAATTATCATCAACGAGATCCCCTACCAGGTCAATAAGCGTCAGCTCATTAAAAATATGGCGGATCAGGTGGAGGATAAACGGCTGGAGGGCATCTCCGACATTCGAGACGAGACCGACCGTAATGGGATGCGCATTGTGATTGAGCTGAAGCGGGACGCCAACCCTCAGGTGGTGCTCAACCGCCTCTTTGCTCAGACCCAGCTGCAAACCACCTTTGCCATTAACATGCTGGCGCTGGTGGAGATAAACGGCAAACTCCAGCCCAGGATTCTCTCTCTACGGCACATTTTGGATGAGTATATTGCCTATCAAAAACAGATTATCATCCGCCGCACCCAGTACGACCTGCGCAAAGCCCAGGAACGGGCCCACCTGCTGGAAGGTCTGCTGATTGTTCAGGACAACATTGATGAGGCAATCCGCATCATCCGCGCCAGCTATGATAACGCAAAGGAGCGGCTGATGGAGCGGTTCCATTTGGACGATATCCAGGCCCAGGCGGTGTGCGATATGCGTCTCATTGCCCTCCAGGGGCTGAACCGCGAGAAGCTGGAGGCGGAGTATAAAGAACTGGAAGAACGTATTGCCTACTATAACCAGCTGCTGGCTTCCGAAGAGATGATCCGAAACGTCCTCAAGGAGGAACTCACCGCCATCCGGGACAAATATGGCGATGAGCGCATTACAGAAATCCAGGACGTGGAGGATGAGATTGATATTGAGGACCTGATCGAGGAGGAGCAGTGCGTCTTCACCCTCACACAGGCGGGCTACATCAAGCGCACTCCTGTGAGCGAGTATGCTGCCCAGTCCAAAGGCGGAATGGGTAAGAAGGGTATCACGACCCGAGAGGAGGACTATGTGGTAGATGTGTTTACCGCCTCTACCCATGACTATATTCTCTTTTTCACCAATACCGGCAAGGTGTACCGTAAAAAAGGTTATCAGATTCCCGAGAGCGGCAAGACCGCCAAGGGTACCAATATCATCAATATCCTCCAGGTGGAACAGGGAGAGCGGGTGCAGACCATGCTTCACTACCGGGAAATGGACAACGAGGAGTTGTATCTCTTCATGGTCACCCGAAATGGCACGGTAAAACGTCTGCCTGTTCGCACTCTGAAAAATCTGCGCAACAACGGCATCCGCGCCCTGCGCCTGGATGAGGGGGACCAGCTGGTCTGTGTCCGGGAAACCGACGGGACTAAGAATATCCTGATCGCGACCCACGACGGTATGGCGGTCTGCTTTGATGAAAACGACGTGCGGCCCATGGGCCGGGACGCTGTGGGTGTTCGAGGTATCCGCCTCCGGGAAGGAGACTATGTAGTGGGCGCCGCCCGGGCCATTGAGGGCAAGACGGTACTTTCTATCACCGAGAAGGGTTTTGGCAAGCGCACCCCAGTGGAGGAATACCGGATTACCAACCGGGGCGGACTGGGAATCCGAAACTATATGGTCACGGAAAAGACCGGTCCGATTGTGGGAGTCAAGGTGGTGGACGGCAGCGAAGACTTACTGCTGGTCACCCAGGCGGGTATTTTGATCCGCACCCATGTAGACTCCATCCGTATGGCAGGCCGGTCGACCCAAGGTGTGATCGTCATGCGCTTCAAGGAGGACGGAGATAAGGTAATCTCCCTGGCCTTGGCTGACCGGGAGGAGACCGGCGACCAGGAGGCTGAATCTTCTGAAAACGCGGCGCCGGTGGAGGAATAAACCGAAGGAGGCGGTTACCATGGGAAATTTGGTTATGTCTACCTTTTTAATGTTCGTTCCACAGCGCGCCCTGTATGTCTTTTTAACGATTTGCTGTGCCGGTTTTTTTGGCATATATATTCCATACAATGAGAGTAAAAAAAGAGGAGAAATCTGGGGACCTCTGCGGTGGCTGAAAAAGGTAACGGACAGAGTGAAGTCAGTGCGGCCAGGAAAATCCTCTGAGGACAGCCATGTTTCCACTGGGGCAGGCAGATCTCACCAGCTGGAACAGCTGGAGACCATGAGGCAGGCCGGTTTGATTAGTGGACCGGAGTACCGTCAAAAAAGGGATAAAATATTGAAGGGGCTTTAACTATGAAATTGGCAAACGCGTTGTCCCAGCGGTCAGAGCTGCAAACAAGAATTCATCAGCTGGAAAGCAGGCTGAATCATAATGCTTTGGTCCAGGATGGAGAGGAGCCCGCCGAGGATCCTATGGAGCTGTTGAACGAATTGGAGGAGGACTATAACCATCTGGAGCGACTGATTTCCTCCATCAACCGTACCAACAATTCTACGCAGGTGAAGAAGGGGCTTACCCTCTCCGACCTGTTGGCCCGCCGGGATTGCCGGAAAGGTAAATTGAGTGTACTACGTGGATTTTTAAGCAATGCCAGCGCCCAGGTTCACCGGCACAGCGCCAGCGAGATTAAAATTAAAAGCACGGTGAACGTCCGGGAACTGCAAAAACAGGTGGACAGCCTGTCCAAAGAGCTCAGAGAGCTGGATGAGACCATTCAAGAGAAAAACTGGACGACTGACCTGTTAGAGGAATAACTTTTTTGGTTGCGTGAAAGGCGGACGTCAAGCCCCTGTGCCGGGGCCGTTTGGCACATTGTATGGGGGTGGGCGGGACCCTGCCCGGCTGGGTTCGAATCCTGGCTTACAATCAGGTCCATAACTGTAACACCCGTATCGTTATGTCTTTGAGACGTTTTTATCACCACCAGACGTCGAGTTCACGCGGGCGGGTTTGGGGAAAGCAGCCTTCCACCCTCCGGGGGGAAGGTGTCCCAGTGCGCACACTGGGGCGGATGAGGGGGATTGAACTGTGGTCCCTCATCCGTCACGGCTTCGCCGTGCCACCTTCCCCCTTTAGGGGGAAGGCTTTATTGCGTAGGAACAAAATTATGCAGCCATATTATATCAAGAGTTTGTCTCAGCAGCTACGTAGAGAAGCCACAAGGGAAGAAAACCATCTGTGGTATGATTTTTTAAGAAAATATCCAGTTCAGTTTCGCCGCCAAGTTCCATTCGACCGGTATATCTTAGATTTCTATTGTTCACAGGCCAGGTTGGCTGTGGAATTGGACGGTTTACAACATTGTACAAGTGATGGACTGAAGTATGATGATTTGCGGACAGAGTATCTGGGCCAAGGATATGGGATTTGCGTGATACGATTTAGCAACGAAGAGATCTGGCAGGATTTTGAACATGTGTGTGAGGTCATTGATCAGGAGGTCAGATTAAGACGTTCCATAAAAGTTCCTGTGAAGGGAGTTACTATGAAAACTGTAACCATATACACCGACGGAGCTTGTTCCGGTAATCCTGGGCCTGGGGGCTGGGGAGCGATTTTGATGTACGGCGACCATCAAAAGGAGCTGTCCGGCGGAGAAGCACAGACCACCAACAACCGGATGGAGCTGACCGGAGTCATTACGGCTCTGGAGGCATTGAAGGAGCCCTGTATTGTGGAGTTGTACTCAGACAGCAAATATGTCATCGACGGCCTGGGCAAGGGCTGGGCCAAAGGCTGGCGGGCGAGAGGATGGATCAAGTCCGATAAGAAGCCCGCACTCAACCCCGACCTGTGGGGACGTCTGCTGGACCTGTGCGAAAAGCATACCGTCAATCTTCATTGGGTGAAGGGACATGCGGAGAACCAGTATAACAACCGCTGTGACCAGTTGGCGGTGGCAGAGAGCCAGAAATATAAATAACTCCGGTTTGAACAAAGGTAAATCAGAGTTACAATTAAAAAGAGGGGTCCAAATTCAACGGAACCGATCGAAAGAGGTGAGAATATGTTTGAAGATCTGCTGTATCTCCTGCGGCGAAACGGCCTGACCATCTCGTTGACCGAGTGGATGGCGCTGATGGAGGGGTTATACAAAAACCTCCATGGGGCCAGTTTTACCGGGTTTTACCATCTGTGCCGCTGTCTGCTGGTCAAGAGTGAGGCGGACTTTGACACGTTCGACCGTACTTTTCTGGAATATTTTAAAAACGTCCCCTTTCAGCAGGAGGTGTCTAAGGAACTGCTTGACTGGCTTAATAAACCTGATGTACTATTAGATTACGCCAACTGGGATGAGCTCCAAGCCCTAAAAAATATGGGTTTTACAGAGGAAGAGATTGGGCAGATGCTGAAAGAGCGCATGGCAGAGCAGACTGAGGAGCACAACGGCGGAAATTACTGGGTGGGTACCCATGGAATGTCGGTTTTTGGCAACTCCGGCCTGTCCCCCAAGGGCATCCGAGTGGGCGGGCAGTCTATGTACCGTCGGGCCTTCCGGGTGGCGGGAGAGCGGAAATTCCGAGATTTTCGCCGGGACAACACCTTGGACACCCGGCAGTTTCAAGTGGCTCTGCGCCATCTGCGGCAGTATTCCGGATTGGTGGACCTTCCCCCAACTGAGTTTGACGTCAGCCGCACCATTCAGGATACGGCCAACAACGGCGGAGTATTAAAGGTGCGTTATAAGCGGCCCCGGGAAAACACGGTAAAAGTGCTTCTCCTGATGGACTCCGGCGGTTCCATGGACTACTACGCCCAATTGTGTTCCGCCCTGTTTCAAGCGGTCTCCAAGTCGGGGCATTTTAAGGATTTGAAGGTTTATTATTTCCACAACTGTCCCTATGGGCGGCTGTACAATGCCCCTACCCTGCTCTCCCGAGACAGTGTGGCCACCGATTGGGTGCTGTCCAACCTCTCCGGGGATTACAAATTGATTTTCGTGGGAGATGCACAGATGGCGCCCTATGAGCTGAACGGCGGGTGGTATGGCCGGGGCCGGGCGGCAGACGGACCCCAGTGCGGCATGGATTGGCTGAGGCTGTTGAAGGGACGCTTCCGGCATGCGGTCTGGCTCAACCCCAGCAGCCGCCCGGACTGGGGGGCCTACTGGTCCCAGACCTACGATGAGATAGCCAGAGAACTGCCCATGTTTCCCCTCACGGTGGAGGGGCTGGAAGAGGGCATGAAAAAATTGCTGAGCAGATAGAAAAATCCTCAAAGAACATTTTGTTCTTTGGGGATTTTTTTCAGACTGTTGGCTATTCTGCGGGCGGCTCATGTTCCGGTTTTGGCGGGGTAATAATAAGCTGAAAGAGCCGCTGTTCTTGCAGCGGAGTGCCGCCTGCGGCCAGCCAGCCGGCGGTGTATGCGCTGCGCACGATTGAAAAGAGGGATTGCTGTGCCTCATCGTACTCATGGCGTTCCAGAAAGCTGGAAAACCCGGCTTCAAATTCGTTGCTGTACATAAAATCCGTCTCCTTACCATTTAGTAACACTAATTTACACGATAAAACAATAATTGTCAATGCCAAATGAGAAATAATAGTATCATCCTAAAAGAGGTGATTCTATGAAACCGATTAAAACATCAGTAAGTATTACCATTGATGATCCCATTTTGAACCGTGTGAAGCAGTTAGCTGAGTTGGAGGACCGCTCCCTTTCCAGCTATATCAATTTGGTTTTGCGGAAGCATCTGGCAGAGCTGGAGAGGAAAAAGGACGAAAATCTGATAAATTCCCCTTGACAGCGGCCGGAAAGTGGCTTACAATAGGCCAATGAAACGCGTAGACAGGGAAGAGTACCACACAGCGGGCGGAAGAGAGAGGATGGCCGGTGAAAATCCTCCAAAGCTGTGTTGGAAAGGCGCCCTGGAGCGCGGGGAGGAAATGCCCCGCCGGTTCCCGCCGTTATCCGGGTCAGAGTGCGTACCAGCCAGGTGCGAATTCAGGTGGAACCACGGACAGTTTTTGTTCGCCCTGAGCCGGAGCGGCTTGGGGCTTTTTTCTATGCAAAAACATCTTGAATCAGAAAAAGGAAGAAGGAATTTGAATGAAAAACACCGAAAAGACGATGGAAAAAATTGTAGCTCTGTGCAAGGGGCGGGGCTTCATTTTTGCCGGCAGCGAGATCTATGGCGGTCTGGCAAATACTTGGGACTACGGTCCTTTGGGCGTAGAGTTGAAGAACAACGTGAAGAAGGCGTGGTGGAAAAAATTCGTTCAGGAGAACCCCTATAACGTGGGTTTAGACGCCGCCATTCTTATGAATCCCCAAGTGTGGGTAGCCAGCGGACATGTGGGCGGCTTTTCCGACCCGCTGATGGACTGCAAGGAGTGTAAAGAGCGGTTCCGGGCGGATAAGGTGATTGAGGATTGGTGCCAGGCCAACTCCTTTGAGCTGGGACACAGTGTAGACGCTATGACTCAGGCCCAGATGAAGCAGTTCGTTGACGAACATCAGATTGTCTGCCCCACCTGCGGCAAGTTCAACTGGACGGACATCCGGCAGTTCAATTTGATGTTTAAAACCTTCCAGGGCGTCACGGAAGACGCCAAGAATACCGTCTACCTCCGGCCCGAGACCGCCCAGGGCATTTTTGTCAACTTCCAGAATGTGCAGCGCACCACACGCAGAAAACTGCCCTTTGGCGTGTGTCAGGTAGGCAAGTCCTTCCGTAACGAGATCACCCCGGGCAACTTTACCTTCCGTACCCGGGAGTTTGAGCAGATGGAGCTGGAATTTTTCTGCAAACCGGGCACTGAGCTGGAGTGGTTTGCCTACTGGAAGAAGTTCTGCCATGACTGGCTGCTTCAGCTGGGGATGCAGAGCGAGAATCTGCGCCTGCGCGACCACGACCCTGAGGAACTGAGCCACTACTCCAATGCCACCACCGATTTTGAGTTTGTCTTCCCCTTTGGCTGGGGTGAGCTGTGGGGG
Source organism: Lawsonibacter sp. (assembly GCA_022796195.1). GTDB lineage: Bacteria > Bacillota > Clostridia > Oscillospirales > Oscillospiraceae > Lawsonibacter. The sequence goes on along the minus strand of JAAWIE010000001.1, from coordinate 15,095 downwards.
GTAGCCAGCCGGACCAGCTTCGACCTCACCGCCCACCAGAACACCTCGGGCAAGGATCAGACCTATTTTGATCAGGAGGCCAACGAACACTATATCCCCTATGTCATCGAGCCCTCTTTGGGCGCCGACCGGGTGGTGCTGGCCTTCCTGTGCGACGCCTACGATGAAGAGGTGGTGGACGCCGAAAAGAACGACGTCCGCACCGTTCTGCGCTTTCACCCCGCTCTTGCCCCCTTTAAGTGTGCTGTCCTCCCCCTGTCCAAGAAGCTGGGAGACAAGGCCCGGGAGATTCAGACCGAGCTGTCCAAGTACTTCATGGTGGACTATGACGATGCCGGTTCTATCGGTAAGCGTTACCGCCGTCAGGACGAGATAGGCACCCCCTACTGTATCACAGTGGATTTCCAGACCGTCGGTTCGGACAGTGAAGAGGCGGACCACGCCGTTACCATCCGGAACCGGGACACCATGGACCAGGTCCGCGTGCCCATTGACCAGCTCAAATCCTGGCTGGAAGAAAAACTGGCGTATTAAAGCAAACGAGATCCCCGCCCAAGAATGGGCGGGGATTGATTAAATTTTCCCGGTCCCTTGCAAATTCCGGCTGTTTTCGATAAAATAGGGGAATCCTGTCCGATGGGACGGAAAATGACAGACCTGGAAAAGAGACGATTTTATGAAAAAGCTGTTCCGTATTCTTCGCCTGCCCCCGGAGGCGGAGGAATATAAAACTGCCCGCCGCCTATGGATGGCCCTGGCTCTGACGGGGCTGGGATGCTGTGTGGGTGTACTGTCCCTGGTTTTTTCCGCAACTGCATATGTGAAGCTGGACAGTGCGGCATTGTTCCGCTCCTATCTGGAACATCCGTGGATTCTGCTGCTTAATCTCTTGCCGCCGGTCTTGCTGATCTGGCTGTTCTACTTTTTGACCTGCCGGGCTTGGGCGGGCTTTTTGAGCAGTTTTACGCTTACAATCGGGGTGGCACTGGTGAACTACTTCAAGATTCGCCTGCGGTCCGACCCCTTTCTAGCTGCCGACCTGCGCCTAGCCGCTGAGGCGAAAGGGATTGTAGGGGGATATACGCTGGATATAACCTGGCTGGTATGGTTTGCCCTGGGGTGCCTCATTGCCGGACTGTTGTTCACCCTCTTCCTCCTCCCCCGAGGTCTGCGGGGCTGGCAGGAACGGACCTTTGGAGGGCTGAGCTGTATGGTGCTGATGGCGGTGGCTTTTGTCAGTTTGTACCTTAACCCGGAGATATACCAGAAAACCACAAATATACAGCATATAAACCAGTGGTCCGATGTGGAGGTCTTTGTATCCAAAGGCGGGCCTTACCCCTTTCTGTACTCCTTCCGGGATTTGTTTCCAACCCCGCCTCCAGGCTACAACCAGAAAGCGGCGGCGGTCCGGCTGGCGGAGTATCCAGACAGCCCGATTCCAGAGGGGAAACGGGTGTCTGTCATGGGCATTATGCTGGAGGCGTTCTGCGACCTTACCGACTTTGCGGCTCTGGAGGGGCAAGAGGGAGTGGCTCAGGTCTACGCCCCATGGCATGATTTGGAGAGACGGTCGGTCTCAGGAAATCTTCTGACCAACATCTTTGCCGGCGGGACAGTGGATACCGAGTGGGCCTTTCTTACCGGCTATTCCACCCACCAGGACTTCCGCTCCCCCACCGATTCTTACGTCTGGTATTTTCGCGACCAGGGCTATCAGACCTTTGGAAGCCATCCAGGCTACGGCTGGTTCTATAACCGGCAGAATGTGAACCAATATCTGGGTTTTGAGGACTACTGGTTTACCGAGAACTATTACGGCCAGTTGGTGGAGCCCACCGCAGCCCTCTGGAACTCTGATTCTCTATTGATGGAAGAGCTGCTGAGCCAGTTGAAACAGAATACGGGCCCCTGCTTTTCCTTCTCCGTGACCTACCAAAACCACGGCCCCTACGGAGAAGATCCGACCCAGGGAACGGCCTATCTTACCCCTGCCGGCTCAGGGCTGACCGAGACAAGCTGCAACATTCTGAATAACTATCTGAACGGAGTATCCAAGACCATTGGAGCGGTGGAACAGCTGACCGAAGGACTGGAAGCCCTGGACGAACCGGTGGTGTTGGTCCTCTTCGGAGACCATAAGCCTTGGGCGGGCAATGGCAATTCCGTCTATACAGAGTTGGGGGAGGAGTTTGATCTGTCTACTTTAGAAGGATTTTCCAGCTACTATGCCACCCCCTATCTGATCTGGGCCAATTCCGCAGCCAAGACAGCCTTAGACCGGGAATTTTTGGGGGACGGCGGGGCGTTTTCCCCCTGTTTCCTGATGCAGGAACTGTTTGACCAGTGCGGCTGGGAGGGTCCCGGTTTTATGAAGCTGGCCCGAGAGATGCGGGCAGTCACTCCGCTGGTCCATGTCCGAGACCTGTTTTGGACGGAGAGCGGACTGGTGAACCGTTTGGAAGGGGAACAGGCGGAATTTTACCAGGACTATCTGTGTACTCAGTATTATCGAGAGCAGAGAGGAAGATGAAGCAAACCACTCCCGGCGGGATAACCGCCGGGAGTGGTTTCCTATTATCTCAGGTAACTTAACGGGTTGACAGCAGAGCCGTTGACCCGGACCTCAAAGTGACAGTGGACGCCGGAAGAATTTCCGGTAGAACCGGCCCGGGCAACCACTTGCCCCTGATAGACCTTTTCTCCCACCGAAACCACAAGGCTGGAGTTGTGGGCATAATAAGTTTTGATGCCGTTGTCATGGGTAATAATCACCAGATTGCCATAGCTGCCCTGCCAGCCCGCAAAGGTGACGGTACCGCCGTCGGCGGCTTTGATGCCCTCGCCGTAAGAGGCGTGAATATCCAGGCCGGAGTGGTAGTCATAGCGGCCCCAGAGGTTCCGTCCGCCGAAGTGAGAATTAATGCGCCGGCTGCTGGTGGGCCAGATGAAATAGCCTTTGGAGGCAGTTTTGGGTTTCTCCTTGGTACCCACAGCTTTCACCGTGGTGGTGGGCTCTCGAAGGGTAGTGGTGCTGGTCACATCCCGTTCCCGTTCCCGGCCGTTTACATAGGTGACGTCGGCCTCTATCTGGGCTTCTCCCTCCTCCCCTTGGGTGAGGATTTTGGTATCCCCCTTATACATGGAACTGTCCTCCACCTCCTCCACCGGGCACTGGATGGGCTGGGTGTAGGTAACGTGTTCCGTAGTCTGGACAGACAGGGTGGGAATGATCTCCTTAACGTTGAGCACGTCTCCCACCATAAGGCGGTCGATGTCAGCTTGGGGATTTAGCTCCATCAGATCACTGAGGGACATATCGTTGCGGTAGGCGATGCCGTTGTAGGTGTCCCCTTTGACCACGGTGTAGGTGGTCTCGCCGGTGGTGTTGGCTTTAAGGGCCTCTTCCATATCGTTAACTGTCATCAAATCATCCACAGCATATACCGGGACAATGGAAAGTTCCTCCACAAAGTCAGAGTCGATGGTGCTGTCGGTGACATACTCGGCTTTGATGTTGTCCAGCATGGTGTTAAGCTCAGCTTCATTCTTCACCACGCCCATCACCCGGCCGTTAACCGTGACTTGGAAGGCCCGGAGCTGGTCGCTGACCTCATTGAGCTGACTGTAAAAGTAGTCCCGGATATCCTGTTCCCGGCTAAGATCACTTTTCAAAGTGAGGGTAAAATTGTAGTTGATTTCCCCCTCTACCTGATATTGATAGCCCAGCAGCTGGCTTCCCCGGTTTTCCACCGTCTGGATGGCGTGATCCACTACACTCTGGTCAGCCACTACACCTACCTCCTGCCCGTCCACGATAACGGCGTAGCTGGTGGAATACAGGGTGGTCAGGGTGAGCGCGGTGCCCAGAGCGGCCGCTACCAGCAGAAAGGAGACGGGTCCCACTGCCAGCGTACCGGCGGAGGCCCCGTGAAGAAGGTGGGTCAAGCGGCGCAGATGGATGCGGTTCCACTCCCCTGCGGCTTTTAAATAAAGTTTCAATTCCTGTTTCCAGCTTTTGGCGGGAGGGGCCTCCGGTTCGGGGGGAGGCTGGAGCTGGGCTTTCCGGGCGGCCTTGAGCTGTTCCTCCCCGATCACAGGGAGGCGGGCAGTCCAGCCCGGATCTTGGGTCTGTTTCATGGAAATCACCTCTGATTCGGGGAAAAGATGACAATTGTGAAATAAGAGTTACAAAATGGTAACAACAATATACACATTTTCCGGCTCTGCGTCAAGCCCCTTTTTTGCTCAGAAACAAAAAATTTACAAAAAAATACACAAAAATGGAACGCCGCAGGGAAAACTGCGGCGTTCCTCGACAGAATAGTACATGATGTGACAGATCACACAAGATATTGTGGTTATAATAGTATTCGCAGGGCAAAGACCACCGTCATCAAAATAATTGACAAACTGGCACAGACGTCCAGCGCCCAAGCCCGGTGCTGCCGCCGGGCCCGGCGGCGCTGTGCAGGAGTGGAAACCAACACGACTGGCTGAAAGACAGGTTTTTCCTCTTCAGACCAGGAGGGGACCATTGCTTTCCGGGCCAGACAGTCCCGCTGGGCCAGCGCCGTTTTGCGGCGGAAGGCTTCCAGGTCCACCACATTGCTGGCACGCTGGGGAAAATGGAATAATTTATCATATTTCGTCCGCATATAGGTACCCTCCCTGTTCATTTTGTAAGATGAGTTTATCGCAAAGTCTGTCCCAAAAAACGGACTTTTAAACTGCCGATAGAAAACATATGTTCCAAGCAAGAGATAATATACATCAAATGTTCGAGTGCGTCAAGAGGAAATACTAAAAATGTAGGGATTTGTGCAAAATTTTCCTGTGTGCGTGGGGAAAACCGCCCTGCTCAGCCGCCGGCCGCCGGGGCTGATAGCGCAAAGTTCGCCCGGACCATGAGCAATTTGCCACAAAACAGCCCCAAAAGCCCAAAGAGAATGGCAAAAAAACCATTGTCATTCCCTTTCAAACGCAGTATAATGTACCGTCAACGTTACTATTATATTGAGGTGCATTCCCATGCAGAACGAGAAGTTAAGAAATATTGCCATAATTGCCCACGTCGACCACGGCAAAACGACCTTGGTGGACGAGATGCTGAAGCAGTCGGGCGTATACCGGGAGAACCAGTCCGTGGCAGACCGGGTAATGGACTCGGGTGACCTGGAACGGGAGCGGGGTATTACGATCACCGCGAAAAATACCGCCGTACAATATGGCGGTGTAAAAATCAACATTGTGGACACACCGGGCCACGCCGACTTCGGAGGCGAGGTGGAGCGCATTTTAAAGATGGTCAACGGAGTTATCCTGTTGGTCGATGCCGCCGAGGGCCCCATGCCCCAGACCCGGTTCGTGCTCTCTAAGGCGTTGGAACTGGGCCATCGGGTGATCGTGGTGGTGAACAAGATTGACCGTCCTGACCAGCGGGTGTATGAGGTCATCGACGAATGTCTGGAGCTGCTGCTGGAGCTGGACGCCACCGACGAACAGCTGGACTCCCCTATGCTCTTCTGTTCGGGCCGGCAGGGTACCGCCTCTGTTCAGCCCGACGTGGCGGGCAGCGATTTAAAGCCCCTGTTCGACACCATTTTGGACTATATCCCCGCCCCTGAGGTGGACCTGGACGCCCCCTTCCAGATGCTGGTCAGCTCCATCGATTACAACGAGTTTGTAGGCCGCATTGCCATTGGCCGCATTGAGCGGGGCAGTGTAAAGCAGAACCAAGAGATCGCGGTTTGCAACTACCATCATCCAGACGCCGCCCCGGTTAAGGCCAAAGCCACCGCACTCTATGAGTTTGACGGTTTGGCCAAGGTGCCGGTCCAGGAGGTGGAGGCGGGCAATATCATCGCCATGAGCGGCATTGGTGATGTGACCATCGGCGACACCATCTGTTCCCCTGAGAAGGTGGAGCCCATCGAGTTTGTGCAGATTTCCGCTCCTACCATCGAAATGACTTTTTCCGTCAACGATTCCCCCTTCGCCGGACGGGAGGGCAAGTTTGTCACCAGCCGCCAGCTCCGGGACCGCCTATTTCGAGAGACGTTGAAGGATGTGTCCCTCAAGGTCTCCGAGATGGAGGGAGCTACTGACTCCTTCAATGTGGCGGGCCGGGGCGAGATGTCTTTGTCCATCCTCATCGAGACCATGCGCCGGGAGGGCTACGAGCTTCAGGTCTCCCCTCCCCGGGTTCTCTACCAGGAGATTGACGGGGTGAAGTGCGAGCCTATTGAGCGGTTGGTGGTGGATGTACCCGCCGACTGTGTGGGTGCAGTGATGGAGAAAATCGGCTCGCGGAAAGGCGACCTGCTGGAAATGAATCCGGTGGGCGACCGGATGAAGATCGAATTTCTGGTTCCCGCCCGGGGCCTGTTCGGCTACCGCAGCGAGTTCCTCACCGATACCAAAGGTGAGGGGATCATGGCCTCTGTTTTCGACAGTTACGCCCCGATGAAGGGAGAGATCAGCCGCCGGTCCACCGGCTCCCTGGTGGCCTTTGAGACGGGCGAGGCGGTCACCTACGGCCTGTTCAACGCACAGGAGCGCGGGTCTCTGTTCATCGGCGCGGGTACTCCGGTCTACGGCGGGATGATCGTGGGTGAGTGCCCCAAGGCGGAGGATATTTCGGTCAATGTGTGCAAGAAGAAGCAGCTGACCAACATGCGGGCCTCCGGTTCTGACGAGGCCCTCCGCCTGACTACTCCCCGCACCCTCTCGCTGGAACAGTGCCTGGAGTTCCTGGCTGACGACGAACTGCTGGAGTGTACCCCGGAAAATCTCCGGCTCCGCAAGCGCCTGCTGGATCACGGTGCCCGGATGCGGGAAGCCTCTAAGAAAAAGGGATAAGGAAAATGCTCCGTATTCTACAGTTTGTAAAGTACGGAGCATTTTTTATAATTTGGAATGTGCATCCTCGATTGCTATGACAATGTCATGGGGAGGAACATCAAGAGCCTGCCCGAGTTTAAAAAGTGTCTCCAGAGTTGGACTGCGCAGGCCGCGTTCCAATTTACTGTAGTGCGTACGGTCCAACCCGGCTAAACCGCTGAGAACATCCTGTGTCAGTCCCTTTTGTTCCCTGTATCCTGCCAAAATACGGCCGACAATTTCAGGTTTTACCATCATAAAATACCCCCTTATGTCATCATTAGGATAACAACAAGGGAGAAATTTATTGAGGTCAGTTGACCTCAATGATAAAATGTAGTATACCTCTTTTTGACACTGCGGCATAATACACCGTAGAAGACCGCTTCGACTATATCGTTATCGTTTAGACAGAGAAGGAATATGATGGAAAATGAAAAAAATTACGCTGAAAGTGCCGGATTATGTAATTGCTTTTTACGCCAAAGCAGGTGAAAAAGCAAAGGGGCTGTCTGCTGAGCAAGTTATGGAGGATGCGCTTTTCAAATTAGCCGGAGAACTGTCCCTCAACGCAATCCATAAGCGGGGGGAGACAACTAGGGAATCCCATGAATAACTGTGGCTGCAAAGTCCCTTGGAGATTTTGCGCAAAGATTGCGGGAAACACTTGCAATCCGGTCTGATCTGTGGTAAACTTTTTGATACTTCCGGGTTTTACACAGTCAATTTACGGCCCCCGGGCCCCTGAAAGGAACGAGTAACATGAATACGCTGAATCTGATTCTCACCATTGTCCAGGTCCTGTGCGGGCTGGCGGTTATCGCGGTGGTTATGCTCCAATCCGGCAAGAGCGCCGGCCTGTCCGGAGCCATTGCCGGCGGTGCGGACACCTTCCTGTCCAAGAACAAGGCTAAGAGCCTGGATGCTAAGCTGGCAAAGATGACCAAGTGGGTGGCGATTCTCTGGATCATCATCACGCTGGCACTGAGCATCATCTAATATCGCAAACATTTGCCCTGTCCAATGGAACCGCCCCAGGTTGTGTCTGTACAACCTGGGGCGGTTTTTTCAGTTCATTTCGTGACTGTTGAGCAGGGACTGCTTAATGTTCCATAATTTCTGGGAGAGGTCCACATAATAATTATGGGGGTTTTCAAAACGTTTGACCTCGTCCCAAAGGGTGTCCACCTGCCGCTGGCAGTAGGCCCGGCTGGTTTGAAGATCAGGTACCTCATACACCAGTTCACCGCCCAGGAAGATGGGAACCATCAGTTCCCGGACCTCAATGTCGGTATACACCTTCCGTTTCCAGGTGGCGTCCGGGTCGAACAGCTCCAGGGGCTGGGAGAAGTCAAACTCCTCGTCGTGGAGGCAAATGAGGTCTGCCTCGGCCTTACCGGAGTCTTTGGAGAAGATGCGGTAAATCTTCTTAAAATGGGGGGTGGTAATCTTGGCGGCATTCTCACTGATTTTGATTTTGGGAATGATCCTGCCTTGGTCGTCCTCAATGGCAGCCAGCTTATAAACTCCGCCAAACACTGGCTCACTGCGGGAAGTAATCAGCCGTTCGCCCACGCCAAAGGAGTCGATGCGGGCTCCCTGCCGTACCAGGTCCCGGATGATGTACTCGTCCAAGGCGTTGGAGGCCACAATTTTGCAGTTGGAAAATCCAGCGGCATCCAGCAGCTCACGGGCCTTCTGGGATAGGTAGGTTAGGTCTCCGGAATCCAGCCGAATGGCGCAGCGGGTAATACCCTGGGGGATGAGAACTTCTTGAAAAGCCTTAATCGCGTTGGGCACACCCGACTTGAGGACGTTGTAGGTGTCCACCAACAGGGTGGCGTTATTGGGGTAGAGCTTGCAGTAGGTCTTAAAGGCGGTGTATTCATCAGGGAACATCTGGACCCAGGAGTGGGCCATGGTGCCGGTGGCGGGGGAACCGTATCGCTGGTCGGCCATTGTGCAGGCGGTGGCGGCACAGCCGGCGATATAGCTGGCCCGAGCGCCCAGCAAAGCGCCGTCCGCCCCCTGGGCCCGGCGGGAACCGAATTCCGCCACCGGCCGGCCCTCAGCGGCGCGGACGATGCGGTTGGACTTGGTGGCAATCAGGCTCTGGTGATTGAGGGTGAGAAGGATAAAGGTCTCAACGAACTGGGCTTGAATGGCGGGAGCCCGAACGGTCATAATTGGTTCGTTGGGGAAGACGGGAGTGCCCTCGGGGACGGCCCAGATGTCGCCGGTAAATTTGAAGTCCTGCAGATATCCCAAAAATTCCTCACTGAAATAGCCCTTGGTGCGCAGATAGGAGATGTCCTCTTCATCAAAGCACAGCTCCTGAATGTACTCTACTACCTGGACCAGCCCGGCGGCAATGGCAAAGCCGCCTTTGTCGGGGACAGAGCGGTAAAACACGTCGAAATAGCAGATGCGGTCCTGTAAACCGGTTTGAAAATAGCCGTTGGCCATGGTCAGCTCGTAGAAGTCGCAGAGCATGGTCAGATTTGTCTTTGCTTTCATAGGGAAAGCCTCCTTGTGTCAGGGTGACAAGACACCCCCTCGTTAGATGTTATTATACTCGCAACAGAAAAAAAAGCAAGGGGCTTTGTGATTCTCGTTCGGATAGGAACAGGTGGAATAACTTCCGAACTTTGAGGCATACTAAACCTACTGATTTGAAGGAGGGTTTCCTATGTCCGATAAAACCCAGGCATTTCTCCACAGCCAGACCCGAGAGAACTTGATGAGGGCTTTCGCTGGGGAGAGCCAGGCCCGGAACCGCTATACCATCGCCGCAGGGGTGGCCAACAAAGCGGGACTGGCCGTTATTCAAGGGGTATTCCTGTTCACCGCTGAACAGGAACGGGTCCATGCCAAACAGTTCTACGCCGCTTTGGAGGACTGCGCAGGCCAGACCGTCAAGGTGGACGGCACCTACCCGGTGGACATCTATTCCGGAATGCTGGACTACCTGCGTTCCGCCCAGCACAACGAGTACCAGGAGTGGGAGCACGATTACCGCAGCTTTGCCCAAACCGCCATGAGCGAGGGCTTCCCCTTGGTAGGCAAGCTCTTTGAGAACATCGCCCGGGTGGAGCAGACCCACGGGGACCGCTTTGGAAAGTTCGCAGACCTGATGGAGAAAAACCAATTGTTTTTCTCCGAAGTGGAGGTGCAGTGGACCTGTCTCCACTGCGGCTTTGTTGTAGAGGCCACTGCCGCCCCTGCTCACTGCCCAGTCTGCCGCCATCCCCAGGGCTATTTTGTCCGGGTGGAGCTGTCCCACTGGTCTTGAATAGCCCGAGGGCTCTGTCCTGGACCTTAGATGCTTGGAATTACAGCAGCAAAAGCCGCCTCGCTCCGGATGGATGGAGCGGGGCGGTTTTCGGTCAGAATTCCTCCGGGCGGGCGTAGTAGGTGGCGCCATTCTGGCACACCTCAGCCAGACGGCCCGTATCCACCAGATATTCGATAAAAAACCGGACATTGCGCTCAAACCGCAGAGAGCGGCGGGGCTTGCGGGTTAAGAGCTGGTAAAGACCGCAGACTGCTTCGTCAATCTGGCTGGCGGTCATGGGCCGGTTTACCAGAGCTAGGATTTCCTCCGCTCTGCGGTGGATCAGGTGTTGATTGACATCAATGAGAGGTTGAATTTCCGTCCTGGAACAGACCCCGCGATGGGCCATAATATAGGCGTCACAGTCCAGCCGCCGCAGTTTGTCCCGGCTGTGGAGGGCCATCTCCTGGCTCAGGTTGTAAGGCAGCTTGGCAGTGAGCAGTTCGCGGCTGAGCAGGGCGTCAGCAGTGTAGCACACATTGTCCGGAGTGATGGTGCATACATGTCCCGCCGAGTGCCCTGGGGTGTGGACGATTTCAAATTCCGCCCCGCAGAAGGAAAAGGTTCCATCCTCCGCTGGGATGATGATGTCCGGCCTGTGTATCATGCAGGAGGACTCCCGGGCTACCATCCCCGGCGAGAGGGTGAGGAAATAACACTTCAACGTGAGCAGAGAGGCGCACATCCCAGCCTCCGGAGCGGTGAGGGCGATTTGGGTTTGGTATTTTTCCTGTAAATAGCCGTTGCTGGCGCAGTGGTCCACATGGGCATGGGAGCACAGCACCCCCACCGGGGTCAGCCCTGCGGTGGACAGCGTCTCTTCCAGCGCCGTCCGCTCTTCCAGCAGGCCGGTGTCCAGCAGGACACAGCGGCTGTGATCCAGTTTGTACAGCGGAATCAGCTGATTGGCCTCGATAACCCAAGTGTTTCCCTTGATTTGTGTCAGGTTCATAAAGTTCCTCCCAGGAATCATGTGCAGGGCGCACAGGCCCAGCGTTGTTCTTAAAAAACGGACGGTAGAAAATCCGTCGGTGGTCTTTTAACCAATTTTCATTTTACGGTTCCCTTTGCTTTAAATACACCATCAGCACCGCCACATCTGCCGGGGATACCCCAGAGACCCGTCCGGCCTGTCCCAAATTTCGGGGGCGGACTTCGTCCAGTTTCTGCCGGGCCTCCAGCCGCAGGCCGGCGATGGACAAATAGTCGATATCCGCTGGCATAGGCCGTTCCTCCAGACGCTTTACCTCCTCCACCTGGCGCAGCTGGCGGTCAATGTAGCCGGCGTATTTGATGGTGATTTCCGCCTCACTCACCACCGCCGGGGGCAGGATGGGCCGGCCGGAGTCAAAGGGGGCCAAGTCAGCGTAGGCCAGCCGGGGACGGCGGAGCAGGTCGGCCAGCCGGGCGCCGTCCTTGACGGGAGGTTCTCCCCTCTCCTCCAGCAAGGCAGACAACTGGGGAGAGGGCGGCGTACCGGTGCGCTCCAAGCGGCGTACCTCCTGGTCCACGGCAGCGTATTTCTCCAAAACCTTCTCGTATTGTGCCCGGGAAATCAAACCCAATTCATAACCGATGGGGGTAAGCCGCTGGTCAGCATTGTCCTGGCGGTGGAGGAGCCGGTATTCGGTGCGGGAGGTCATCATACGGTAGGGTTCGTTGGTGCCTTTGGTGACCAGGTCATCAATGAGCACCCCGATATACCCCTGGTCCCGGCGGAGGATGAAAGGAGGCTTTCCCTGCAATTTCAGCGCGGCATTTACCCCGGCCACAAAGCCCTGGACGGCGGCTTCCTCATAGCCGGAGGAGCCGTTAAACTGTCCTGCCCCGTAAAGCCCGGAGACGGCCTTGGTCTCCAGAGTGGCTTCCAGCTGGGTGGGGTCTACGCAGTCATACTCAATGGCGTAGGCGCACCGGGTCATCTCGGCCTGTTCCAGGCCGGGAATGGTATGGAGCATAGCGATCTGTACTTCCTCAGGCAGAGAGGAGGAAAACCCCTGAATGTACAGCTCCTCAGTGTCCAGCCCCATGGGCTCAATGAAGAGCTGATGCCGCTCCTTGTCGGGGAACCGCTCCACTTTGGTCTCAATGGAGGGGCAGTACCGGGGGCCCACCCCCTCGATGGTACCGTCATAGAGAGGGGAGCGGTCCAAATTGGCTCGAATGATCTGATGGGTGGCATGGTTGGTGTAGGTGAGGTAGCAGACCGCCCGGTTTTCCGGGGGCTGGTCCGTCTGGAAGGAGAAGGCCAGTCCCTCCCCGTCCCCTGTCTGAAGCTCCATTTTGGAAAAATCCACACTGCGGGCGTTCACTCGGGGGGGCGTACCCGTCTTGAAGCGGCGGATGGACAGACCCAGGCGGAGTAAGCTCTGCGTTAGGGGCAGAGCGGCAGACAGGCCATCGGGGCCGGAATCCCGGATCACCTCCCCCACCACAATCCGCCCCCCCAGATGGGTGCCTGTGGCTACCACGGCGGCTCTGACCTGATACACCGCCCCGGTGTGGGTGACAACCCCGGACACGGCTCCGTTTTCCGTCTGAATCTCGACAATTTCCGCCTGTTTTACCCACAGGTTTTCCTGTTTCTCTAAAACGTGCTTCATCACCTTTTGATACTCCCGGCGGTCGGCCTGGGCCCGGAGAGACCAGACAGCGGGGCCTTTGCTCCGGTTGAGCAGACGGTATTGGATACAGGCCCGGTCGGCGGCCTTAGCCATCTCACCCCCCAGGGCATCCAGTTCCCGTACTAAATGGCCTTTTCCCGTGCCTCCGATGGCCGGGTTGCAGGGCATATTGCCCACCGCGTCCAGATTGACGGTGAAGCAGAGGGTTTTCATTCCCATCCGGGCGGCGGCTAATGCGGCTTCGATTCCAGCATGTCCCGCCCCGATGACGGCGACATCAAATTGTCCAGCGTGGTAATATTTCATAGACAGACTTCCTTCATTGAATTTGCCGCATATTTTACCACGGTTTTCGCTCTTGGGCAAGGGGTTGCGAAAACTTGGGGTATCGGGTAGAATGTTGATAGCGGCTGCGGCCGCCGCTGCACAGAGGAGGCGGTGAGATGGATCACGAATATTTTATGGCCGAGGCGCTGGCCCTGGCCCGGGAAGCCGTCGCAGAGGGCGATGTTCCGGTGGGCTGTGTGATTGTCCGGGACGAAGCGATTATCGGCCGGGGGCGCAACCGCCGGGAGGCGAGGGGCGACGCCACCGCCCACGCGGAAGTGGAGGCCATCCGGGCGGCCTGCGCCCATTTGGGCAGCTGGCGGCTCCATGGCTGTAGGCTGTATGTCACCCTGGAGCCCTGCCCCATGTGCGCCGGAGCCATCATCAATGCCCGGGTGCCGGAGGTGCACTACGGCGCTCGAGAGGAGAAGTCCGGATGCTGCGGGTCGGTGCTCAATCTCTTTGAGGAGCGGTTTAACCACCGGCCCCGTATCTACCAAGGCCCGATGGAGGAGGAGTGTGAGAGGATGCTCCAAGAATTTTTTCAAAGCCTGCGTTAAGATTTAAACCTTTTGTAACATTTCACAAGAACTTTTGTAAAATCTCTTGGCTATACTAATACTCGCAAGGCAAGAAACGTTTTTTTCATTCTATCCTCCATTTTTGAAAGGCTGGCGGGTCGCTCCGTCAGCCTTTCTCTCTGCCCAAGACCGGCAAGAATGTCCAATTATGCTAAAATTTCTCCCGCAAATAGTTTCATTTTTAGGGGATTTAATCCTTTTGTAACAAATGACGTTGGATTTATTAATATCTTTCCTGTATCATAAAATCTGCAAGAGACAGTTCGTTTCATTTTAATCCTCTTTTTCAACGGGAAGCCCCGGATACCTTGGAGCAGGTATCCGGGGTTTTTCGTTTCCAGTGTTTATTTGTACTTTCTTAAAAGATCTTCCACAGCTTCATCAAGCAGGCGTGATTTTGGAATTCTGGTCTTTTGCGCCAACAGATCAAGTTCCTTTGCCAGTTCATTTTTCAAGGATGAGGTGAATCTCGTCCGGTTTACTAATATACTTTCTGACATTACTTACACCGCCTTGCACTATTATATGTGATATAGTGTAAGTTTTCTGCAAAGAAAATGCAAGGGGTTGCATTTTATGCTTCATAGAGTATAATGATGCAAGGAGGTGTCATTATGAAAAAGATTGACAGAAAAGTAACAGTTGGAATGTCAGAGGAACTCTATGAAAAACTAAAAAAATTGGCTGAGGAGGAGTTCCGGACTGTACCAAATTGTATCCGGCATATTCTGCGAGAGCACATGGAAAAGAAGCTGAAGTGTCTGGGAGACGAATAAAAGCCTTCCCCCTTTGGGGGAAGGTGCCCCCGTAGGGGGCGGATGAGGGGGGGGCGGCACACAAGCGGTGGAGCCAGCCCAGAGCAGGACCGGCCTCATCCGTCACGGCTTTGCCGTGCCACCTTCCCCAGAGGGGAAGGCTTTTTTGCCTGCGGATGGAGCAAAAAACCGGCCTGGGAAAATTCCCAGGCCGGCTGCTGTGTTAAAAATTTAGCACTTCTCGAAGATGGTGGCAACGCCCATGCCGCCGCCGATGCACAGGGTAGCGAGGCCCTTCTTGGCGTCGTCCCGCTTAGCCAGCTCATGGAGCAAGGTGACGATGATGCGTGCGCCGGAAGCGCCCACGGGATGGCCCAGGGCGATGGCGCCGCCGTTGACGTTGACCTTGCTCATGTCAAAGTTCAGCTCACGGGCAACCGCGATGGACTGAGCGGCAAACGCCTCGTTGGCTTCCACCAGGTCGATGTCCTCGATCTTCAGGCCGGCCTTCTCCATGGCCTGACGGGAGGCGGGCACGGGGCCCACGCCCATGATCTTGGGGTCCACGCCGCCCTGGCCCCAGCTGACCAGC